>NZ_JBQQBV010000005.1:0-406833 GCF_052246355.1 Streptomyces sp. 3N207 | reverse complement strand
GCGGACAGTGGCGCGAGGACCGCGCCGAGAAGATCACGGATGCGGCCCGCGAGACCCTCAAGCTCTGGCCCGACGGCCTGCTCGATTACGCCGAGCTGGCCGAGGACATCGCCGCCGAGGCCCAGCTACGAAGAAGCCGACCCCGGCCAGATCATGGCTTCCGGGCCGGGCCTGGGCGTCATCACGGCAGCGGGCATCCTCGGACGCCTGGGTGACCCCAACCGGTTCGCCAGCCTCGCAGCCATCCGCTCCTTCACCGGACTGGTGCCCCGGGTCAGCCAGTCCGGGCTGACCGGGCGTCACGGACCGCCCACCCGGGCAGGCGACCCGGGACTACGCGAAACCGCGTTCAAGGCCGCCGATCTGGCCCGCCATGTCGACCCCACCCTGGCCAGCCGCTACCACGACCTGGTGGTCAACAAGGGCAAGCACCACAACTCCGCCCTCTGCACTCTCGCCGCGATGCTGATCACACGACTTGCCGCGTGCTGGCGCAACGGCACCCTCTACGAGCTCCGGGACACCGACGGCCGCGAGATCAGCGAAGCCGAAGGCCGTGCCATCTGCGCCACCCAATACAAGATCGACAAGACCGACCGCGCCAAGACACTGATCCGCAGGCGCAGCCAACGCCTCAAGGCAAACACGACGAGCCGACGCGATCAGGAGTCGCTCAGCGCTCCGGCAGCCGGCTCGTCTGCAAACCAGCCTACGAATGCCGCCCGAAGAACACCACAACGGGCTTGACGTCCGTTAGGAACTCACCCCGTGGCACGGCAAGGACCTCCCCGCGAAGCGCCCACCTTCCCTGGTGCGAGCACTCGTTGCCTGGGCGCGTCTTCTCCGCCTCACATGGGTGCCGCTCTTCGTTCCCGCTGCTTCCGCTGGCCTTTCCGCTACGGGGTCGCGCTGTCGCGGCAGGCCCGGTGACCCCAGCCTGACGCGATCTTGGCGATCTGCTCGCCCGTCTCATAACGGGACTTGCAGTGCCCGCAGCGGCCGGGGAACTTCGCTGTGATCACCGGACCCGCCCCGCCACGCGGCAAGCGGCGGGTACGCGCCTTGCCGGAGCGGGGCTTGTCTTCGGTCGCGGGGCTCGGCTGCGGAATGCCGGTGGCGCCGTGTGCGGTGCCTGCGGGGGCCTGCTCGGTGGCCGCGGTGCTCGCAGCGGCGTCAGCGATGGCATTGAGCGGGTCGCCGTTCACCTGGTGGGCGAGAACGTGCTGGAAGACCACATCGCGGCCTTCGAGCAAGGCATCGATACGGACGACCAGGTCCTTGTTGGCCACGGGCTTCTTGGATGCGGTCTGCCAGCCGTTGCGCTTCCACCCCGCGATCCACTTGGTGACCGCGTTCATCGCGTACTGCGAGTCCATCCGGATCTCCAGCGGCACGGCCGGATCGGTGGCCTCCAACAACTCCGCGAGTGCGGTCAACTCGGCCACGTTGTTCGTCGTACGGCCCAGCGGACCCGACTCCCAGCGCTGCGGGCTGCCCGCAGGGTCAGCAAGCACCCACGCCCAGCCCGCAGGCCCGGGATTGACCTTGGCGGCACCGTCACAAGCCGCAACCAAACGTTCTGACATCCCTCGATCATGCCACTCGCGCACCACCCGTCGCGGGCCCCACCGAGCCGGCCGATGAAGAGGCAACAGGCAGATCTCGCCACGAAGCGGCGAGCCCGCCGAGTCCGCCCGAGCCCGGCCGCGGACATCCGCGGACATCCGCCGATGCGGCGAGCAGGCACCTCCGCGGGCGCCGGGCACCCGGCCCACCCAACCCGGTATATCCCTTTTCCTCCCCGCGCTCTGACTTTTCCGCACCTGAGGGTTGGCTGGAAACCGTCGGCCCGCTATCGTTCACGCACTTCACTCAATCGTTCAGCTGAACGAATAGCGGGGAGGACGGTTGCCCCATGACCGACACCCACCGCCCAGGACGGCGGTCACTGCTCGCCGGCGCCGCCGGCCTCGGTGCGTCCTGGCTGCTGTCCGGGTGCACGGGCACAGCGGCCACCGCCGCCCTGCCGGGGGCGGCGCCGAAGGGCGCACCGGACCGCGGCGGCACCCTGCGAATAGCCCGCCCGCCCGCGTCGGACGCCGAGACGCTCGACCCGGCGAGCTCTTTGTCGGCGTACGAGTACCTGGGCGCCCTGTACAACCGTCTCGTCCGCGTCGACGCGGACGGCGACCTCGTCCCCGACCTCGCCGAGTCCTGGGAAGCGGACGCCAAGGCTCGAACCTGGATATTCCGCCTCCGTAAGGGCGTCACCTTCCACAACGGCCGCAGGTTCACCTCGGCCGACGCCGCGTACACCCTGCGCCACATCCTCGACAAGGCGACCACGTCCCCGCAGGCGGCCGTCCTCGCCCCGCTCGTCGACCCGAAGACGCTGCGCACCCCCGACGCCCACACGCTCGTCGTCCCGCTGAAGTCACCGAACGCCGAGTTCCCCAGCCTGCTGACGCACTACAACTGCTACGTCATCCCGGACGGGAGCGGGACGTCCATCGGCCGCACCGGCATCGGCACCGGCCCCTTCAAGCTGGAGTCGTTCGCGCCGGCGGGCCCTGGCCGGGTCACCGCGTTCGAGGAGCACTGGGCCGGGCGTCCGGTTCTCGATGTCATCGCCTTCTCCTCCGTGGCCGACATGTCGGCCCGCGCCAATGCTCTGCTGGCAGGCCAGGTCGACCTGCTCTCGCAGACCAATCTCGACTTCGCGACGGCCCGCGTCGTCGCGGCGTCGGACCGCGCCACCATCGTCCGCGTGAAGAACTCCCAGTGGTACGTGCTGCCGATGCTCACGACGGAGAAGCCCTTCACGGACGTACGCGTGCGCCAGGCGATGAAGCTCGCCTACGACCCCGAGCACATGATCAAGGTCGCGCTGCAGGGCGCCGGAACCGCCGGCTGGGACAACCCCGTGCCGCCCAACGACCCGCTGCACATCCCGGCGCACCCCGAGCACGACCCCGACAAGGCCCGCCACCTGCTGAAGAAGGCGGGCCACGAGGGGCTGACCGTCGACCTCTACACCTCCTCCTACGACCCGGTGTTCACCCCCATGGCGCTGGCCTACCAGGACTCCGCCCGGCGGGCCGGCATCCGCGTCCGGGTCAAGACGGCAGCCGCGGACTCGTACTACACGCAGATCTGGATGAAGAAGCCGCTGATGGCGACCTACTGGTACACGGGCCGGCCCGTCGACCAGCTCTTCACCCAGATCTTCCGCAGCGGGTCCTCGTACAACGAGACCGCCTGGTCCGACAAGGACTTCGACGCGCTGCTCGACCGCGCCCGCGCCGAGACCGACGACAAGCGGCGCCGCGAGCTCTACGGCGAGGGGCAGACGATGGTGATCGAGAAGGGCGGGGCGATCACCCCGATGTTCGCCGACCGGCTCGTCGGGATCTCCCGCAACGTACGCGGATATGCCGAGCACGGGTTCGAGTTCGACTACCTTGCCATCGGCCTGAAGGGAGCCTGAGCATGCTCTCGTTCATCGCCCGTCGCACGGCGTCAGCCCTCGGCACCCTGCTGCTGGCCTCCGTCCTCGTCTTCCTCGCCGTCCAGGCCCTGCCCGGCGACGTCGCCACCCAGATCCTCGGCAAGGACGCCACACCCGACGCCGTGGCCGGACTGCGCCGGCAGCTGGGGCTCGACCGGCCGGCCTGGGAGCGCTACGCCGACTGGGTGCAGGCCGCCCTGCACGGGGACTTCGGCACCTCCCTGGTCTCCGGAAAGCCCGTCGCCGGCGAAGTGGCCGGATACCTCGGCAACTCTGCACTGATCGCCCTGGTCACAGTGCTGTTCGCGGTGACCGGGTCACTGGTGCTGGGCATCGTCGCCGGTCTGTACCGCGACCGCTGGGCCGACCATCTGATCTCGACCGTCGGTCTCGTCGGCATGAGCATCCCCGAGTTCGTGGTGGCCACGGTGCTGGTGCTGTGCTTCTCGATCGCGTTGCCGTGGTTCCCCGCCGTCGTTCTGTACGGCCCCGACGCGAGCGTCGGCCAACTGCTGCCCGCCGTCTGGCTTCCCGCACTCTCGCTGGCGATCGTCATGGCCGCGTACATCGTCCGCATGGCCCGTACGTCGGTCATCGATGTGATGGCGAGCGAGTACGTCACCACGGCCAGGCTCAAGGGCCTGTCCACCTGGCGGGTCGTCACCCGGCACGCCCTGCCCGGCGCCCTCCTGCCCACCCTGCATGTGATCGCCCTGAACGTGGCCTGGCTCGTGGGCGGGGTCGCAGTCGTCGAGAACGTCTTCAACTATCCGGGCATCGGCAAGCTGCTGCTCACCTCGGTACAGAACCGCGACCTGCCCGTCATCCAGGCCGTCGCGCTGATCAGCGCCGTCGTCTACGTCGTGTGCAACCTCGCAGCCGACCTCGCCGCCATGGCCCTCAACCCCAAGCTCCGTACGCGCGGGAGGACCCGATGACCACCCTCGACACCGCACCGCCCCCCGCACCCGCGACCGTGGGGGCGCGCACAGCGCGTGCCTGGCGCACTCTGCGCTCCTCCCGCACCGCGGTCGTCGGCCTCGCCATCGTGGGCGTCCATGTGCTGGTCGCGCTGCTCGCCCCGCTGCTGACGTCGTACGACCCCATCGCCAACGACCCCTCGCATGCGCTCCTCGGCCCCGGGTGGGAACACTGGGCCGGTACGGACCAGTACGGCAGGGACGTCCTTGCCCGGGTGCTGTACGGCGGCCGGTACGCGCTCGGCGTGTCCGCCGCCTCCACTGTCCTGGGGGTCGTGCTCGGCACGGTGATCGGCTGTGCTGCGGCCCTGCGCGGAGGCTGGTTCGACGACATCCTGGGCCGGGTGCTGGACGCGGTGCTCTCGATACCGGCGATCCTCGCGCTGCTCGTCGTCGTGACCGTGCTGGGGACCGGTTACACGGTCATCGTCTGCGCCGTCGCCGTGGTGTTCGTGCCGCAGGTCGTACGGGTGGTGCGCGGTGCGGCGCTCGCCGTCGTGCCCGCCGACTACGTGACCGCGGCCCGCGCCCGGGGGGAGGGAACCTGGGCGATCCTCTGGCGGGAAGTCCTGCCCAACATCGTCGACGTGGTGTGCGTGGAGTTCGCCATGCGGGCCTCCTGGGTCGTCCTGCTGATCTCCTCGCTGTCCTTCCTCGGCTTCGGCGCCGACCCGCCGACCCCCGACTGGGGGCTCATGGTCGCCGAGAACCGCACCGCCATCACCGTCGTCCCGATGGCGAGCCTCGCGCCGATCATCGCCCTGGCCACACTCGTGGTCGGAATCAACCTCGCGGCCGACGGCCTGTCCAAAGCCTGGGGCGTGGACCGGATCAGGGAGGGATCCTGATGAGCCCTCTCGTCTCCGTCAGCTCCCTCTCCGTCTCCTACCGCTCGGGCGGACGGGACGTCCCGGTCGTGCAGGACGTGTCGTTCGAGCTGGCCGAGGGACGCACGCTCGCCCTCGTCGGCGAGTCCGGCAGCGGCAAGTCGACTGTCGCGGCCACCCTGCTCGGTCATCTGCGGCACGGCTCGCGCCTGGACGGCGGGGTCGTCCGGGTGGACGGCCATGACGTCTTCGCCCTCTCCCCCAGGGAGTTGAGGCGGCTTCGCGGCGGGACCGTGGCGATGGTCTCCCAGAACGCGGGCCACTCGCTCACCCCGTCCATGCGTGTCGGACGGCAGATCGCGGAGGCCGGCGGCGACGTGCCGGTGCTGGACCTGCTGGAGCAGGTCAGCCTGCCGAGGCCCGCCGACCTCGCGCGCCGCTACCCGCACGAACTGTCCGGCGGCCAGCAGCAGCGGATCTCCATTGCCATGGCCCTGGCGGCCCGCCCCAAGGTCCTCGTCCTCGACGAGCCCACGACCGGTCTCGACGTCGTCACCCAGCGCGGCATTCTCGACCTCGTCGCCTCCCTGCGCGACGAACTCGGCCTTGCAGCGCTGCTGGTGAGCCACGACCTCGGTGTCGTGGCGCGGATGGCCGACGAGGTGAGCGTGCTGCGGCTGGGCCGGGTCGTGGAGTCGGCACCCACCCGACGGCTCTTCTCCCACCCCGAACAGCCCTACACCAAGCGGCTGCTGGCCAGCGTGCCGCGCCTGACGGACGACGGGCTCGCCCTGGTCAGCGGAACCGGCGAACGGGAGGTCCACGCCAGAGCCGTGGTGTCACCCGAAGCGCCTGTGGCCGTCTCCGCGCAGGACGTCACCGTGGACTACGGATCGGCCCGCGCCGTGCACGGCGTTTCCTTCGACGTCCGGCGCGGCGAGACCGTCGCCCTCGTCGGGGAGTCCGGCAGCGGAAAGTCCACCCTTGCGTGGGCCCTCGCCGGTCTGCGCACTCCCTCCGGCGGCACGATGGCCCACCAGACGGGCGACCTTGCACGCGCCGCCCGCAAACGTCCACCAGCCCTGCGGCGCCGGGTGCAGCTGGTGTTCCAGAACGCCGACACCTCCCTCAACCCGCGCCGCTCGGTGGGCAACGCCATCCGCCGCCCCCTGCGCTTCTTCGGCACAGCGCCGGACCTCAGGGCGGCCACCGCACGGGCCCGCGAGCTGGTGCGGGACGTACAACTCGACCCGGCGCTCGTCGACCGGCTGCCCGCACAGCTCTCCGGCGGCCAGCGGCAGCGGATCGGCATCGCACGGGCGCTGGCCGGCGAGCCGGACGTGCTGATCGCCGACGAGATCACCACGGCCCTGGACGTCTCGGTACAGGCCGACGTGCTGCGGCTGCTCGACGAGCTGCGCAGGGAACGGCAGCTGGCCTGCCTGTTCATCAGCCACGACCTGGCCGTCGTACGGGGCATCGCCGACCGTGTGCTCGTCCTGCGCCACGGCGTGGTGGTCGAGGAGGGCCCCACCGAGGCCGTCTTCGCCGACCCCGGACACCCCTACACCCGTGAGCTGATGGCGGCGGCACTGGAGCCCGCCCCCGACGCGCAGCCCCCCGTCGACGACATACCCGACTGGGCCGACGCAGCAGACGCCGACGGTGTCTGGAGCGACCACGGCCGCGGCCACCGAGTCCGGCGCTGGCGGCCTGCCGGTATCCCCCGCACCGAAGGAGAGTCGTGAAGTACCGCGAGCAGTTCGAACGCCAGGTCGTGCGGGAGGACGTCTGGATCCCCACCCGGGAGGGGAAGGTCCAACTGCACGCGCGCATCTGGCGCCCGGCCGACGCGGAAGGCGACCCCGTGCCCGCGCTGCTCGAGTACCTCCCGTACCGCAAGAGCGACTGGACAGCGCCCCGCGACGCCCAGCGTCACCCCTGGTACGCAGGCCACGGCTATGCCTCCGTCCGGGTCGACATCCGTGGCCACGGCGACAGCGAGGGTGTGCCGGGCGACGAGTACGACGCGCAGGAGCTCGCTGACGGCATCGATGTCGTCAACTGGCTGGCGGAGCAGCCCTGGTGCACCGGCAAGGTCGGCATGTTCGGCATATCGTGGGGCGGCTTCAACGCGCTCCAGATCGCCGCCCTGGCCCCAGCCCCTCTCAAGGCGATCGTGACGGTCTGCTCCACCGACGACCGCTACGACAACGACGTGCACTACACCGGCGGCGCCGTCCTCGGCATCGACATGCTCGCCTGGGCTGGCACCATGCTCGCCTTCGCGGCCCGCCCACCGGACCCGGCGAACGTCGGCGCCGACCGCTGGCTGCCGATGTGGCGCGAACGTCTCGAAGCGCTCGAACCCTTCCTGCACACCTGGCTCGCCCACCAGCAGCGGGACGACTACTGGCGGCACGGCAGCGTGTGCGAGGACTACGGCGCCATCGACGCGGCCGTCCTCGCCGTCGGCGGCTGGAACGACCCGTACCGCGACACGGTGCTACGGCTCGTCGGACACCTTCCGCAGGATCGCGTCCGAGGGCTGATCGGCCCGTGGTCCCACCAGTATCCGGACCGCGGACTGCCCCCGGGGCCCGCCATCGGCTTCCTCCAGGAGACCCTGCGTTGGTGGGACCAGCACCTCAAGGGGGCCGACACCGGGGTGATGCGGGAGCCACTGCTGCGGGCCTGGATCAACGACCCTGTTCCGCCCGCCACATCCCACGAGGTGATGCCGGGCCGCTGGGTCGGCGAGTCGGTCTGGCCCTCGCCGAGGGTGAGCCGGTGGGAACGCCTACTGGGCACGGACGACACGCCTCTGGTGGTCCACTCCCCGCAGCACACCGGCATCGATGCCGGCCGCTTCTTCCCCTTCGGCAATGCCAGTGACCTGCCGCCCGACCAGCGGGAGGAGGACGGCCGCGCGGTCTGCTTCGACTCGGAGCCGCTCGACGGGCGCGTCGAGATCCTCGGCCGGCCGCGGGTCCGGCTCCGGCTGGACAGCTCCACCCCGCGCGCCCACGTGATCGCCCGCCTCTGCGACGTGGCTCCCGACGGCTCGTCCACCCTCGTCACCCGGGGCGTGCTCAACCTGCTCAGCCGGCACGGACGGGACCGGGCCGTCGAGTGGGTCCCGGGAACGTACGAAGACGTCGAGTTCGAGCTCAGTGCCACCGGGTACGCCTTTCCGCCCGGCCACCGCATCCGCGTCGCCCTCTCGAACGCGTACTGGCCGTGGGTGTGGCCGCACGGCGAGCACGGGCAGCTGACCGTACTCCCCGCACGCAGCGCCCTCCTGCTGCCCGTACGAATACCCGGGGAGCGAGGAGAAGAGGAGCCCGTCCACTTCGAGGAGCCCGAGCAGGCACCGCCGTTCCCGGTGACGTACGACGCCCCGGACCGGCCACGTCCCGAGCGGCTCGTCACCCACGATGTCGCGGCAGGAGAGTGGACGCTCGAGGTCGATCCCCGCTACGGCGGCTCCCGCACCTACCCTGACGGGCTGCGCTACGAGGAGAGCGCCCGGGAGACGTACCGTATGCGCAGCGACGACCCGCTGTCGGCCTCGGCCGTCTCCGCATGGAGAATCCGGCTGGCCCGCGGCGGGGAATGGGACGCCGAGATCGTCGCGCGGACGGAACTGAGGGCCACGGCAGCGGAGTTCGTGATGGACAGTCACCTCGAGGCACGGGCGAACGGCGAGACAGTGGCCGAGCGCGCATGGCACCGCACCACCCCGAGGACGTCAGGATGAACGGCGGGAGAAGCCCGCGCCGCGCCGTTGCCGCCGCCGACCGCACGCGGCAACCAACTGAGGTGCGCCGCCGCCTCATCGTCGAGGCGGCCGTTCCGCTGATCGCCGAGCGGGGGTACGCCTCGGTCGGCGTGCGGGACGTCGCCGGCGCGGCCGGGGTGTCGGTCGGCACGGTCACCTACCACTTCGGCAGCGTCCAGGAGATCCTCTCGGAGGCCATGGTGCTGCAGATAGAGCGGTACTACGCGGCCCTCAGCGAGACCGCTGACCGGGCGACCAACGGTGCCGAGGGGCTGCGGCTCCTCGTCGACGCCCTGTTCACCCAGGACACCGACCGGCACTGGCGGATGTGGTTCGAATACTGGAACGCCGGCGAACACCACCCTGATCCGGCGTTCGCCCGCGGTCAGGAGCGGCGCTATGAGAGCTGGCACCGGCAGATCCGTACGCTGGCTGAACGCGGCCTCGCCGACGGCGAGTTCACCTGCAACGACCTGGACGGCTTCACCGCCCGTTTCGCAGCCCTCGCCGACGGGCTGGCCCTGCAACGGCTCCGCCAGACCCCGCCGCTGAGCACTCAGGACGCCCGCCGCCATCTGAACCGCTTCATCGAGACGGAACTCGGCCTGCGCTCCGCAACTTCCTGACGCGGGCGCGCCGAGTGACGGCGAGAACGAACCACGCTTCGGCCCGCGAGGAAGAGGTTGCCGCGGCGGCGTTTTCCTGGCGGAGTGCCGCCAGAGGGCATGGAGCTGTTCCGCGTCGCGGTACTCGGCGCCGACCCCGAACACTTCCCCTCCCTGGCCCACTTCGCCCGCGACCTCCGCCCCCTCGGGGTGGACCGCCGCGCCGCGTTCGAAGAGATCCTCGCCGCCCGTCTCGCCTGCCCCTCTCGTTCTGGCTGGCTTGCCATCCGCAGGACGTGATCCGACCCTGATCGGTATAGCGAACAAACCTCCACTCAGGGGTCGTACGTTATACCGAACGTAGGCAAGTGAGAAGGGGGAGAGCGTGAGCGTCTGCGAGGGTTCGATTCGGGGCATGCTGGCCGTCAATCTCCGGCGGGCAAGAATCCAACGGGAGTTGTCGATCTCCGAGTTGTCCCGGCGCTCGAAGATCGGCAAGGCGACGCTGTCGCAGTTGGAGTCGGGCGCGGGCAACCCCACCATCGAGACGGTGTTCAGCCTGTCGCGCGTGCTGGAGGTGCCCATCTCCGACCTGCTGGACACCCGGCCGGCCGGTGGCCTCACCGTTGTACGGGCCGAGGAGGCCGAGGTGCTCAGCGGTGCGGGCGTCGACCTGCGGCCCCTCCAGCGGGTCGACTCGGGCGACGCCGTCTTCGAGGTCTTTGATCAGCGGGTACGGTCCGGCCGGCGCCAGAACTCGCTCGGCCATGTGGGGACCGAGCACACCATCGTGCAGGCCGGTCGGCTCGGCGTGCGGGTGGAGGGGAGCGAGGTCGAGCTGGCCCCCGGCGACTACGTCGGTTTCGACGCCTCGCTGCCGCACAGCTACACGGCGCTCGACGGGGAGGTGCGCTCCGTGCTGCTGCTCCAGTACCGCGCGGACCAGCGGCTGCACCTGTCGGAGACGGTGCCTGCCGCCCCCTGTGCGATAGAGAGCTGACGCCACCGCGGAGCCCTCGGCGCGATGGCGAGAAAGGATCGGTCCGGCTTGACCGTTGACACGCTCAGCGCCGCGTCATAGCTTTCCAGCGTTTGGTTTACCGAACGAGGAGGGTTCGATGCACGGAACGCGGGTGGCGGTGCTGGGCGCCGGGATCGTCGGCGCCGCCTGTGCTCGCGAGCTGGCTCTGGCTGGACTTGAGGTCACCGTCGTCGACCGCGGCGCGCCCGCGTCGGCGACCACCTCCCACGGCGAGGGCAATGTGCTCGTCTCCGACAAGGGGCCGGGCCCGGAGCTGGAACTCGCCCAGCTCTCCCTGAAGCTGTGGCCGCAGGTGCTCACCGGGATCACCGCGCGCTCCCAGCAAGCGGCGCGCGCGGTGGAGTGGGAGCCCAAGGGCGGCATCGTCGTGGCGACGACCGACGCCGGCGCCCGGGGACTGTCGCGGTTCGCCGCCGCCCAGCACGCGGCGGGAGTGTGCGCCGAGGTGAAGGACGCGAGTGAGCTCGCCGCACTCGAGCCCTACGTCACCCGCGAGCACACCGCAGCCCTGTACTACCCCGAGGACGCCCAGGTGCAGCCGGCCGGAGCCGCCACCGCCCTGCTCGGCGACGCGCTCGCCGCCGGCGCGACCCTGCGCACAGGCTGCGAGGTGCTCGGAGCGGTCACCCGCGGGGGCCGGATCACCGGGGTCCGCACCTCGTCCGCGCTGCTGGAGGCCGATTGGTTCGTCAATGCCGCGGGCCCCTGGTCCGGCGAGCTGTCCACCCGCCTCGGCGCACCGGTCGACGTACGGCCCCGGCGCGGCGACGTGCTGGTGACGACCCCGCTGCCGCCGATGGTCTTCCACAAGGTCTACGACGCGGACTACGTGGGCGCCGTCGGCAGCAGCGCCGAGGATCTGCAGACCTCCGCTGTCGTGGAGTCCACCCGGGGCGGCAGTGTGCTCATCGGCTCCTCGCGCCGCCGGGTCGGCTTCGACGACCGGCTGCGTCCGGAGGTGCTGTCAGCCATCGCCGCGAAGGCGCTGCGGCTGTTCCCGACCTTGACCGGGGTGCCGGTGATGCGTGCGTACGGCGGCTTCCGGCCGTACGTCCCCGACCATCTGCCGATCATCGGCGCGGATGCGCGGCTGGCCGGTCTGTGGCATGCGAGCGGTCACGAAGGCGCCGGGATCGGCCTGTCGGTGGGCACCGGGCGGCTGCTGCGGAATCTGATGCTCGGCGAGCCGACCGACATGGACGCTGCCCCCTTCCGGGTGGACCGTCCCGCCGTGCTCGGCGAGAGCGCACCCCCTGTGAGTGAGGAGACGGAATGAGCCCCAGACGTGTCCGCGCCGAGTCCGACGCAATCGGGCGGCAGGACCGGCCGCTGCGGATCACGGTCGACGGTGATCCTGTCGACGGGATCGCGGGCCAGACCATCGCAGGAGTCCTGCTCTCCGCCGGCCGGCGGGCCTGGCGCCGGGGACGCTCCGGTGCGCCGCGCGGAGTGTTCTGCGGGATCGGCGTCTGCTTCGACTGTCTGGTGACGGTGGGCGATGAGCGTGATGTGCGCGCTTGCCGCCGCCGGGCCCGGGACGGCGACGTGGTGACCACTCAGACCCGGGAGACGTCCAGCACTCCCACCACGCCCGGAGCGGAGGAGCGATGACGGATCGCCATGTCGCGGTCGTCGGCGCCGGGCCCGCGGGCCTGGCCGCCGCGGAGGCCGCGCTGAGCGCCGGCGCCCGGGTGACGCTGATCGACTCCGCGGACCAGCCCGGCGGCCAGTACCACCGGATGGTGCCCGAGGCGTACGACGCGGCCCGCCCGGAGGCACTGCAACACGGCTGGCGGGCCTTCGACCGGCGCCGCCGCCGGGTGCTCGCCCACCCGCGGTGCGCCTGGTGGCCCGAGACCTCGGTGTGGGCGCTGGAGCGCCCGGAACCGGAGCAGCCCGGAGTGCCGCGGGTGCACCTGCTGCACGGCCCGGCCGATGGCGGCGGGCGGCACCGCCACACGCTCCATCCCGATGCGCTGGTGCTCGCCGTCGGCGCGCACGATCGCGTTCTGCCGTTCCCCGGCTGGGAGTTGCCCGGCGTGTTCACCGCCGGTGCGGCCCAGGCGCTCGCCAAGGGCGAGCGGGTCGTGGTCGGTGATCGTGCGGTGGTCGCCGGCACCGGTCCGTTCCTGCTCCCGGTGGCCGCCTCGCTGCTGGAGGCCGGCTCCCGGGTGTTGGAGGTGCTGGAGGCCAACACGCCGGGCACCGTGGCCCGCGGCTGGTCGCGGCGTCCGTGGCAGCTCGCGGCGCAGGTTGGCAAGGCTGGCGAACTCGCCGAGTACTCCGCCCTGTTGCTCCGTCACCGGGTGCCCTACCGTACGGGCCGCACCGTGGTCGAGGCCCGTGGCGACGGCCGGGTCGAGGAGGTCGTCACCGCACGGCTGCGTGCGGACTGGTCGGTGGTGCCGGGCAGCGAGCGCACGGTCGCAGCCGATGCGGCGTGCGTCACGCACGGTTTCAGCCCGCAACTGGAGCTGCCGGTGGCCGCCGGTTGCGCCCTGCGCTCCACACCGGCCGGCGAGTTCGTGGACGTCGACGACGACCAGGCCACCAGTTGCCCCGGCGTGTACGCCGCGGGCGAGATCACCGGCATCGCGGGCGCCCCGACCGCACGGGCCGAGGGCGCGCTCGCCGGCTGGCTCGCCGCGGGCGGCGACCCGGATGCGAGAGCGCTGCGTCATCTGCGGCGCAGCCGGGACCAGGGCCGCGCGTTCGCCGAGCGGCTGGCCCGTGCGCACCCGATCGGTGCGGCCTGGCCACAGTGGCTGCGTCCCGAAACCGTCGTCTGCCGCTGCGAGGAGACGGACTACGCCTCGCTGTGCCGGGCCGCCGCCGACCAGACGAGCGCCGCCGCGCGGGTCGCCAAGCTGGCGACCCGGGCCGGCCTCGGCCCGTGCCAGGCCCGGATCTGCGGCCCCACGGTCGCCGAGCTGACCGCCCGGCTGTCCGGTGAGCCCGCCGACCGGCCGGTCGAGGGCCTGCCGGTACCCACACCGCACCGGCGCCCGGTCGCCCAGCCCATCCGGCTCGGCGAACTGGCCGCAGCCCCCGAACCGTCGCCCGAGGGCCCCGCTCCTCACCACCTCTGACAGTTCGGCTCCCCCACACCATCCAACTCCCCTCTGAAGGAGAAGAGTTCATGAGCGACACCAAGAAGCAGGACCTGTCCCTCGGCGGCGTGGTCGTGGCCACAGCGCTTCCCTACTACGAAGACGCATCCGCACCCGCCGGTCTGGCCGTGGACTACGACCGTTTCGCCGAGCACTGCCGCTGGCTGGTGGAGAACGGCTGCCACGGCGTCGGCCCGAACGGCTCGCTGGGCGAGTACTCCTCCCTGACGGACGAGGAGCGCCGCAAGGCCGCGCAGACGGCGATCGAGGCGGTCGGCGACTCCGGCATCGTGGTCGTCGGGGTGCACGGCGTCGGCTCGCACCAGGCCAGGCACTGGGCCGAGGTCGCGGCCGAGGACGGCGCCGACGGGCTGCTGTGCCTGCCGCCGACCATGTACCGCGCCAACCGCGGTGAGATCCTCGCCCACTTCGAGGCCGTAGCTTCCGTCGGCCTGCCGGTCATGATCTACAACAACCCGATCGACACCAAGGTCGACCTCACCCCGGACCTGATCGCGGAGATCGCCCAGCTCGAGAACGTCGTCGCGGTCAAGGAGTTCTCCGGCGACGTCCGCCGCGTCCTGGAGATCAAGGAGCAGGCCCCGGGGCTGGAGGTCATCAGCGGCGCCGACGACGTCGTGCTGGAGAGCCTGCTCATGGGCGCCACCGGCTGGTTCGCCGGCTTCCCGAACGTCTTCCCCGCGGAGTCGGCACGGCTGTACGACCTGGCTGTCGCCGGCAAGCTGGAGGAGGCCCGCGCTCTGTACGAACCGCTGGTCGCCGCCTTCCGCTGGGACTCGCGCACCGAGTTCGTCCAGGCCATCAAGCTCGGCATGGAGGAAGTCGGCCGGTTCGGCGGTCCTTGCCGCCCGCCGCGCGGCCCGCTGACACCCCGGATGCGCGAGCAGATCCAGTCCGACATGGCCCGCGCCATCTCCGCGCTTGAGAGGCAGTCCGTCTGATGCGGTCGGTCCGTACGATCAGCGCCGTCGACTCGCACACCGAAGGCATGCCCACCCGCGTCGTCACCGGCGGGGTGCCCCCCATCCCGGGCGACACGATGGCCGAGCGCCGCCGCTACGCGCTGGAGAATCTGGACGGACTGCGCCGGTTCCTGGTCGACGAGCCGCGCGGGCACTCCGCGATGAGTGGAGCAATCCTGCAGCCGCCCACCCGCCCGGACGCCGACTGGGGCGTGCTCTACATCGAGGTCAGCGGCTTTCTGCCGATGTGCGGCCACGGCACCATCGGTGTGGCCACCGTCCTGGTGGAGACCGGGATGGTCGAGGTCAGCGAACCGGAGACCACCGTCCGTCTCGACACACCCGCCGGGCTGGTCGAGGCCCGGGTGACAGTCGTCGACGGCCGCGCCGAGCAGGTCACCCTGCGCAATGTGGACGCCTTCGCGCTCGAACTCGACGCGACGGTGCAGGTCCCGGGCCTCGGCGAGGTCCGCTACGACATGGCGTACGGCGGCAACTTCTACGCCGTCGTCGAACTCGACCGGCTCGGGCTGCCGTTCGACCGGGCGCGCAAGGACGAGATCCTCTCTGCCGGACTGTCGATCATGCAGTCCATCAACGAGCGGAACCGGCCGGTGCACCCGGCCGATCCGCTCATCGGCGGCTGCAAACACGTGCAGTTCCTGGCACCGGACTCCACTGCCCGGCACTCGCGCAACGCCATGGCCATCCACCCCGGCTGGTTCGACCGCTCCCCCTGCGGCACCGGCACCTCAGCGCGGATGGCCCAGCTGCACGCGCGTGGCGACCTGCCGCTGAACACCGAGTTCGTCAACGAGTCGTTCATCGGCACCCGGTTCACCGGCCGGCTTCTGGAGACCACCGAGGCCGGCGGGCTGTCGGCCGTCGTCCCCGAGTTCTCCGGCCGGGCCTGGATCACCGCCACGGCGAATTATTTGCTCGATCCGAGTGATCCTTTTCCGCACGGGTTCGTTCTTTAGCGCTGCGCCGGCGGTGCCGGGAAGGACCGCTCTTCGCCTGCGGGCGCGCTGTGGCTGGTCGCGCAGTTCCCCGCGCCTCCTTCGGGGCGCAACCCCCGCCCCGCACTCCCACTTCACTTCGTACGACCATCGGAGGGACCGCCATGTCCCGTTCAGCTCCAGTCATATCCCAACAAAGACCGAGCCCCAGCGGGGGGCTGTTCTCCCGGCAGGGCATCTTCCGCCTGAAGCCCGTCGACTCCTCCGAGGAGGAGAGCACGGGCGGGCTCCGCCGGACCATGGGGCTGTGGCAGCTCGTCGCCCTCAGTCTCGGCGGTCTGGTCGGCGCGGGAGTCTTCTCGCTCGCCGGCGTCGTGGCCCACGAGGACGCCGGGCCCGGCGTGATGATCTCGTTCCTCGTCGCCATCATCGCCAGCACCGCGGCAGCGCTGTGCTACGCCGAGTTCGCGGGCACCATCCCCAAGGCCGGCTCCGCCTATACGTATTCCTACGCCGCGCTCGGCGAGGTCGTCGGCTGGTTGATCGGCTGGGACCTGCTGCTCGAGTACACCGCCATCGTCGCGGTGGTGGCCATCGCCGTGTCCGGCTACTTCTCCTACATCCTGGAGCGCATCGGCCTCGACCTTCCGTCCTGGATGCTCGGCGCGCCGGGCACCGGTTCCGGCCACAAGGTCGATCTGTTCGCCGCGCTGCTGTGCCTGCTGCTGGCCTTCGTGCTCTCCCGCGGCACCAAGGAGTCGGCCCGCTTCGAGACCATCCTGGTGGTCGTCAAGCTCGGCATCGTCGCCCTGGTGGTCATCGCCGGCGCCTTTCATATCTCCTCGGGCAACTACTCGCCGTTCCTGCCCTTCGGAATCGGTGGCGCGTTCACCGGTGCGGCGACCGCGTTCTTCGCCGTCTACGGCTACGACGCGATGAGCGCAGCGGCGGAGGAGAGTGCCGAGGCGAAGAAGGTGCTGCCGAAGGCGATCGTGATCTCGCTGGCCATCGCCGCGGTCGTCTATCTCCTGGTCTGTGTGGTGCTGCTGGGCATGCAGGACTACCGCGACATCGACACGGACAGCCCGTTCTCCAGCGCGCTCGGCGCGGTGGGCCTGGGCGGCCTCGGCATCGTGGTCGCGGTCGGCGCCATCATCGGCATCACCACCTCCGCCTTCGCCAATATGCTCGCGGTCTCCCGGGTCTGGTACTCCATGAGCCGCGACGGGCTGCTGCCGCGCTACTTCGCGAAGAACCACCCCAGACGGCACGTGCCGACCCGGGTGATCTGGCCGGTGGGCGTCGGATCCGCGTTCATCGCCGGATTCCTGCCCATCCGGGAGGCCGCCGATCTCACCAACATCGGCATTCTGGCGGCCTTCACCGTCGTCGCCATCGCCGTTGTGGTGCTGCGCAGGACGCGGCCCGATCTCCCGCGTTCCTTCCGCACCCCGCTGGTGCCGCTGGTCCCGGCCATCGGTGTGGCCTTCTCCATCTGGCTGATCGCCAATCTGGACTGGGTGACCTGGGTGCGGTTCGCGGCCTGGATGGCTCTCGGACTGGTCGTCTACTTCGTGTTCGGCGTCCGTCACTCGGAGGAGAACAAGCTCCGGGCCTCGGCACCGGACAAGCTTTCCGAGCAGAGCGACGGAGGCCCCCAATGACCGCCGAACCGGCCGCCGTCCGCTCCGGCGCCGACTCGGGCACCGCAGGCAGAACGGAGGGCGGGCACAACCCGCGCACCGTCAGAAAGGTGATGACCGCATCGGCGATCGGGCACTTCGTCGAGTGGTACGACTTCGCCGTGTACGCGTACGCGGCACCGGTGATCGCCACGCTGTTCTTTCCCGACGCGAACACGTTCGTCGCTCTGCTCTCCACCTTCGCCGTGTACGCCGTCGGGTTCGTGATGCGTCCGATCGGCGCGTTCCTGCTCGGCAGCCTCGGTGACCGGATCGGGCGCAAGCGGGTGCTGGCCGGTGTGATCCTGATGATGGGTTGCGCCACGACGGGCATCGGCCTGCTCCCCACGTACGGCCAGATCGGCGTGCTCGCACCGGTGCTGCTGGTCATGCTGCGGCTCGCGCAGGGGTTCTCGGCCGCGGGCGAGACCATCGGCTCGAACTCGTTCGTCGCCGAGCACGCGCCCTCGAAACGGCGGGGGTTCGCGGTCGGCATGGTCTACACGTGGTCCAATCTGCCGCCGGTCCTGGCCGCCCTTCTCGTCTACTTCCTCACCGGCGCGACGAGCAGCGGCGCGTACGAGTCCTGGGGATGGCGCGTGCCGTTCCTGCTGGGTGCGCCGCTCGCCGTCGTCGGCCTCTACATCAGGACGCGCGTCGACGAGTCACCGGCGTTCGCCGCGGTGAAGGAGTCCAAGCGGGTCGCGTCCGCACCGATCCGCACCGTGTTGCGCGAGCACCGGAAGGAAATGGCGGTCTGCTTCAGCATCGCGGCGGTCGCCAGCCTCGGGTACTACTCGCTGACCGGCTACTTCTTCACGTATCTGACGGTCACCGTCGGCATGGGCGACTCTGCGGCCCTGCTGTCCAACAGCATCGCCCTGACCGTCACCTTCGTCACGGTGCCCATCGCCGCGGCCCTCTCGGACCGCATCGGACGCAAGCGCGGACTGCAGCTCGCCGCCGTGCTGAATGCGCTGTTCGCCGTCCCCGCCTATCTGTTGGCCGGGCAGGCGAGCCTGCCGAGCGCGATCGCGAGCCAAGGGCTGCTCGCGCTGAGCCTGGGCATGTTCTTCGGCCCGGCCGGGGTCGCGTTCGTCGAACTGTTCCCCGCCCACACCCGCTACACCGGCGCCTCCATCAGCTACAACATGGCGTTCACGCTCTTCGGAGGCACCGCGCCGCTGCTGTCGATCTTCCTGATCGAGCAGACCGGCAGCACCATCGCCCCCGCGTGGTATGTCGTCGCCGTCTCCGTCGCGGCCCTGCTGGTCATTGCCCGGATGACGGAGACCAGCCGACGCTCGATGCTCCCCGACGCGTGACGGCCGACGCCCATCGCGCCACGGAAAGAAGAAGGAAGCACCATGAACAATGTCGTAAGCGAACCCGACCGGGCGGTGGCCGCTGCCGCCGCCGCGGCCAGGGCATGGGCCGAGTCGGCGCTGACGGACCGCGCACGCGCCCTGGAAGCCGTCGCCGAAGCACTGGAAGCCGAGCGCGCGGAGCTGGTCGCGCTCGCCGGTGCCGAGACGAACCTCGGCGCGGCCCGCCTCAACAGCGAACTGACCCGCACCACCTTCCAGTTGCGGCTCTTCGCCGAGGAGGTGCGCGCGGGCGCGTTTCTCGACGTCCGTATCGACCGGCTCGACCCGGAGTGGCCCACCGGTCCGCGGCCCGAGCTGCGCCGCTACCGCACCGCGCTCGGGCCGGTCCTGGTGTTCGCGGCGGGCAACTTCCCGTTCGCCCTCAGTGTGGCCGGCAGCGACACCGTCTCCGCCTGGGCGGCAGGCTGTCCGGTCATCGTCAAGGCGCACCCGGGCCACCCCGGACTGTCCCGCCGCACCGCAGAGATCATCCAGCAGGCGATGGCCGAGGCGGGCGCGCCGGACGGCGTGTTCGGGCTGGTCGAGGGGCAGCAGGCCGGAATCGACGCACTGCGCCACCCGGCGCTGCGCGTCGCCGCGTTCACCGGCTCCGAGCGCGGCGGCCTGGCGCTGGCCCGTATTGCCGCCGAACGCCCTGAGCCCATCCCGTTCTACGGGGAACTGGGCAGCGTCAACCCTGTCGTGGTGACCCCGGCCGCGGCCGACGCCCGAGGCGCGGACATCGCGCAAGGCTACGTCGGCTCGCTCACGCTCGGCGCGGGCCAGTTCTGCACCACCCCTGGTCTGCTGTTCGTTCCCGCCGGCAACGGCCTGGTGGACGAGATCGTGCGGCTGCTGCGCGAGGTGCCGAGCGCGCCGATGCTCGGCTCCTGGATCTCCGACGCGTACGTCGAGGGCGCACGCCGTCTCGCCGAGCGCCCCGGAACGAGCCCGCTGGTGTGGCCGGAGGACGGGGCGTCAGTGGCACCGCGGCTGCTGTCCACGGACCTGGCGTCGTTCGCCGCCGACATCGAGGCGGCGGCCCAGGAGTGCTTCGGCCCACTCGGGCTGGTGGTGACGTACGAGCGGCCGGAGGATCTTCCCGGCACAGTGGCGGCGCTGCCCGGCCAGCTCACCGCATCCCTGCACGGCGAGCCCGAAGAGGCGGCCGAACTCGCCGACCTGACCGCGGCACTGGCCGAGCGCAGCGGCCGGGTGCTGTGGAACGAGTGGCCGACCGGTGTCTCGGTCACGCACGCGATGCAGCACGGCGGCCCGTTCCCCGCCACGACCGCACCCGCGATCACCTCTATTGGCACGGCGGCGATCGAACGGTTCCTGCGCCCGGTGTCCTACCAGTCCCTGCCCCAGCCCCTGCTCCCGCCACCGCTCCGGGACGACAACCCGTGGCGCGTACCCCAGCGCATCCGCCCGTAGGTTCTGTCCGATGGGTCCTGCGCAGCTCCGCGTGGTGCTACCGGAAGGTGTGCCCCTCCCTCCTGTGCACACCCCCGGTGCACGACGCGGAGTTCAGGCGCGGCCTGCGGCAAGGTCCATCAGGCGGGCGAGGACCTTGCCGCCGGAGGCGTTGAGCCCGTCGTGCTCCCACTCGTTGGTGACCCAGACCCGGGTGGAGCCGACCACCCGGGCGGTGTCCAACGACAGGCCGGCGTCCACATACATGTCGTCGTGGTAGACGACCGCGGCGAGCGGGACCGTGTTGGCGGCGAGGCGGCCGAGGTCGTACAGCGGCGGCCAGTCGGTGCGCCGGGCGAGAAGGTCTGCGGCGGCTGCGAAGGGGCGCAGGCCACGGATGTCGTCGAACATCCAGGGATAGATCATCTCGCCTGTGAACAGCAACGGGTCGGCGTCCTCGGCGAACTCGGGGAAGGCGGCGAGGGCACGGTCGGCCGCCCAGTCGGTGGGTGCGGCGCCCTGTCCGTACAGGCTCTCCTGGAGGACGGCGAAGAGCGGGTTGTCGATGAAGCCCGTCAGGGCCATCACCTGGTACAGGAAGGTGTCGGTCAACTCGCCGTCACTGTCTAGGGCTTCGTCGAGGGCTTCGTCGAGCAGCCAGTGCAGGCGCTCGAATCCGTCGCCCATGCCGAGCATGAGGCCGAGGGTGCGCAGCCGGCGAACGGTGAGTCGATCGCCGTCGGGCAGGCGCACGTCCCGTGCCGCGAGCAGATCGGCGATGCGACGCAGCCGCGGGGCATCGTCCGGGTAGCGGGCGTAGAACGCGTGAACCCGGTCGCGTACGCGCGGAGAGGTGCGGGAGTACACATCGTCGGCTGTGGCGGTCAGGCCCGGCAGGCCACCGGCGACGTAGCAGGCCCTGAGTGCGTCCGGGGCCTGCGAGAGGTAGGTGAGGGTGAGGAAGCCACCATAGCTCTGGCCAAGCGTCTCCCAGGGTTGCCCGCCGCACAGCTGGTGCCGTATCAGTTCGGCGTCCGCGACGATCGAATCCGCCCTGAAGTGGGCGAGGTGGGCTGCCAGGTCAGCCGGGTGCCGGAAGCGGGCGGCGGCCCGCGCGGTCATGGGGGTGGACCGGCCGGTGCCCCGCTGGTCGAGGAGCAGAACGCGGTGGGTTCTCAGCGCGTGTGCCAGCCAGCCGGGCGCCGTGCCCGACGGCCGGGGGGACTTGCCGCCCGGGCCGCCCTGGAGGTACAGCAGCCAGGGCAGCTCTTCGCCGGCGCGGGCGCCAGTTCGGGAGCGGTCGGCGACTTCGCGGGCACATATCTCTATGGTCTCTCCGCCGGGCGCTGAGTGATCCAAAGGGACCGTGAAGACGTGATCGACGGTCGCATACGCGGGGTTCATGGTGTTCTTCCGGGACCGGCCGCGCGCGTCCGCGGCCATGGTGCGGCAGCCGCGTCGCGAGGGGTGACGTGGCGTTTCCTGACGCTGATCAGTCTTGCGGTCAGCAGCGGGCAGCGGAAACTCCCGGTTGTCCATAACTCCGTGTTATGGGAGAGGGGGAGATGGCCTTGGCGTTCTTCGTCGGCACGACGTACAGCGTGTCGTACGCGGAGAAGTCCACGTCGGGGTCCGCAGCGGTGACGGCGTCCTTGATGGATGCCTAATGAGGGGTGAAGCACCCTGTCCGGAACCTCCCGTCGGTCCATAACATCCGTGCCATGGATCTGGAGATACGGCACCTGCGTGTGGTGTGCGCCATCGCCGACGCCGGCAGCCTCACCCGGGCCGCCGCGGCGCTGTGCACGACCCAGCCCGGCCTGAGCGCCCAACTGCGGCGCATCGAAAACCTCCTGGGCGGTGCGTTGTTCGACCGCAGCCGAGCCGGGGCCGCGCCCACACCGCTGGGCGAGCTGGTCCTGGCCCGCGCCCGCAGCATCCTGCCGGGCGTCGACCAGCTCCTCTCCGACACCGCCCGGGCCACCCGCCGCGCCGCAGCGCCTGCGCTCCTGCGCGTCGGTTCGGTGGGGGCACCCCTTCTGGGGCATCTCCTCATCGCGCTACGGGAGTTGCTGTCCGGAGCACAGCTGACGTCCCGCTGCCAGTACGCTCCCGCTCCGCTTCTGGACGACGTCCGCGCCGGCCGGCTGGAAGCGGCCATCCTCGGCGACCATCCCGGCCAGGAGCTGACGGCGTACGACGGCGTCCTCCTGCACCCGCTCGTCACCGAGCCCGTCTTCGCACTGCTGCCCGCCGATCACCCCTTGGCCGCCCAGGAGGAGGTGAGCCTCGCCCAGCTTGCCGGGGAAGACTGGGCCGCGCCCCGCCCGGACAGCGATCGCACACGCGAGTACTGGTCGTCGGTCTTCTCCCGGACGGAACACCATCTCCGTATCCCCTACGAGGCCGAGGGACGGCAGCTGGTCGAGATCGTCCGCGCGGGCCTGGCCGTGAGCCTGTGCCAGGCCACTTTCATCGAAGTACCCGGCGTCGCCGTGCGCCCGTTGGCCGGGAACCCCCTGTGGTACCGCCATGTGCTGGCCTGGCACCGTGACGGCCCGCTCACCCCGCACGGCGAGGCGATCCTGCGGCACGTCCGCAACGGTTACCTGAGCGCCTGCTCCGACAACCCCGCGTACGCCCGCTGGCGGCAACGTTTTCCGTCACCGCAGCCCACCTGTTCCTGACAGAACAGCGGAAGTGCCCAAAGACCCCCCTGCCAGGACTTGTCCGGGCGAGCAAGCGCGGAGCCGGAGGGCGAAGGCTGCTGCGGTTGTGGTGCCGAGGTAGACGCAACGAACCTGGGTGGACACCGCTTCGCGGGTGGCTCCGCTTGTCCTGACGATCTGGGACGGCGGGCTGACGGCGGCGATCTATAGTGCCTGCGAGGGGCGGAACACCCGGCGGTGTCGAGCGGGCGGAACCTCAGACCCCAGGACCGAGACGCGGAGCGACCGATGAAGGCAGCTCGATTCAGCAGATTCGGAGGCCCCGATGTCCTGAAGTCGCAGAACTCCCCGACCCGCATCCTGGGCCGGGCCAGGTCCGGATCGTGGTGCGCGCGGCCGGTGTCAACGTCAGCGACTGGAAGAAGCGCCAGGGTCTGATGGGCCTGATGGACCGGGAGCTTCCGCAGACCCTCGGCCACGAGGCGTCGGGCGTCGTCGACGAACTCGGCGAAGACGTCTCGGACGTTGCCGTCGGCGACCGCGTCTTCGGCCTCTCCGGCGAGGGCGCGACCCAGGCTGAATCGGCGGTGCTGGACTACTACGCACCCATTCCGCCCTCGCTCGGCTTCACCGCCGCCGCGGCACTGCCCTCCGCACTGGAGACAGCCGCGCGCGCACTCGACCAGCTCGGCGTAGGAATCGGCTCCACGCTTCTGATCAACGGTGCCTCCGGCAACATCGGCAGTACCGCGGTCCAACTCGCCGTGGCGCGCGGGGCACGGGTGATCGGCACGGCCGGACCGGCCAACCATGAGTACCTGCGCTCCCTCGGAGCCGACCCTGTCGCCTACGGCGAGGGCATGGCCGAGCGGGTCCGTGCGCTGGTTCCCGGCGGCGCCGACCTGGCCCTCGATATCGCCGGCAGCGGCGTACTGCCCGAACTCATCGGGCTCGCGGGCGCCCCCGCGAACGTCGTGACGCTCGCCGACTTCACCGGCGCACAGGAGCACGGCGTCAGATTCAGCCGCGGCGACACCGGCCGCGCACTGTATGTGCTCAACGAGATCGGCCCGCTGATCGAAGCCGGGCGATTCGCACCCCCCGCCGTGCAGACGTTCTCACTCACCGACATCGCCGAGGCGCACCACGTCGGTGAGGAAGGTCAGGTGCGCGGGAAGCTCGTGCTACTGGTCAACTGAGGCAGCCGCCGACCGGGAGGGGCTGAGGCCATTACTGTCGGTTCTCGCGGTAGAGGTCGATGGCGAGAGCGACGGCGGCATGGGTGGCGGGATGGGGGTCCTGGCGGCGCCAGATGAGGTGGACGGGGACGGGTTGGGCGTCGCGCAAGGGGCGGTAGGTGATGCCGTCGCGGCGGTACTGAGCGGCGGTGGCCTGGGGGGTGACGCCGACACAGCGGCCGGTGGCGATGGCGGCGAGCCAGTCGTCGATGTCGTGGGTGTACTCGACGGCGGGTCGTTCGCCTTCGGGCCACAGGTTCAAGGCGGTGGTGCCGGTGCGGCGGTCGATGGCGAGGGTGCGGCCGGGGATCTCGCCCATGCGGATGCTGCGGCGGCGGGCCCATGGGTCGTCGGAGGCGAGGGCCAGGTAGCGGTTCTCGTGGCCGACAACGGCGTGTGACCAGGGCTTGAGGTCGAGTGGGGCGCGGATCACCGCGAGGTCGCACAGCCCTTCGGCGAGCCCGCCGGTGGAGGAGTTGTGGCGGATGAGCCGGAGTTCGGTCTCGGGGTGGCCGTGGTGCCAGCGGCGCTGGAATTCGGTGGTGTGACGGCCGAAGGCTGACCAGGCGTGGCCGATGTGCAGGTGGCTGTAGCCGGCGGCGGCTTCGGTGACGAGTTCGTCGGCGCCGGAGAGCAGCGGGCGTGCGCGGGCGAGAGCCTGCACACCCGCAGTGGTGGGCGCGACCGTGCGGCTCGTGCGGTGCAGCAACCGCACTCCCAGGATTTCTTCCAGTGCGAGCAGGTTCCGGGAGACGGCGGCCTGGGAGATGCCCAGTTCGAGTGCCGCGTCCGTGAAGCTGCCGGTGTCGACGATGGCGACCAGGCAGCGCAGGTGCTTCAGCTCCAGCCTGGTGGAGTTCCCTCGGCGTTCATCCATACGTTCAGCGTATCGACAGTCCCATGGATGCATTTTGCGTATCCACCTTGGGGCAGCACGGTGAGGGCATGGTGCTGAAGACCTCACAGGACGCGGGGCAGGCCCTCGCCGTTACCGACGGCGGTGGACCGGGCCGGGGCGGGAGCCGCCGGGCCGGCGTCGCATTGATGCTGGGCAGCGGGCTGTCCAACCAGGTCGGGGCAGCGGTGGCAGCGCTGGCGTTCCCGGTGATCGGCCCGGTGGGGGTGGTCGCGGTGCGCCAGTGGGTGGCCGCTGGGGTGCTGTGGGCAGCCGGCAAGCCGCGCCTGCGGTCGTTCACCGCGGCGCAGTGGTGGCCGGTGCTGGGGCTGGCGCTGGTGTTCGCCGTGATGAACCTTTCCCTGTACACGGCCATCGACCGCGTCGGGCTCGGGCTGGCCGTCACACTGGAGTTCCTCGGCCCGCTGACGGTGGCGCTGACCGGCTCCCGCCGCCGGATCGACGCCCTGTGCGCACTGGCGGCCGCGGCCGCGGTCGCCGTGCTCACCCGCCCCTCTCCCTCTACCGACTACCTGGGCATCGGCCTCGCACTGCTGGCTGCGGTGTGCTGGAGCTGCTACATCCTGCTCAACCGCACCGTCGGCCGGCGCCTGCCCGGCGCGGAGGGCTCGGCCGCCGCAGCGGCCGTCTCCGGCGCGCTCTACCTCCCCGTCGGCGCCCTGGTGCTCTGGCAGCATCCCCCCACCCCTGCTGCCCTCGTGTGCGCTCTGGCTGCCGGAGTACTGTCCTCGGCGGTGCCGTTCCTGTCCGATCTGCTCGCACTACGGCGTGTTCCGGCACACTTCTTCGGCGTGTTCATGAGCGTCAACCCTGTCTTCGCCGCTCTGGTCGGTCTCATCGTGCTCCACCAGCACCTCGATACGGCTGCGTGGGCGGCGATCCTGGTGATCGTCGGCGCGAACGCCATCGCCGTCACCGCGGCCTCCCCCACCTCCACGGAGAGCGGGAGTGTTGTGTGAAGGTTCTGATCGTTCGGGCCCTTTCCGAGCCCGACTCCTTCAACGCCGCACTGAGACCCTGCTGGACCTGCTCGCGGCCGAACCGCAGGCCGACCGCACCGTCGCCGACGACCGCGACCGTCTTGCCGGGGCCGCCCTCGGCGGCGAAGGCCCCGAACCAGCCGGCGCCGGGCGGCTTCCCGTAGCTTGACGCAGATCAGCAGCCAGTCGACGTCGAATGCGGTGTATCGCCGCCGACCGCCGGAGGTGCGCCGGACCGGTCCGATCAACAGGCCCTCGCGCTCGTAGAAGCGCAGCGCGTGCACGCTGAGTCCGGTCTGCTCGGCGGCGGCGGGCTCTACTTGGAGGTCTGCAATGTCGTACGCGTCTCCGCCCCCGACGCGTCCATGGACGACGGCGGTGTCCGCGAGTACGCCATCGACCCCGATGCGGCCGCACGGCTCTGGGACCTGTCCCTCGCCGCGACCGGTGCCACCCCGATCGCCCGAATGACCCCGCCGCACCGCAGTGCATCTCTCACGGCCGAGCCGGGATCGCCGCAGCACTCAAGGATCTGATCCCGCAGGCGCCCGGCCTGTTGGTCGGCAGTGCCTGGCCACCGTGGTCAGGATTGTTGGCCACACACCGATCGACTGACGTAGTGCTTACCGGCCCGAGGCTCCTTGAGCGTCGATCCTGCCGAGGTCCGCTGCACCGCGGATTTTGCTCCAACTGCCGTGGCGTGGATCGTAATCGGTTCGACCGCGCGCCCAGTCAGCATTGACCTTGTCCCACTCATCGGCAAGACACTGGAGTCGGCGCCCTTGGTTGAGATGGACCTCCGCTCTGGCGTCGCGGGCTCCGTTCTTGATACGGGCGCTCTCGTCTTCGACCAGGCCCTTACTGACGCCAAATGCCGCATTGGCGCTAAGACCGCCGCCGTAGGGAAGAAAGGACGCGATCGATGCGACAGTCAGGTAGCCGCCTGCACCGACGTGTCCCCAGCCGGCCTCTTTGAGTTCCTTCTCTTCTTTATCGCCGATCGCTTGGCGGCGGGCCTCTTCCAAGAAACCCACCGTGCGGCCGGACCGGTCAAGGCTGTTTTCAGGGTGCTCCTTCTCGGCGTAGACATCCTGCAACATTGCGACATTCATGCCCTGATTAAGAATCCCGTAACTGTCGAAAGAACGGGATATCTGCTTGGACACCTCCAGGAGATCACCCCGGTTGAATACGACCTCCTCCGGCGAGCCTGCCATGGTCATATGTGTGTCGGTGCCGTGGCTGGCCAGCACATTGGCCATGCTGTCACGCAGTTCCTCCGGGAAGCCGTCCTTACGTATAGCAAGGTGACGCAGGGCATTTCTCACCACGTCTTTCTGCTGTGGTGTGTGCGGCTGAACGGTGACAGGCTGCTGTCCTGGACCGAGGCCGGTGGCGGCGGCGACCAGAGCGTCGCCTATCGCGTTCAATTTTGCGGTGGAGCCCCCGGGACTGGCGGCGGTCGCGTGACTGCCGCCGACCTGCGGGAAGGGAGGTCGCTTCTCCAGCACCCACTCGGCGTTGTTCTGCAACGGGGAAGCGAAGAAGGCAGTGGATGCTTCTGGGGTACGGGAGAGCGCCATCATGAAGCCGGTCATCGGATCCAGACCGGCGTCCTGACCACTGCCGGGGCCGAAGTTCAGTCTTCTCGAAAACGAAGACTGACCGTCCCAAGGCAGGCCGCCCTTGCGGACCGAACCGGTGGGACCGACGGTATTCCTGCCGTCGTTTGTGACGGTTCGCTCGTAGGTGACCAGCGCATTTCCGTAGGCGATGAGGAAGGCATCGTCGTAGCTGCCGTACCGCAAGAGACTGCTCATTTCCTGGAATCCGCCGAGGGCGACCATGTCCCGTTCCCACTGGACCATGGCCGGGCTGTCGGAGCGGGTGGCGTTCCCCAGGGTTATGCCCAGGTTCTGCTGAAGTGCCCCCAGCCGGGCTTCTCGATCCATCGTCACCGCGTCAGTTCTGGGTGCGGTGATGCCTGACCACATCGTCAGAATTCTCTGCGGCCCCATGTCGGTGGCGAACTTCTCCGCGAAGATGTCATCGCCCCTGCACTGCGCCAACAGCGTGTTGAGTCGGTCGAACTGCTCAGTTGTCATCTCGTCCGGGGGAATGGCCGCCAGGCGTGCGGCCTCCGTCGCCCGGTCGCGTGCCTCCTGAGGGGACATCAGCACATCGGGGACCGCAATCAGGGTTCCCACCTTCTGCTGCCCGGTCTGTTCAAGGTCCCGCGCCAGGTCCAAACGCCGGTAGAGGGTGGGCAGGAGCTGTTCCGCCCAGGCACCCAAGGCTCCCAGCCGTGTCAGGACGCCGATGTCGAGGCCGCACTGGGAGAACCTGTGCAGAAGGGAGTTGCGTGCCCCGTTGAAGGTTTCCGCTGCGTGGGCCAGTGAGTCGATCATGCTCTTGAGCCGTGCGGGATCGACACCGCTGAAGGTGCCCCCTGGCTGTCCGTGCGGATCCGTCACGGTTGTCTCCTCAGATCGCCTTCCGGAAAGCCTGGGCCCGGCTCAACGGCACCTGCGCAGGTGTGCTGCTCAACGCTGCCTCCACGACGGCGACCGCCTCACGTGCCAGCTGCTGGGCCTCCCCTCGACGACCGGCGGCTTCAGCCGCGAACTGCTGCGCGGCCGGCCCCTCCCATACGCCTCCCCCGCCCATGTCCCTGGCCGCCTGATCGAGCGCGGTGGCAATCTGCGTCTCTTTGGCGACCACCTCATGCTTCAGGGCGATCAGGTCCGCACGCAGCGGATTCGGCACCGGATTATCGGTGCCGGCAGGGTGTCCTCCGGTATCGGCCATGCTTCCCACTCCCCTCCGCGAACCCCTTTCCGGGAGGGTTTCACCAGGCACCCGGCAACAGCCATGTGAGGGGGATGGAATGTGGCATGTAAGGGGGGTGGAACGTGGATGCAAGAGCAAGCACCCTCTTCAAACAAGTCCCCCACGAGCTGCCAAGTGCCATACCAGCACCAAAGGTTTGAGGGCCACGAGCGGCAACGGCTTCAGCAGCGCGGCCGTCAACGATTCCGTGCGCCTGGGGGTCGGTCCCCTACTGACGGTCGTAGTCCGGCCGCATCCGATCGTCGCCTTCATGTACCCATAAGGCTTCCCCGCGTTCAGGGCAGAGCCCCAGAATGATCGCTGGTATTGCAGTCGATCAGCGGTCTGCCTGCCCCGGGGACGGATGTCCTGCTGGCAGACGGGGTGGGGGCGGCGGTCGCTCAGGAAGTCGGGGAAAGGCGGAGCGGGATGACGACTCGGGAGAAGGCCACCGGACGGGGCGGAAAGTCCGGGCGCCGGGCCGGCAGACGGGCCACCGCGCGGGCAGGTGCTGCGGTGGTTGCCACGCTGCTGGGGTCGGTTCTGATACCGCAGACCGCATCCGCCGCCACGGACGCCGGTAACGACGTCCGCGGAGGGAAACAGCTGCCGGCGGTCATAGACGGTGGGGCGTGGGACGCCGGACACGTCCAGGGCATGGCCCTGGACCGCAAGGGCGGCTACATGTACTTCTCCTTCACCAACCTCTTGGTCAAGACGGACCTGCGCGGCAACCCGGTCGGCTCCGTCACCGGGTTCACCGGCCACCTGGGTGACCTGGACTTCAACGAACGCGACGGCAGGCTCTACGGCTCCCTGGAGTACAAGGATGCCGAGTCCTTCTACATCGCGGTCTTCGACGCCGACCGCATCGACCGGATGGGCATCGACGCCCAGACCAGCGACATCGTCTCGACGGTCTACCTCAAGGAAGTCGTCGAGGACTACACCGCCGACATGGACGGCAACGGGGTGTTCGACGGCGACACCGCCGACACGCGCGACCATCGTTACGGATGCAGCGGCATCGACGGCGTCACGTTCGGGCCGGATCTCGGCGGACACGGCGGGCGCAAGCGCGACGCCCCCCTGCTGACCGTCGCCTACGGCATCTACTCCAACAACGCACGCTCCGACAACGACCACCAGGTGCTGTTGCAGTACGACGTGCGCCGGTGGAAGAAGTACGAGCGTCCCCTCAGCGAGTCAGCGCCGCACACCAGCGGCCCGGCGCACACCGACGGCAAGTACTTCGCGTACACCGGCAACACAACCTACGGCGTGCAGAACCTGGAGTACGACGCCGCCTCACGCAACTGGCAGATGGCAGTGTACGAGGGGAAGAAGCCGGGCTTCCCCAACTACTCCCTCTTCACCGTCGACGGTACGAAGCCCGCCGTGCGCGGGCCGGTGCGCGACCAGCCCGAGCCGGAGCAGGGCGAGTTGCTCACCCTCGCGCGGCAGGGCCTGTACGACCGGGCCACGGGCCTGCGGGGCTGGCAGGCTCCCGGCGAGTACGGCCTGGTCTCTTTGGGCGACGGGCGCTACTACGTCGCAGAGTCCGGCACCGTTGAGGAGAACGGCGTCACCAAGCAGACGGGGCGGGCCGTCCTCCACCGCTGGACGGGCCGTACACCGAACCCGCTCGCTCCTGTGCGCGGAGCGACGCGGTAGTCGCTCCCCCCGGCAACCAGGCAGGTCTTGATCGATCGGGTGGTCCTTCCGCATCGGTGGCTCACGGGTCTCTCGGCGTCATCTGGCGTGCCCGCGTGCCTGCGTGCCTGCGTGCTTGATGGAGAAGTTGGTGGCCGCTTTGCCGAAGCGGCCCGCATCGAGCGGTGATGTGGATCACGCCAGAGTCCCGTGAACAATCCCCGGTCGGCCGCCATCTCATGAATGACCGACCAGTCAACGCGGCCCGGCGCCCTGCGGGAAAAGGGTGGCCGCGCCGTATCCGACGTCCATGGGGGGACCTCGTGAAGACCACTCGCCGCGCTCGCCGCACCGTCCGTACCGCCGGCCTCGTCGCCGTCGCTGCCGCCGCCGCTTTCTCGCTGACCGCCTGCCAGGACGACGGCGGCAAGGACGACGACGCCGGCTCCTCGTCCTCCGCCGGGGCATCGAAGAACTCCGAGGCGCAGGACTCGGGCTCGACCGGCGCCGACGCGAAGGGCTCCGGCTCGACCGGCTCCTACTCGGCCGACTCGGGGTCGTCCACGGGCAACGGCGGTACGCAGAGCGGCAACGGGAGCAGCGGTGGCACGGGCAAGCAGCCGGAGTCCGCGGGCTCGGGCGCCAAGAGCTCCGCATGCACCGTCGGCAAGGTCTCCGTCGGGCTCCAGGAGACCGGCGGCTCGGCGCCGGTCATCCTGCTGAAGGCCACCAACAACGGCAGTGCCCGCTGCGATCTGTACGGCTACCCGTTCGTGGGCTACCAGGACGCCCAGGCTCCGATCGGGGTCGGCGGCGGCAAGCCCCAGTCCGTGGTGTCTCTGGAGCCGGGCAAGTCCGCCTACGCCTCGCTCAGCCTGGAGAAGGGCAGCGGCGGCAACATGCACCGCGAGAAGCAGCTCACCGTCCAGCTGGCCGACCGCAGCCTGCACGGCACCGGCGCCACCGCCAAGGTCAGCGCCCCCAGCGGCGCCGGCCTCGCCATCAGCGACAACTCCACCGTCTCCTACTGGAACAACACCATCGAAGAGACGCTGCAGTAAACCCGTACCGCCCCGCAGCCCCGCAGCCCCGCAGCCCCGCAAGGGTGTCTCCCCACCCGACACGACCACACTGTCGACGATCTCGACGGCGACAGCCACCCGGACGAGATCACCAATCCGGGAGTACGCCGACCCACCGCAGTTGATCCCGGTCCTCGAACACCTCCGCATCCAGCGTCCTGGCGGTGGTGGACGCCCCGATCATTAAGGACCAGGACATGTCATTGGCTCCGGTTGAGCCCAAGCGGGTCACCGTGAGTCGGCCAACGCGGTGTGTCAGCGGCTGTCGTGCCGACTCCGGGTTACGTTCGCGAGGGCTAACCGGAGGCTGTGATGACTGATCACCCGAACATTGCTGTGTTCCAACGGGCCATGGCCGCCTTTATCGCAGGCGACTTGGAGACGCTGACGGAGGTGTTCCACCCCGACGTGGTGTGGCATAACCCCGGTCAAGGCCCGCTGGCGGGTGACTTCCGTGGTCGTGAGGCCGCCTTCGCTCTGTTCCAGCGGGAATTTGAGATGTCAGGCGGCACGTACCGCCCGCGACTCCACGATGTGCTCGCCAACGACAAACACACAGTCGCCCTACTCCATGCCACCGCCTCGCGTGAAGGCAAGGAGCTCGACATGGACTACGCGATCGTCTTCCACATTCAAGACGGCAGAATCACCGAGGGCTGGGACCTGTGGTCCGATCAGAGGGCGTATGACGAATTCTGGTCGTAGCAACGGCAAGCCGTCACCCACCATGGCAGCGCTACAAATGTCGCGCTGAACCTGTTTCTCGCGTACGAAGCCGGCATCGAGCAATTCCGGATCACGGCGGCCGAGCACCGTAATCGGAACTCTTTCTCGTCATGGGCTGAGGCGTTGATTCTGGATCAACAAGCGGCCCGGATTCCGTCGATGGGGTAACAGCGGCTCGAGCCGCGAGCTACTGGGCCTCAGCCAACTGTGCATCAGCCGACGACGCACCCGGCCCACGGATCTGGTGATCCAAAGGAGCGTCCAATGCCAATGGCCTGCCGCCGAATGGTCGCTATGTGATTGGTGGCGATCAAGCGAAGTGGGCGCCGCACCCGGCAAATGACCACGTCCCGATGCATTCCTGTCATGCAGGCTCTCCCCCAGAACCGCGTTCCCGTTGCGGAGCCGGAACCCGCGCCCCCGACGGGCCATGACAAGACAGGCGCAGCGCATGCCACGCAAACCGCATGGCTATGCAAACGTTGAGGGGGACGGATCTCCGCCCTCGGCATCCTTCTGGGGCTGGGGTCGGTCCTGCCGTTCGCCGTGGGGGTAACTCCCGCCTATGGCAGGGAACTCCCCCCCGGTCAAGGAAGGGAAGAGCCATGGCTGAAGTGGAGCGGACAGTTCGCGGGCAACTCGCGTTCGTGCTGGACTGCGCCGACAACAACAAACTCGCCGAGTTCTGGTGCGCCGTGCTCGGCTACCGCAGGGTCCGCGCTGTGCACCCGTATGTGAGTCTTGCCCCGGCGGACGGCGACGGGCCTGAGTTGCTGCTTCAGCAGGTGCCCGAGCCCAAGCGGGGCAAGAACCGGATGCATCTCGATCTGCGCGTGCCCACGTTGGAGCCGGAGTTCTCCCGGATCCGAGCCTGCGGCGCCGCGCTCCTCACCGCCCCTTTCGACGACCACGGCGTCCTGACGACGGTGCTCGCCGACCCAGAGGGCAACGAGTTCTGCCTCCTGGTCTGGCCTGGCACGTGACCGGGCCGCGCGCTGTGGCCGTAAAGGTTGTAACAGGGCATCGGCGGGGGGCTCCTCGACGGGGCATCAGGAGCCCTTTGGAACGTAGGCAACGTGCCTGTTGAGCAGCAAAGTGGTGCAACCGCACACTCGTGAAGGGCGCGTGACCGGCGCGTCTGGTGTGTCCCACAGCGGGCCTGCTGCCGGAGCCCACAGCGTCGCCCGCAAGCTGTCCGGCATCGCCTTCCCGGGCATCACCTTCGACCGGACGACCAGCCGGACAGCGCACGCCACGGTCCCGGAGCAGTGGCTGGATGCCGCGACCGGTGCGCTGAACGTGCCGGGCTACGGCAGCATCCAGCCGTTCCTGCCCCACCGCACCGAGCACGGAGCATTCTCGTACGCACCGCTCCCTGGCCATCCACCGCTGATCAGCACCACGGAATGGGACCAGCCCGCAACCCAGGCACCGATGAGTCTCGAGGAACTGCGGTCGAGCGTCCGCCGCGTGCTCGGCGCGGACGTACCCCTCGGGCAGCCGGTCGGTGACGGGACCGTTCGTACTGCGCCGGCTCGACGGCGGCAACGTCCGCGTGGCGGAGCAGTTCCGGGACCGCAGGGTCTTCCTGGTCGGCGACTCCGCCCCCGTCGGCACCACGGGCGGCTCCGGACTCAGCCTCGGCCTGCAGGACGCGGTCAACCTCGGCTGGAACTTGCCGCCACGCTGCGCGGCAGCGCCCCGCCCGGCCTGCTGGACAGCTATGACACGGAACGGCGCCCCGCCGCCGCCCGCATGGCCATGTACTCCCAGGCGCAGGCCGCACTCTCCGCCCCGGCCCCCGGCAGCGACGTCACCGCCCTGCGCGAGCTGTTCACCGAACTACTCGGCGACCGCACCACCGTTCAACACCTCGCCAACCTCACCGCAGGCGCCGACATCCACTACGAAGCGCCTCAGAACGCCCCGAAGCCCGTCGAGCCCACAACGGGTGAGCACGAGCACCCACCCATGAGGAAACTGAAAGCCGTTCATAAGCGCGCAAACTTGGCCCTCGGAGACCATGGCAAGGGGGATGAGCCCAGCAGCTAAGAGCGTCTACTCTCTCCAGGGGGCCGGATCGCTGTCCCGGGAAAATCCATGGTGAACTTTTCAGCCGGGGCGGTCATCGGACTGTACGGCACGGGGGGTTGGCCCAAAGGGCTCGGCTCCCCCGCGTCCGGCGCGGGTTCATGATGGAACGACCAGGGCGGGGCAGTGAGGAAACAACAACAGGATGCGGCGTCGGCGACCGGTCGGTACGAAGAGGCCGGGCGCGCCCGACGGCGCGTTGACGGGGGCATGTGTCTGGCAGCGGTCGCTGCGGTGGGGCTGGCGGCGGTTCTGCTGACCGGGTGCGGGAAGGAGTCGGGCTCGTCCGGGCCCAAGAAGGTGGCCGGGGAAGCAGCCCCCGTGCCCGGTGACTCCCCCGGTGACATATCGCGGAAGAAGAAGAGTGCTTCCCCGTCGTCGTCATCGCATTCAGGTGGTGGTGATTCCAAGGACGACAAGGGGCCACCTGCTTCCTCGGAGAACGACGACGCGGGCTCCTCCGGAGCGACAGGGGGTTCGGGGCCGGGGTCGCCCGGCTTGAGCTCATGCAAGACCTCCGAGCTTGCATTCAGCACCTCGAACGGTATGGCCGAGGGCAGCCTGCTGGTGAACCTCAAGAACGTCGGCTCGGCCACCTGCACCCTCAAGGGCTTCCCCGGAGCGAACCTCAAGAGCGAGGACGGCTCCCTCAACGCCAGCCGCAACAACGCCGCACCTCCGACGGTCAGCGTCGATCCCGGCGAGGCAACCCGCTTCACCCTCAGCTACCCGCCCAACAACTCCGGTGGCAGCGGTGTGACCATGACCAGCCTCGTGGTCACCCCGCCCAACGAGACCCAGTCGCGGACCCTCCCGGTCAGCATCAACCTACCCGTCGACAACCCCGACAGCCCCGCCTCCTCCAGGATCACGGTCAGCCCCGTCGGCGCCGCCCAGTGACCACGCCCGCCAGCGCCCGCCAGGCGACGTCGAGCACGGGATCGCCTCTGTGAACACCGCAACCCGCGCCCATCCGCGAACCCGCGGCAGTTGCTCCGGAAACCGGAGCCGATGCGCAGGTCACCTCTCACGGCGATGACGGGCGCTGCAGGTCGTCATCCTGCTCGCGTCAGCCGGCCTGGCAGCCTACGGGGTCTGGTCTGGCTCGGCAGCCGCCTTCTCATGCGCCACGTACTCAGCAGGCCGCTCGTCGCCACCGCCAGGAGCCGAGTCCGAGACTCATCGTTGATCCGCGCGACGTCCCGTATCACCCCAGACGCAGGGGCAGTTCCACCAGGCCGCGCAGCAGAGTGCTGGAGCGCCAGGTGAGGGCGGCCGGGTCGGTGGCGAAGGCGAGCAGGGGGCGGGCCGCCAGCAGCCGTCGCAGGGCGATTGCCGCCTCTGTGCGGGCCAGGGGTGCGCCGAGACAGTGGTGCAGGCCGTGACCGAACCCGAGATGGCCCCGGGCGCTGCGCCGGATGTCGAAGCGGTCGGGGTCGGGGAAGTGGCGCGGATCGCGTGAGGCGGCGGCGAGTGAGACCAGGACCGCGTCGCCGGCCGCGATGCGGGTGCCCGCCAGTTCCAGCGGCTCGGCCGCGAACCGGTACGCGGCTGCGTGGACAGGCGAGTTGTAGCGCAGCGATTCCTCGACGGCACCTTCGGTCAGCTCGGGGGAGGTGCGTAGCAGCTCCAGCTGGTCCGGGTGGGTGAGCAGGCTGTACAAGGTGCTGGAGATCAGGTTGACCGTCGTCTCATGGCCGGCGACGAGGATGAGGAAAGCCATGCCGAGCAGTTCCTCGGGGTCGAGACCCTCCGCTCGGTCGTCCCGGCTCTCCGACCCGGGGCCGGACGGACGTCGCATCGCGGCCAGCGCGCTGAGCAGCGTGTCGTCCGGAGTCCGGGCCTTCCGCTCGGTCAACGCCGTCAGATACCCGGTAAGTTCGTCGGCTGCCGCCTCCGCTGCCTCCTGTGAGGTGGGCATGACCAGCTCGTGCGACCAGGTGTGGAACAGCGCTTGGTCGCGTACGGGGACCCCCAGCAGCTCGCAGATGACCGTGACGGGCAGCGGCAGTGCGTACTGGCTCACCAGGTCGGCCTGCCCCTGGCGCGGCAGTGCGCCGAGCAGGTCGTCGGTGGCCGCCTCGATCCTCGGGCGCAACGCCGCGATACGTCCGGGCGTGAAGTGGCCGGCCACCAGGCGGCGCAGCCGGGTGTGCTGCGGGGGATCGGTCTGGAGCATGTTTCGCCCGATGGCATGCCCGCCGTCGTTCTGCCACGAGGCGGAGTGACGGATGTCGTTGCACAACCGCGGGTCGGTCAACGCCGTCCGCCCTGCCTCCCGCGTCACCACGAACCAGCTCTCCCCGCTGTCGGGGACGAACACCCGGTGTACCGCCCCCTTGGCGCGCAGGGCAGCGTGGACGAGATGCGGATCCACCTCCATGTCGACCCCTTTGGGGGCCAGTTGCTGCAAAGTGGGTGCCTGGGGTCGAGGTCGAGGTGGGGGCGGCTGGGCTGACTTCGAGGGCTGGGGGTTTCGGCGCCCTTGAGATGACTGAGGTGTTTGCGGCGCCTCCATGGCGTCACCTTCCGTTCCGAGTATTCATGTCCTTTACGGCCCGCCGTAGTGGTGGTGCCGAGTCAGGGGTAGCCGCGGATACGCAACAGCGATCCGGCATCGGAGCGCCGCCTGTTCGGACGTACGCACTGTCGCGCGGAAGCACCCGGCGCTCCACGGCGTGATGCTCGCGCACGCCCTCGACCTGCCCGTTCGCTGCACCGCAAGCCCCCGGGTCTCCTTGGCTGACGCGTTCGCCGAACCGAGCCCCGCCCCCCTGGCGCGACGCATTCGGCGAGCTGCTTCAGACCGTCCAGCCGCTCGCCGACGGCGACCCGGGCGTGCTCATGGAAGCCATCCGCGTCGGCCTCCACGGCCTGGCACCCTCGTGCGGCAGCGGTCGTCTCCCCGCGGATGCCCACGAACGCCGCCTGTCCTTGCTGATCGACCGCGTCGCGCCCGGGCCCGTCCGAGGAGGCGGCCTGGACCGGTTCCGGGCCGCCTCGGCCGTGTCCGGCGCCTTGGCAACGCGCCCCCTGCGCGGTCCATGTTCGCCCTGGATACCCGCCTAGCCGTGCAGGACATCAGCGACGGTCTGCGCGAGGGAGGTGGCCTGCGCGTGGCCTGCCCGGGCGGCGTTCGGCCGCCGGTTGTCGGCGGTCATGTCCCGGCCCATGGCACGACGCGCCGCCGAGTCGGGCGTAAGAAGCGCGACAGCGGCTCCCCCGGCGGCGAGCTCGTCGGCCTCCTGCCGGATGCTGGGGTGCGGGCCCGGCGCGGAGGGGATCGGTACGACGGCCACCACCCGCTGATGTCCGCGGGCCAGCTGCACGTTCCCGGCCGAACGGCAGCCGCCGTCGATCCAACGACGCCCAGCCGCGCTGGCCGGAGGCCAGACCAGCGGCACCGCACAACTGGCGGCGACCGCCTCGACCAGGGTGAGCGACGACTCCGGCCCGAAGGTCTCCACCTCACCGGTCTCCGCGTCCACAGAAGCGATCCGCAGCGCGCGCTCGGGCCAGGGCTGCTCGCCGCCCAGCAGGGCCCTGACGGTATCGAGTACCTCGCTTTCAGCCGGGGTCACTGCGGCGAGGGCCGCCCGTCCCAGACGCTGTGCGGAGCGCCTGGAGTCCCGGGTTCCGCAGGCCGCCCACAGGAAACGGAAGGTCTGCGCCGCCGAGACCTTCAGGTCTATGCGGTCCTCGCACGCCAGTTGCCGTTCGTACAACTCGCGCGGACTCTCGCCGTGCAGGAGCCGGGTACCGAAGATCGCCCCGGCCGAGGTGCCGATGACGACGTCGGCTCGGCCCAGCTCGACTCCCGCCTCGGCGAGCCCCGCAAGCACCCCGACCATCCATGCCCCGCCCACCGGTCCGCCACCGCCGAGGACCAGCGCTGTCCCGCCCATCTCTGCCCTCCAGTTCTTAAATGGGGAGCACTCCCCACTTCCTTGGCCGACGATAACATCGAGCTGGGGACCTGTCCCCATTTCCAGCGCGGAGGTGACGATGACCGGGAACACGCCCGAGGGGCGCGCGGGGCACGGGGGACTTGCGGGGCGTCCAGGGCGCGCGGGGCACGATTCGCGCGACAGGCCCGACGGGCGCGACCGGAGTGACGAACGCGACGGGCGCGATCCGGGAGGAACGCCGACACCCCGGCGGCGGCGTGACGCGCGGCGCAACCGGCAACTCCTCACGGAAGCTGCGCACGAGGTGTTCACCGAGCAGGGCCTGGAAGCGCCCTTCGACGTGATCGCCCGTCGCGCTGGGGTCGGCAACGCGACGCTCTACCGTCACTTCCCCACCCGCGCCGCCCTCGTGGACGCCGTCTTCCACGACCTGCTGACGCACACGATGACCGCCGGCCAACAGGCCCGAACCGCCGAGAACGCCTGGTCAGGGCTGAGCGACTACCTCGAGGAGGTTTTCACGATCCTGGCAGCGGACCGCGGCGCGAACGATCTCATGACCACTCACCTCGAAGGCGCGGAGACCTTGCAGGCCGTCCACGCCCACAACCGCGAGACGGTAGACATCCTGTTGCGCCGAGGCCGTATGGAAGGCGCCGTCCGTGCTGACATCACCACGGAAGATGTGCTCTTCACCCTCGCCGCCCTCGGCCGCGCCGTTCCCGCGTTGACCACCGCCGCACCCGACGCCTGGCGCCGCCCCCTCACCCTCTTCCTCGACGCCCTCCGCGTCTCCTCTCCCTCCCCTCTCCCCACCCCGTCCCTCACGGCAGCCCAACTTGCCACCACCCTCGACCAACTGGGGCCCCACCGCGGCCCGCACGCTCGCCCCTCCGGTTCGACGTGAGCCGGCAGACAGCCGGGGCCAACGGGTGTTCGGTGAAAGCCTGACAGCAGAACGCGTCACGGCAGGTGTCGGTGGACGAGGCTGCACGTCGGCATGGGGTCCTCGGCGACGGTGGGCAACTGGCGGGCGGACCCGCGTCAGCCACCTCCTCCTCCGCCGCCGCAGGAGGAGCCGCCGCCACACGAGGAGCCGCTGCCGCAGCTGGTTCAGCCGCTGTCGGAGCTGCTGCCATCACCGGGGGTCCATGCGTGCCCACGCCACCCGCCGTGACGGGGCAGGCGCCGAGGACGTCTCTCAGGGTGCCGGGGGCACGGCTGGGAAAGTCTGATAGAGGACTGGCTCAAGGAGGTCCGTCAAGGTGTCCGTGTCCATGTCGCCGCTGTCTTGGTGGTGCCTCACCCACCGCAGGAGGCCCAGGGCAACATGAGAGTCGATCGGCATGCCGGTGGCGCGCGCAGCGGCAACAGGAGTGAGGCCGCACAGTCGTGCCCCGAGACACGTGACAGTGCGGGACGCAGAATGGCCGGCACACCTCGGGTTCCCAGCAGCCGCGCTCCGTTCGGGCCCCGGCCGGCCGCTCGGAACTGTGGCCGCCCCTCCCGGAGGCCGAGGGCATATGCGAGGCGGGTGGACAAGCCCGCGAGGTGTCGCGCCGCGCCGTGCCTGGCCAGCAGGAGTGTGAGGCCGACCGGGTCGCTGACTTCGAGGTTTCCGCAGAATCGACCACCTTCCCACAGGAGGGCGTCGGGACCGTGCAGACTCGCTCGGCCCAGCAGTTGTTTCTCGGCGCCGTGCAAGGTGAGGGTGAGGCTGCCTGGACAACGACACGTATCCATGGTGACGACCCCCTGGGTTGAGAGAGATCTCAGCTTCGCCAGGGACTCGGGTGACTCGACACAGCCCAGCAGGGTTCGCGAGTCAAGCGGCTCAGCACTCTCCCCGCCCGCCAGCACCTGAACGAGATGCGTACGCGCCCACACATCGTCGAACCATTCCTGAACCGCATGCCGCACAGCCGCTCCCACCCACTCCCCCTGCGCTGCCTCTGAACCGCCTCTGCACCACCTCTGCGCTGCTCGGCCTCGCTCGTCCGCGGCCGGCGCCTCCGGGTACACGTTAGGTGCTGCCCAGGTGTGCTTAGCTGGCCTGTTGGGAGGGAGGGGGGAAGCTGATGTGGTCAAGTGTCATTGCTGTACTGGGCACCCTGGCCGGTGCGGCCCTGGGCGTCGTCTCTCAGCATTGGCTGGACCGGCGCACCCGCGAGGAGCAGCAGCTGCTCCACGTCACCGACCTTGTCGCCCACCTGCTCGACGCGGTGCTGGCCTACCGGGAGCTGTTCTGGCTGCGGATCGCCGGCCTCCGGGAGGGAGAGCCCGAAACGGGTGAAGAACGTGCGGCCTTGTACCGGGCACGTTCGGAGATCACCAAAGCACGAGACCGCCTCGCTCTCGCCACGTCCGACTCGTACCTCCTCTCTGGTGCACACAGGGCCTCGTTATCGGCACTCGAACTGAGCGACATCGAGCTGGGACCTGTCGGGCATGGCGGGAAGTTCAGCGAGGCTGTCGAACATGCACTGGCCACCGGACGGGAACAGACGCGGATCGCACACACCGAACTTCGCGAGGCCGGAGCCTGGTACGTGCTTCGGCGGCGGTCAGCCTGGCGCCCTCTCTGGTCCCGGCCCACACGTCGGGACCGCCGCGCTGCTGCCAGGCAATGACTGACGCAACCCGGCTTCGGGGCAGGAACCGCGGCCAGCAGTTCAGACGTTGGGGAGCTCTGCGTCCATCTCTCGTACTGTCCGGCGCGGCATGGGGGTTCACTCAATTCCAGACGCGCGGATTTCTGGAACGGGTCAGCATTTGGGGATCGGTGGCTCGTGTGGATTCAGGCGCCAACGGTCCCGTCGACGCCTTCGCGCAGAAAATCTGCGTGCCCGTTGTGGCGGCCGTACTCCAGGAGCACATGCACCATCACCATCCGCAGCGATACTTCCTTGCCCCATCGTGGCTGATACCCGGGCTGGTCCAGGGACTCGGCCTCCCGCTCGATACGGCGCGAGTTCTCCACCTCTGCCTCCCAAGCTGCGAACGTCTCATCCCTGGTCGACGCGCTCGCGTCGTACGCCGCCTGGAAGTCGATCTCTTCGGACCACACCATGGGCGCGTCGTTGTCCTCGAACACTCGACGGAACCAAGCACGCTCCACCTCCGCCATGTGACGCACCAGGCCGAGCAGCGAAAGCGTGGACGGCGGCATCGATTGCTGCCGCAGCTCCTCGTCGGCAAGCCCTTCGCACTTCATGGCGAGGGTCGCGCGGTGGTAGTCGAGGAAGGCCCGCAACATCTCGCGTTCACTTCCGAACGTGGGCGGTCCTATGCGATCGTCGCTGGCCACTGGCAGTGCTCCTCATCCGTGCCGACGCGGTCTTAGGGGTGCTGGGTGCCCGTCTCCCGGGCGCAGACCTGACGAAGTATCTCTGACTCAGGTCAGGTCACCAGCTTGCCCGTGAAGCAGTCGCGTCGGCAGGCTGGGGCGTGAGCGCGCCCAGGGTGGCGGTGAGTTCGTGGAGCGCGTCGGGGTGCACCGAGTAGCAGATCTGGGTGCCGCGACGGTGCGTGATGACCAGGTCGGCCTCGCGTAGCACCTTGAGGTGCTGACTGATGGTGGGCTGCTTCAGGCCGAATACGTCGGTGAAGTCGCATGCGCAGGTCTCAGGCTCTGCCGCCAGCCGTCGCATGATGCCCAGCCGCACCGGATGACCCAGCGCCCGAAACATCTCGGCCCACCGGGCCTCCGCGTTCCTGACCTCTGCGTTTTCCACGTTGACATCTTATTCGTCACTTGCCTATATTGCCAAACGCCTAAATTGCCTCCTGGCTATACAGCAAAGGGTCGCGCCTACACCTCAAGACACCGCCTCGCTGGTCCGACCGTGGCTCCACCCCGGGCCGGCGTCAGGCAGGTCCCTGCAGTGGCAGTTGCGAGCATCGTCCAGTGGTGAGATTCATCGAAGGAGAAAGCTCTGGTGTCGTCTTCGAAACCGTTCGCATCCGTTGCCGGTACACAGCTTCCGATCTGCTGCACCTGCGGTGTGCAGTATGAGGCGCCGCGCACTGATTGCCCGATCTGCCAGGACGAGCGGCAGTACGTCGGCTGGGAAGGCCAACAGTGGACGAGCCTGGACGAGTTGCGCGCCGGTGGCCATCGCGGTCGGGTCGAAGAGGAGGGCCCCGGTGTGATCGGGGTCGGTGCCGTGCCGTCGGTGGCCGTCGGCCAGCGAGCGCTGCTGATCCGCTCACCGTCCGGCAATGTGCTGTGGGATTGCGTGGGCTACCTGGATGACGATCTGGCCGCCGAGATCGAGAAACTGGGCGGGATCAGTGCGATCGCCGTCAGCCATCCGCACTTCTACGGTGTGATGACCGAGTGGGCGCGGACCTTCGACGCCCCGGTGTACGTACACGCAGCGGACCGTGACTGGGTGGGACGGCCCGACCCGCTGATCGAGTACTGGACGGGTGACACCCACCGGATCGCGCCCGGCATGACGCTGATCAACGCGGGCACGCACTTCGCCGGCGGCACCGTACTGCACTGGGGTGATGACCCTGAGGGACGCGGTGCGCTGTTCAGCGGCGACATCTTCATGGTGGTGATGGACCGGCGGTGGGTCAGCTTCATGTACAGCATTCCCAACTTCATTCCGGAGCGACCGCGCACCATCCGCCGCGCGCTCGCGTTGGTCGAACCGTTCAACTTCGAACGCATCTATGGAGCGTTCTGGGGACGGGTGGTTACTGCCGATGGAGCAGCTGCGGTGCGTCGTTCCGCGGAACGGTACATCCGCTTCGCACTGGATGACGACTCGTAGTTCACTCGGTGCCGTTCCTCTCCCGAAGAAGAGCCGCGAGATCCGCAGGCAGCGAATGCTCGCGAGCGAGGGCACACCTGAGCAGCGCTAGTCTCCGAGGCCGGAGACTGGAATACCGCGACCAGGCCGGGCGCTGACCACTTCGGTCCGCGCGAATGGATCGGCCTCCACCGGTTCATCAAGCCCATGACGTTGATCACCTACGACCACTGCGGACGGCATCAGCTCGACTTGGGGCAGAGCACAGCATGCCGATTGGTGAACCGTGGTGCCGGACTCGACCTGCGGCCACCTGACGATCTGCCTGCCCTGTCTCCACGGACCCGACCTTGCACGGTGTCCGCTGCCCCTGGGGGACGCTGTGGGACATGCCCGCTCTTGTGGACAGACAGGTTCGGGTCAGCGTGGAGGCCGGCGGCCGGGTAGGCCCATTGAGCCTGCGGTCACCCGGAATCGCGGGTGACCGCGTCCGCTCGGCTCGTTCGTGCTCTCAGGTCGCGAAGTAGCGCGACCAGCCGCTGCACTTGGCCTTCTTCGTCCACGAGGTGCAGACCTTTACGCGGATCGACCGGTCTTCGGGATAGTGTCCTTCCACGACGCGGTGCTTCTTTCCCTTGCTGCTGAACTTCTTCTTCGAGTGACCTTTGACATGGACGATCGCCTTTGTCCAGCGATCATTGTTGTACTTGTCGAGGATATCGATCTTGTCGCCCTTGTCGTAGTAGGTCACTTGCGTCACGTTCTTCGCCGAGGTGCGGCAGTACGCGGCCGGCTCGACCATCACGGTGTCGCATGTGGTCTTCCTCGCTTGCGGAGCCCCGCTGCCGGAATCCGCAACCGCGGGCATCGCCGCGAGTGCGGGCGCGATGAGTACGACCGCACAGGCCGATGCGATCCGGTTCCTGTGTACGTGTACGTTCATGAGTGGTGTCTCCTGTCAGCAGGATCTCGCGGAATTTCCTCGCGTTCCGCGATCAGGTCCAGTCCCATTTGCTCCAACCGGAACACTTGGCCTTCTTGCTGAACGAGGTGCACACCTTGATGCGTACCATCCTGCTCTCCTTGAAGTTCGCGTCGACGACCCTCAAGCTCTTGCGCTTACTGCTGTAATTCCTGACCTTGTATCCCTCGACTTTGAGCTTGACTTTCGTGGACCGCCCGTTCCGGTAGTGATCCACGATGCCGATGTCGTCTCCGTCAGTATCGAACCAGGCAAACGTCCGGTTCTTCTTGGAGGAGGCGCATCCGGCGGTGATGTCCGACGACGCGCGGGTGTAACAGTCCGTCTTCTTCGTTTCCGCGAGTGATACCGAAGCGGTGCCTCGGGATGCGGGCGTGTCGGCAGAGGCTGTTCCCGCGGCAGCAGCCAGGCCCCCTGTCGTGATGGCCAGGGCGCAGGCGGCTGCGATGGCCTTCTCGTGTGCGTGCATGCGGTGCTTCACGTGGTCCCCCAGCCGCTCCAGTCAGAGCACTTTGCCTTCTTGCTGAACGAGGTGCATACCTTGATGCGGACCTTCTTGCCTTCGGTGTAGCTGTTTCCGACGACCCTGTGCTGCTGGCCCTTGCTGGAGAAGTACGCCTTTCCGCTCCCCTTGACGTGGAGCACCACCTTCGTCGACCGGCCGTTCAGGTAGCGGTCGACGATATCGACCTTGTCGCCCTTGTCGATGTAGGCCCCTTGCGTGCGGCCCTTCGAAGGTGATTCGCACCTCGCGTACGGCTCCCGGAATTCTTCACATGTGGTCGACGCAATCCGCGCCGCCCGTTCCGGAAGGCCCCCGGCGTAGGCGGTGGTGGCGCTTGCGGTCAGACCGCCACTCGCGACCAGTACGGCGCAAGCGAAAGTCGCCGCGTTTCGTGATGTGCGCATTCAGTGGTTCCCCCTTTTGTCGTGCCGCAGGTCGAGGCCGGCACGCCCCCCGCGTCTCGGGATTCCGCAACGGACGCGGCAGAAGCAGGATGCACGGCAATCCCGGGGGCGGGCCAGGACTTTCGGCGAGAGCCGAAAGTCCCCCGCACGGGCCCGGCGAACAGAATCCGAAGCGCCGCCCGGTAATGGCCCCGTCGAGGCCGTTTCCGATGGCTCTCGGGGGGTGGCTCTTGGCGGGTGGCTCTTGGCGGGGCGGGTGATATTTCGTGTGCGGGGGACGGTGGTCGCAGCAGTGGCTCATCCGTCCCCCCGCCGCCCGGAGCAATGCTCAAGACCTGTGGATCGGTCACGGGAGGAACACAGAAGGCGTACCTTCCCGAATGATCCTGTGATGGTCACCGAATAGGCCCGCGTTCGTAGCGCGGGTCGGGAAGGCACGCCCGTGCTCAGCGTAGTCACCGACGACGGCTCCACCCAGTCCGGCTCCCTGATCGACGAGATCGTGCGCGAAGGCGCCCGCCGCATGCTCGCCGCCGCGCTGGAAGCGGAAGTCAATCAGCACATAGCCGAGTTGACGGACAAGACCGACGAGGCCGACCGGCGTCTCGTGGTCCGCAACGGCCACCACCGACCCCGGACTGTGGTCACTGCGGCCGGGGACCGGTGGAGGTCAGGGCCCCGCGAGTGAACGACTGGCGCGTCGACGAGGCCACCGGTGTGCGCAGGCGGTTCTCCTCGAAGATCCTTCCTCCGTGGTGCCGCAAGTCGCCGAAAATCTCCGAGGTACTGCCGCTGCTTTACCTGCACGGCCTGTCCTCCGGCGACTTCGTACCCGCGCTTGAGCAGTTCCTCGGCCGAGCGGCCGGACTGTCCCCGGCCACCGTCACCCGGCTGACCAGGCAGTGGAGCGACGACCACGCCGCCTTCCAGCGGCGCGAACTGTCCGACCGCGACTACGTCTACGTGTGGGCTGACGGGGTGCACCCGAAGGTCCGGCTCGGGCAGGCTCACTCCTGCGTCCTGGTCCTGCTCGGGGTCCGCCTCGACGGTACGAAAGAGCTGATCACCCTGGCCGAGGGCCTGCGCGAGTCCACCGAGTCGTGGGCTGATCTGCTGCGCGACTGCCGCCGCCGCGGCATGCGCGACCCCGAGCTGGTCGTCGGCGATGGAGCGAGGGGCTTGTGGAAGGCCCTGGCCGAGATTTTCCCGGACGCCCGGCACCAATGGTGCTGGGTCCACAAGGCCCGCAGTATCACGAATTGCTTGCCCAAGTCCGCGCAGCCCGGCGCGACGAAGGCGATACAGGGGATCTACAACGCCGAGGACCGCACCCACGCCGAGAAGGCGATCGAAGCGTTCGCGAAGACCTATGGCGCAAAGTGGCCCAAGGCCGTCGCGAAGATCGCCGACGACGCTGAGGAACTGCTGGCGTTCTACGACTTCCCTGCCGAGCACTGGATCCACCTGCGGACCACGAATCCCATCGAGTCGACGTTCTCCACGGTCAAGCTCCGCACCAAGGTCACCCGCGGTGCCGGCAGCCCAGCCGCCGCACTGGCGATGGTGTTCAAGCTCGTCGAGTCGGCCCAGACATGCTGGCGCGCGATCACCGGCGCCCATCTGGTCCCTCTGGTTCGCACGGGGGCCCGGTTCGAGAACGGCATCCTGGTCGAGCGACAGGAGCAGACCGCGTGAACACGGCAAAGGACTACGGAGACTGCCAGATCTATGTGCGAGGCGGCCATCGCGAGTCTGTGACCGCGCTCGTCGCGGCAACTCTCGGAGCCTTCGCCGACGATCACTACACGATCCGATCAGGCCGGATGGTCTTCGAGATCCAGCACAACCCGGACGACGGGTTGGCCGAAGACTTCATCGGGTGGCCTTTCACGATCGAGGCGGAAGCCGACGACCCCGATCCCATCCTCGTCGAAGCAGTGTCACGCGTGCTCAAAGCAATCTGGAACCGCGGCCTCGACGCCGTTGCCGCCTGCGACTTCGAGGACGAGCTTCCGGACCTCGGCGGACTCCCGCGCTACCGCTGACCACATCGAATCCACAGGTCTTGACTATTCCTCCCGCCCGTCGCGGACGACGGAAGAACGGTGCCCCCAGGTGATGGCAAAGCGCGTTCACCGCGGAGACGTGTGAGGCCGGCGTGCTCAGGTGGGGGCGGGCTGTCCCGGACACCTGCGGCTGTTGCTTCACGCCGTGGCGTGAAGCAACAGAGCGGTGAAAACCGTGGCCCTCCGTACCGTCAGCCCTCGGGACGAGAGAGCCTTTTCCGCCAACCGCTCCGAAGGTCGCCTGTCGCGCTTCGCGTTGGGGCATGGACAGGACGAGTGGACGGCACCACCACGGTCCGGGAGGGGACTTGACCAGCCGGGTGTGCCGTAGCGATCCGGGAGGCGAGGGGGACGGTTGCTGACCATCAATGTGGCAGTTCTGCTGGCGTTCATCGTCGTTGTACGGCTCCGACGCCGTACTCAGGCCAGGAGCCGCTTCGATGAGAAGCTCGGCGTGGCCATCGTCCTGGTACTCGGGATTCTGATCGCCCCGACGGATCTTGGTCAGGGCATCCTGCGCGTGACCACGCAACTTGTTGACAGCCTCTCCCGCGCGGACCTGTGATCCTCCCGATTCTCATGACGGGTTGTCAGTGCTCTCTGGTGAACTGGTTGTTGATCGGGCGGACGGGCTTGCAGCGGACGGACAGCGGGAGGGATATGTGAGTACGGGCAGCACGGCATCGTGGGTGGCAGCACACGGCGGGGCGACAAGAGGGCCGACTGTCCGGCAGCGTCGCCCTGGCCGGGCCGGTTGCCGTCCGTTGTCCACGGCGGCGTCAGCGGTGTCAGCGGCGTCAGCGGTGTCAGCGGCGTCGGGGCCGACACGATGAGCGGCCGTCGGCCCGTCCGACGGGTTCCCGTTTCCCGGCTACGGCGACGGCGTCGCCGTAGCAGCCATGGCCGGGACGCTGAGCAATTGCTGACGGTGATAGCGGTGCTCGCCGGTGTCGGCCTTGTGGTCGCACTCGTGAAGTGGCTGCTCGCCCACTGGGTGGTGCTGGTGGTGTTGGCTGCGCTCGCGGCGGGGGCCGGGGTGGTGTGGTGGCGGCGGGCGCAGCAGCGTCGGCAGTGGCAGGAGGCACAGCAGCGCGAGCTGCGCTACCAACTGGTGCAGTTGGACACGCTGCACCATGCGCAGTTCGAACATGCCGTACGGGATCTGATGGTGCGGGACGGCTGCCCGGATGCGGCCCGCACCGGTGGACGCGGCGACCAGGGCGCCGACGTGATAGCGACCGACCCGGCGGGACTGCGGTGGGTGATCCAGTGCAAGCATCGCCGCAACGGCCTCAACGGGTCGGCGGTGGGCACCCCCGACCTGCAACGACTCAACGGCACCGCACGGCCGGTGCACGGCGCCGACGTGGTGGTCATGCTGACCAACGGCCGCTTCACCCGGGACGCGGCACCTTTCGGTGCCGCCCAGCGGATCCACCTGGTCGACCGGCAGCTGCTCGCCCGATGGGCAGCCGGGCCCTGGCCCCTGTGGGAGCTGCTGCCGCAACTTCCACCTCCGCGCCGAGCCCGGCCCTGACTGCGCCGTTCGAGAGGAGCAGCCCCGGCTCGCCGAGATTGATGCGGTGGTGGTTGTTGTTGAGCGTGTCCCAGCCGAAGGGGCACCGCAGGCAACTTCGTTCGGCCCGGGAGCTGCTCCGAAGGGAGCGGCCTAGACCTGCGCCCTGACGGCCGAGCCTGCCTGAGCGCGCTCCTGCACGACGCGGCGGCGCCGGATGGGCATTCCGAGCGTCGGGTTGGCGACGCCCCAGGCCGCGCCCTTGCAGACCAGTTCCTTGTAGAGGGCGGCGATCCGGCCGGTCAGGGCAGCCCGGACGGCACGGTCGTCCGCGGTGACGTACTGGATCAGACCTTCCCTGCGGCCCAGCGAGATGCACTGGTTGAAGTAGCGGAGCGGCGCGTTCGGGAGTTTCCCGCCGGTCAGCCGAGCCGCGATGGAGTCGGCGGCCTGCCACGCGATGGGGATGCCCGAGGCGCACGACATGCGCAGCGGCTTGTCGCCGGGGCCCATCACCATCGCCGCGTCGCCGATGGCGTACACATCCGGGTGCGAGACCGAGCACATGGTCCCGTCGACCACGATCTGGCCCGTGCCGGTGACCTCCAGGGCAGTGGCCTTCGCGATCTGGTGGACCGCGAAGCCGGTGGTCCACACGGTGACCGAGGACGGGACGGACTTGCTGCCGTCGGTGGCGACACGGTCGGCCTCGACGCCGGTGACGGCGGTGTGCTCGTGCACGGTGATTCCGAGCTTGTCGAAGACTTTCCGCAGGTGCTGACAGCCTTTGGGCGAGAGCCAGTCACCGAGACCACCGCGGGCGACCAGGGCGACGTCGAGGTCAGGGCGGGCCTCGGCGATCTCGGTCGCGGCCTCCAGGCCGGTGAGGCCGCCGCCGACGACGACCACGGGCTGTCCGGCGTCCAGGCGGGCCAGGCGTGTGCGGAGCCGCAGCGCACCGGGGCGGCCGGCGATCTCGTAGGCGTGCTCGGCCGTGCCGGGAACTCCCTGGTCGTTCCAGCCGCTGCCGAGGGCGTACACGAGGGTGTCGTATTTCAGTTCCTCGGCGCCGTCGTCGGCGTCGAGGACGGCGACGGTCCTGCGGTCGATGTCGACGCCGGTGACCTTCGCGAGCTTCAATACGACGCCGGTGCCCGCGAACATGTCGTTGAACAGCCTGGGCTTGAGCTCCTGGCCGACCGCCAGCTGGTGCATCCGGACGCGCTCGACGAAGTCGGGCTCGGCGTTGACGAGGGTGATGGCGACGTCTTCGTGGTGCAGCCGCTTGGCGAGACGCCCGGCTGCGATGGCTCCGGCGTACCCGGCTCCGAGGACGATGATGCGGTGCTGCATTTGTTGCTCCTGTTCCTTGCTCCTGTACGACGCGGTTCCGCCCCTTGAACCGGGCGGCCCGCCGTTTCCTGACAGGAACGCGGTGTGAAGCACCTCACATCTGGATCAGAAGGCGTTGAGCAGGGGCTCCCCGTGCTCGTCGGCCGCCCACCGCTCGGTCGCGCGTGCGAGCTTGTCGGGGTTGACCTGGTTGCGGAACGCGGCGATGCCCTCGGCGTCGACTTCCAGACACATGACCCCGACGACCCGGCCGTCGACCACCGCAACGATGGCGGGGTCGCCGTTGGCGATCGAGGCGTAGATCTCGGGTGAGCCGCCGAGGATGGCGCGCTTGGCCTCGCTGGGTTTGAACAGGCCCCGCAGGAACTTCGCGACGGCGAGGGCGCCTTCGAACGCCTTGGCACGGGCCGGGACCTTCCCGCCGCCGTCGCCGATGACGACGGCGTTCTCGGTGAGCAGCCGCACGAGCGGCTCGGTCCGGCCGCTGGTGGCGGCCGCGAGAAACTCCTCGACGACCCGCCGGGCCGCGGCCTCGTCGATCTCGGTGCGGGCCTTGCCGTCCGCGACGTGTTTCTTGGCGCGGTGGAAAATCTGCTGGCTGGCGGCCTCGCTGACGTCGAGGATCTCGGCGATCTCCCGGTGCGGGTAGTCGAATGCCTCCCGCAACACGTACACCGCCCGCTCGTTGGGGGACAGGCGCTCCAGGAGAGTGAGGACCGCGTACGAGACGGAGTCACGTTGCTCGGCGGTGTCGGCCGGGCCGAGCATCGGGTCTCCGGCGAGCAGCGGCTCGGGGAGCCATTGGCCCACATAGGTCTCGCGCCGCGCACGGGCCGAGGTGAGCTGATTGCGGCACAGGTTGGTGAGGACCTTCGTCAGCCACGCCTCGGGGACCTCGATACGTTCGACGTCAGCGCTCTGCCAACGCAGGAACGTCTCCTGCACGGCGTCCTCGGCCTCGACCGCGGAGCCGAGGAGCCGGTAGGCGATGGCCTCCAGGCGGGGCCTGAAGACCTCGAACCGGTCCACGTCGTCCATGGTCAGAGGCATGGCCCCGATCCTAGCTCGCACGGGCGGGCGACAGCAGCCTCGTTGCGGCCCTGGACACCCACTGGCCGGTGCTGTCCGACTTCCCGTACACCGTGGAGTGGACGGCGGCCATGTGCCCGGAGCCGGACCAGGCGTTGCTCTTCAGGCGCGGCCGCCACGCGCTGCCCTCACGGGGTGCATGCCTCGGCGATCGACAGGCTGTTCTCGTAGAGGTGGTGTCTGGTGATCCGGCCGTTCTCGACGGTGAGGCGCAGCGCGAACGGGCCCTCGAATGACTTTCCCGTGGCGCGTACGGTCCCCGACACGTGCCCCGTCAGGACAGCGTCGGTGCCGTCGACGAGGATGGTGTCGACGGAGGCGCGCGCATCCTCGGGCACGGTGTGCTCCATCAACTCCGTCAGCTGGGCGGCACATTCGGCGGCGGTTGACCGCGGGCGGATCCACGGGGCGGCGGGGTTTTCGGCGAGCACCCAGTCGACCTCGTCGGCGAACAGCGCGACGAGCCGCGCGATGTCGCCGTCCGCCCGGGCGGCAAGGAACGCCTGTACGACGGCCCGGGTGTCCTCGGCGTCGGAACTGGCGGTGGCTGCTGAACTCACCGTGCTGGCGGTGGCCTTGACGGACATGGCACTCTCCTCGCGGCTGTGGCCGGACTCCGGCGGGGGTTCCCCGTCGATGTGCTCGATCCTGCCGGTGGGAGGGCGGAGCGGTCGATTACCCCGGGGGTAATGAGCAGCGAGTGCGGCTACTCGGCTTCTTGGGTGGCCGGCGGGTGGCCTGTGCTGTGGTGCCGGCGGCGATGACGGGCCACGGCGTCGTTGTTGGCGCAGCGCACCGAGCAGTAGGTGCGCCGGCCGTTGCGGGAGGTGTCGACGAACGCCACACCGCAGCCGCCGCGCGCGCAGCGCCCCAGCCGGTCGGCGCCTGCGGAACACACCACGTAGGCGAGTCCGGCCGCGGTGACGGCCTGGATGTGCGCGGCGGTGTCAGCGTCGGCCGCGCTGTAATGCAGATGGGGATTGCCGTCGTGGAGCGAGATGTGGGGCGTGCTGGAGGCTGCGGCGAGGAGCGCGTTGACCGCCTGGCACCGTCGGCCGAGATCCTGCGGTCCGAAGCAGACGGCCAGGCGCCGGCACCATGTCCAGATCTCCGCTGCCTGCCGCGCGGTGAGCACAGAACGCACGATTCCGTGCGCGGCGAGCAGTGGTTCGAGATCCCGGGGCTGTGGCGGAGCGGTGAAGTTCACCAGGTCCGCGGCCAGCCGGGCAGCCTCACCACCGTAAGGGTCGAAGTGCATAAGACAATTACAGCATTATGCGGGCCGCGAGCGCAGGGCGATTGCCCGCGCTGCCCGGGGCGCTGCGGGGTGCCGCGCGCCCGGGGGCCGTAAGCACAAGTCCAAGGAAGGATGTAATGGTTGAACTGCTCTAGACAGTGACCCCACGCTGGCGGCATGGCTCCCACCTCCCCGGACACACCGTCGGACGACGACCGTTGCCCTGTCTGCCAGCAGCCGACCCCCGAGGAGAGGCGGTGGTGGACACTTCGGTCGCATCACCGCACTTCCCAAGGCGAGGTCGAATACTGCACCGGCGGCTGCGGCTGCCTCGTCCTCCTGGTCAACGGCGAAATCCTCAAGGCCCTCCCCCGGCCGCCGACAGCCCCCACCAGCACGCCGTAACCCGGAGGCTCAGGCCGCACGGACGCGATCACTGCCCCTCACCCACCGGGACCCGACTCCGCAGCCGCTCCGGTCCACCGGTCGGCCGTATCTCCGGGGCAGTCCCGGCAGTTGCTCGTCGTACGTACGCCGCAGCGGCTGTTCAGCAGAGGGGAAAGGCCCAACCGCCGGGGTACCAGGGCTCGCGTTCGCCGCGGAAGGCCGTCGAGGCGAGGGAGAGCGCGCCGGGCCGTAGTTCCTCGACGCGCCCCGAGGCGGAGAGGGCGGTCAGCGTGGTGCCGCCGAGGAATACGGCACCGAGCTCCGCTGCTGTCAGACGCAGATCGGCGGGGGCGGTCGTGGGCTCACAGACCGCGGTCCGACCCTCCGCCTGCAGCCGGTGGCGTCCGGCGTTCCACGGGCAGAAGTCGTCCTGCACGTCCAGGACGACGTCGAGCGGGCGGCTGTAACTCCGGCCGGCCAGCGCCCGGTCGACATCGACCGGACGCACCCAGAGGCGGTCGACCGGTGCGGCCTTGACTGCTCGCGGATCGGTCAACAGGTGCGGCAGCGGTTCGTCGACAGCTCCCTCGTAGTCGATCCAGGTCACCAGGTCGATTCCGGCAAGGAAGCGCCACAGCGCCGCGTACGCCTGGCGGGAGAGCGCTGCCATCTCCACTACCTGCACCACGCCGACGCTGCCGCCGAGTCCGTCCGGCGCGGAGCTGTGCCGATAGAGCACATAGCCGGTGGCGCGGCCGTCGCTCTCCTGGTGCACCGCGAAGCGCAGCGAAGTTGCTGCGCCGCGCCGGTGCGGATAGTCGGCGAGGCGCACCGCCCAGTGGGCAGCCTGTCGGTCGGGCCAGCCGACAGCCTGGGTGCGGGCCCGGTCGTAGACCTCCTCGAGGAGGGGCCGGGCCTGATCGGCGTGCTGCAGTCGGACGGTGCCGTCCCCGAAGTCGGTGTGGGGACGGAGGTGCAGGGCACGTCGGTCGCAATGCATCGGGTTCCCGAGCGTCGCGGGGCCGTAGCCGTAGCGTCCGTAGATCCCGGCCTCGGAGGGGCGGAGCACGGCGATCGGCTCACGCCGGTGCTCGTACAGGTCGGTCAGCTGGGCGCGCATCATTGAGGTGAGGATGCCGCGGCGGCGATGCGTCGGGGCCACGCCCACAGAGGCGACGCCCGCCACGGGCAGGACACCGCCGGGCACGGTCAGCATCCGACTGTAGACGGAGGCTCCGGCAACCGGCACGCCCTCGTCGAAGACGGCCAGCGTGCGGCCAAGGTCTGTCGCGGCTCGCTGGTCGGCCAGTTCTTCCTCGGAACGGTCCATGCCATAGGTATCGGCGATCATTCGGGCCCAGGGCATGAACTCATGCTCAGCGACGCTGCGAAGCGGGAACGGCGGCGTAGTCACCGAACATGTGTACCTCACGGCGAGGCGGTCGGTACCTTGAGCGCATGTCGATATCTGTTGGCCTCAGCCTCAACGTCTCCGATCTGCAGCCGGGAGAGGAGACGGCACGTGTCGCCGAGGCACTGACCGCGTTCCTCACCGAGCACGATCTTGAAAGGGACGTGGTGGTCAGCGAGGACCCGTCGGCCGGTCTCGTCTTCGCGGGGAGCGATTACCCAATCATCGTCACCGGCTTCGGCAGCTGGGCAGGCCAGATCGAGCAGGGGTCTCATGACACCGTGCGTGCGGTTGCCCCCACCGCAAAGGTCGACTTCCGATGGAGTTTCGAGGACGAGGACGACTAGCCCAGGGCAGACGGTCAGGCGCTGGGGGGTGCCGTTCCAGTCCTTTCCTCGTTGCGTCGCCCGACGTGGGGCACAGGGGCATCATGCCGCGTCCCAGAGGTGCCCGAGGGCCAGTAGTTCGTCGCGGTACTCGATCCGCTCCGCCCATGCGCTCGGCCAGGCGTCCGCACCCAGGTGTGCACCCGCGAAGGCGCCGGTCAGACAGGCGATGGAGTCGGAGTCCCCGGAGGTACAGGCGGCCCGGCGTACGGCGGTGAGCGGCTCGTCGGGGAAGAGGAGGAAGCACAGCAGAGCGGTGGCCAAGGCTTCTTCGGCGACCCACCCCGCACCCGTGAGCGTGCACGGGTCGACCTCCCGGTCGGGTGCCCGCAGAGCCTCGTCCACCCGGTCCAGGACGGCAAGGCACTCGTCCCACCCGCGCTCGGTGAACTCGGCCGCACTGTGATCCTGTGCGAACTCCCACAGGTCGCCCAGCCACCACTTCCGGTAGACGGAGCGGTTCTTCCGCGCGTAATCCCGCAGCATGCCCACGAGTTCGATCGGCCGCGCCCCGTACGCGAGCAGACGTACCGCATGTGCCGTGAGGTCGCTGGCGGCCAGCGCCGTAGGGTGCCCGTGCGTGAGCGCGGCCTGCAACTGCGCCACTCCCGACCGGGTTTCCTCCGGCAGCCCCGGTATCAGTCCGACCGGCGCCACCCGCATGTTCGCGCCGCACCCTTTGGAGCCGGTCCGGCTGGCCTCCTGCCAGCGGCGCTTCTCATGACTGAGCTGCTCGCACGCCACCAGGCAGGTGCGTCCCGGCGCCCGGTTGTTGTCGGGCGAGCGCCACCAGTCGACGTACTCCTCGCGGACCGGCCGCACGACCCGGGCGGGCGCGAGCGGCCCCCGCTCCCCCGCGGTACGCAGCCCCCGGCCCAGGGCGAGGGTCATCTGCGTGTCGTCCGTGACGAACGCGGGCTCGGGCAACTCCATCACCCGCCAGGGGCCGCACTTGGCGAGGATCTGCGGAACGTCGTTGAATTCGGTGGGGAAGCCGAGCGCGTCCCCGATCGCCAGCCCGACCATCGCCCCGACCGCGGCTCGCTTGCCCCCTGCTTGGATGTTCATCCGCCCATTCAAGTCACTGAGGTGGGTGGTGGCCATCGCTTTCGCCGCCTCGGCGGGCGGGGAGCACTTCCACAGAGCGGCGCGTGCCTCATGTGTCCGGTGTGCGCTGGTTTTGCACATCGTGCGGCAGGCGCGTGTGTTGGTGCGGGAAGATGCCGAGCCGGGGTGTGGTGCTGGTGGCGTGACCTTCGATGTCAGCACCGGGGAGAGGTGGACACAGCCGGGGGAAGTTGAGAATCTTGCCGCGCCGCGAGAGCCGAGGCGCTGCGTCCGCATCCGCGTCGGCCCCGCGGTGGGTTGCGCAACCATTCCGACCCGTCAAGTGTCTCCCATGCATGCGTCCTTGCGGCGCGCTTGGTGGATGCCATGGCTTGAACGAGCTTGAACGAGGGAGCAACGCAGATGGCCGTAGGGGGTCCGCGGGGGGAGCCGCCCCGTGGTGGAAACCGCAACCATCCTGTACCGCCCCCTCCGTACGTCCCGCCGCCCCCGCCGCCCAACTACCCGTATCCGCGACCCCCGTATCCCTACCCCCCGCGCCCGGTGCCGGTGCGGCGGACCGGGCCGCTCGCGCGAGCGTGGCGCGCGGTGGGACCGATCGGCGTGGGGAGGCGGGTCTTTCTGCCGTCGCGGCCCGGGCGGATCGAGGACGCCGGGGTGAGGCGCATCCAGAGGATCCGCACCATGGTGGGTCTGGGCGCCTTCTGCTGGGTGTCTCTCTCGTACCGCCTCGCGGAAAACTTGAGCGATGCGGCCAAAGACCGCTTCAACCAGTCGTGGATCACCGTTCTGGCGTTGTCGGTCACCTACCCCGTACTCGTCGGGATACTGGTCGCGCTCGCCGAGCCCGCACAGCGCAGGGAACTGCTGCGGCGAGCGGGCCGGCCGCTGGGCGCGATCGTCGCGATATTCGCGGGCATGTTCCTCTTCCCGTTGCAGGTGCTGACGGGGTTCGGGAACGGACTTTTCGCGGGCAATCTGCCGATGACGATCGTTGAGCATACGGCCACGGTGATCACCATCGTCTGGGTGCTGCCCTTTGTGGTCTACGGCATCGCAATGTCCCTCGTGCATGTCTTCCGTACCGCCGATATCCACGAGACCGTGCCGCCGTTGATCGCGATGACCGTGGTGTGGGAGATGCTGCTCGTCGACATGTTCACCGGCGCCTACGCGGGCGTTCCCGGGCCCGTGCGGATGATCATGCTCGTGGGAGCGCCGGTCTCGGTGACCGCGGTGGGCCTGTGGGAACTCCACCGCTTGCGCATCCACTACGGCCTGAGGCTGCGCGGGGCGCTACTGCGCTGAGGCGGCAACTGCCCATACGACAGTCGAGGCCGAGGGCGCGTGCTTCGTGCCGTTCGGCGTCACTCTCGTACCGTCGCCTGGGCTGGGGTGCCTTCATTGCCTTCATCGGCGGACGGGCCGGCCGAGACGGAACCGTTGGTGCCCCTCGTTCTCTTCGGCCGGCAACCGAAAGCTCATCCGCGCTTGCGGAGGTACGCCTCCAGCTCGGCGGCCCCGGTCAGCATGGCCCGCCCGCGCGCTGACAGTCGGCCGCGCCAGTCGCACAGTGCGGCCTCCAGCGGCTCCAGTCCACCGGCCGCCCGCACTTGGGCGATCAGCGGGGCGATCTGCTCCAGCAGGTAGCCGCCCCGCCTGAGCTGGTGGGCCAGCCGGGCGTCCCGTACATCGGCCTCGTCGTAGACGCGGTACCCGGTCAGCGGGTCGCGGCGCGGGTGCACCAGCCCGGCGCGCTCCCATTTGCGCAGCGTCGCGGGCCGGATTCCGAGCTTGCCTGCCAGCGGCCCGATGAACGTGGCTCCGGACGACGACACCGCGGTCGGCTCGGACACCGCGGTCGGCTCGGGCGCCGTTGTCGGCTCGGGCGCCGTGGGTGGGTCCAGGTCGCCCAGGGCGCTCTCCACAGCCTGGAGGGTCCCGCGGTCGTCGAGGAGTTGGGCGTGGCTCTCGTCGATGAGGCGGAACGCCTCGTCGACCGCGCCCTCGTTGACGGCCCGCATGATCGACGCCGCTGTCCGGTGGCCGTGGCCGGGCACCAGGGCGAGGAACGCGCGCAGGGCCTGCGCGTGCAGCGGGGTGTAGGTGCGGTAGCCGTGGGGTGTGCGACCGGCGGCCGGAAGGATGCCGGCCTCCTCGTAGTTCCTGATCGCCTGGGTCGACAGACCGTGCCCGCGCGCCAGATCAACCGGCCTGAGCCGCTCACCGTTTTGAAGCTTTCTCCCCATGTGGCTGATGGTATCCCGAGAAAGTTTCCACCGAGGGTTCAACGATACCGTTGAAGGCATGGCTACTGACATCAAGGACACCGTCCATGCCGTCGAGGCTGCCGCCATCCTGAGGCTGCTCCCGGCCCGGCCGCGGCTGCTCGCACTGGGCGAGCCCACCCACGGCGAGGACGCTCTGCTCGACCTGCGCAACGAGCTGTTCCGGCAGCTCGTCGAGCAGGAGGGCTACCGGACGATCGCGATCGAGAGCGACTGCATGACGGGCCTGATCGTGGACGACTACGTCACCTCGGGCGCGGGCACCCTCGACGAGGTCATGGAGCACGGATTCAGCCACCCGGACCTCGGGCTCGGCGCCTCCGCGGCCAATCGCGAACTCGTGCGCTGGATCCGCGCCTACAACGTTCGCGCCGACAACGAGGGCCGGCCCGCGTCCGAGCGGCTCCGCTTCGCCGGTTTCGACGGCCCGCTGGAGATCACCCACGTCGCGAGCCCCCGGCAGGCCCTCACCGCACTCCACGGCTACCTCGCGGCCCGGGTGGACGCGAACCTGCTCCCCTGCACCGCGGAAACGCTCGACCACCTGCTCGACACCGATGACCGGTGGACCAATCCCGCCGCGATGATGGACCCGGCCCAGTCCGTGGGGCAGTCGGCCGAGGCCGGTCAGCTGCGGCTGCTCGCCGACGATCTGGTGGCGCTGCTCGACGCGCAGACGCCGCACCTGCTCGCGACGACCTCGCGGGACGACTGGGACCGGGCGCGCCTGTACGGGCGCACCGCGACCGGCCTGCTGCGCTACCACCACTGGATGGCCGACACCTCACCGGCCCGCATGGCGCGGCTGTGCGCGCTGCGGGACTTGATGATGGCCCACAATCTCCTCGCCGTCGCCGCTCGGGGCCCGGCACTCATCCACGCCCACAACTCCCATCTCCAGCGGGACAAGAGCTCGATGCAGATGTGGCAGGGGCCGGTGGAGTGGTGGAGCGCCGGTGCGCTGGTGAGCGCCCAGCTCGGCGAGGAGTACGCCTTCGTGGCCACGGCCCTCGGCACGATCCGGCACCAGGGGGTGGACACGCCGCCGCCGGACACCCTCGAAGGACTCCTGTACGCGCTCCCGGAGGACCGCTCCATCATCGACGCCCCGCAGCTGGCCACCGCCCTCGGCAACACACGCCCCGCGCCCCGCGTCTCCCCCTGGTTCGGTTACGCCTCGCTCGACCCAGCCCACCTGCCCGGTATCGACGGGATCGTGTTCATCAAGGACGTACCGCAGAGCTAGGGCGTTCCGGCGGGATCACCTGATCGTTGGTCCCGGCGTGCGCGTTGACGGACGCGCAGTGTGCGCGGATCGAACCGTTACTCCCGGGCCCGACGCCGAAGCGGGGTGGCCGGTGGCGGGACCCACCGAGAAGTGATCGATGCGATCGCCTGGAAGTTCCAGACCGGCTCTCAGTGGGTGCACCTGCCGGAGAAGTACAGCAATTGGCCACTTGAAACAGTGGATCGACATCGCCACCCGCTACGAGAAGACCGCAACCTTCCACCTCGCCGGACTCCACACCGCAGACGTCTTCCGCTGGTCCGCACGGTGATCCGGCGGAGACTACGGTCTGGCGATCTCTTGCCTGAGCTGGCGCGTGAAGCGGCGGAGGAGGTCCAACGTCTTCTGGTGATCGGCCTTGCGATCCGCTCTGCCGTCGGTGGGACGGGTGCGCCAGACCTGGCGGGCGAGACCATCGGCGAGATCGACGGTGTCGCTGTCGCACAGCAAGTAGAGGGCTGACCGCGCCTCCTGCATCCGGTTCGCCAACTCGTTGGCGCCGGCGCCGTCGTCGCCCAGCTGTGTTTCCCGAAGGTAGTCGAATAGCTGACCTGCCGCCGTGTTGAAGCCCACGCCGGCTTTGAGTTTCTGTTCGCGGAGCCACATGCGGTCCTGCCGACGCGCCGTGAACCAAGAACCGAACACGGCCCCTATGAGGCCGAGACCAGCCCCGATGGCCACGGGCAGGATGTTCTCCACGGTCAGCTCCCCCCTGCGTACAAGCGACGCCAGGCTAACAAGCCATAAGGAGTGCCGCGACGGACCCGATGGGCGCGCTCTCACCAAGGATTCGGCGATACCGGCCAGGTGCACGAGGGACTGCGCCGCGCCCTGGTCCGTGACCGCGTACGTTCACCGGGTTCGGCTGGCTGACCAGTAACCAAGGTGATCAGCACGATCGGCACTGCGGTGATCACAAGCATGGACCTTGGGTGGGCCGTTGACGGACGCGGGGATTCGCCATATCGGCCATGCACCGGCGACGAGCTCGTCTCCTGGCTCGCCCGCGACCTCCTCGAAACCCTCGTCACCGAGACCACCGGGGCGTCCGGGATCCCACCCCTTCTCGCCTACGCCAAGAACTTCCCCCTCGAATCGGTCCTGTACGGCGAGGAAGATTCCTGCCTCCTCCTGGTCGGGCTACAACGCACCGCCCTCATCCACATCAGCGGACAGGGCTCGTCCGACGGGTGATGCGCGAGTGTGGTCGGCGTTGTTGTGCGCGGACGGTGCGGGCATCCGGAATGCGGCGCGGATCACTCACGGATCATCGCCGAGCCAGGCCATTCCCGCCCTGACTCTGGTTGGCTGGTGGCTCTGACGATCACGGGAGGTCGATAAGCATGGCGCTCACGCACTGGGGGTTCATCTACACGGCGGCGGGCAGCGCGGCAGGTGGCGATGTCAGCGTCGTGACCACGGGTACGTGCCGCAGTGTCTTCGTCGGGGTGGAGAAGCCCGAGGAGGGGATCGAGGTCGCGCGCCGCCTGGTGGACGAGGGCGTGCAACTGATCGAACTGTGCGGGGGGTTCGGGCCGGTATGGGCCGGGCGTGTCATCGAGGCCATCGACGGCGCGGTCCCCGTGGGCGTGGTGGGTTATGGACCCGAAGCGGTCGATCAGGTGCACGCGATCTTCTCCTGACGTGTGCCGCCTCTATCTCCTGAGGTGTGCCGCCTCCTTCACTCGAAGGTGACGGCCCGGGCGGCCCCTCGTAGAGCGGGCCGCTCAGAGCCGGTCACCGGGTGGCCACCCAGACTGCCGCTGCGAGCGGGGCGACGGACGAGAGTGCCCCGAGCACCGCGAACTGGTGGCTGCCCGGCAGAGCGCGCATGGCCGGGAAGCAGTAGGCGAGGCCGCAAGCGGCTGCGCTTACGGCCGTGGCCGCGAGTCCCAGGAGCAGGCTGTCGGTCCGGATGTGCGCGGACAGATCGGGGTCGGCACCGAACCAGCCGGCGAGGCCCATCGCGAAGATGGCGCCGATCGCCTTGATGAACAGCCAGCACAGATAGCCGAGGGACAGCAAGGTCATGGCCCACAGGGGCACGCCGAGGGAGATCGCGCACGTCTTGCTGCCGGTGCCGGTGGCGAGTTGGTCAGGCCGGTTCATGACACCAGCCTGTCAGCCGCAGCCGGCCCGCCGGATGAGTACGGGCACTCATCCCCGCCTCCCCGGCCGCCGGGAGCGGGGAGCACCACCCATCAGTTGGCTGACGTGCGGCGACGGCGGGGAGACGCAGGTCACATGCGTCCATGTCACAGGGGGTCGGGCTACTCCGTCTCAGGGGGTGTAGCCACTGACGACCGCAGAGGAGCACACCATGGACGCGCGACTGAACTACTTCGCCGACCCGACCGCCGGCAAGGTCCTCAAGTACTTCATGTCGGCGGGCAAGGTGCTCAAGGACTCGCCGCTGCCGACCGCCATGCAGGAGCTGGTGGCGCTTCGCGTGAGTCAGATCAACGGCTGTGCCGTCTGCATCGACATGCACACCAAAGAGGCTGCCGCTGCCGGCGAGACCTCGGTGCGGCTGAACCTGGTCGCGGCGTGGCGGGAGGCCACGGTCTTCACCGAGGCCGAACGTGCCGCGCTGGGGCTGGCGGAGGAGGGGACCCGGGTCGCGGATGCCGCCGGTGGGGTCAGCGACGAGGTGTGGGCACGTGCTGCCAAACACTACGACGAGGAGCAGCTCACCGCCCTGGTGATCACGATCTCCTTCATGAACGCGGTGAACCGGCTGAACATCATCACCCAGCAGCCGGCCGGCAATTACGAGCCGGGGCAGTTCCACTGAACGGCCGGGACCGTTGCACTGAACGGCCGGGGCAGTTCCACTGAACGGCACCGGCAACAGGCCCGGGGTCCGGCTGCGGGCTCCGGGCCTCCGGACCAAGGGGCTTTGCTCCGGTCTGCCGGTGGGCCGGATGATCAGCGGAGGATGCCTGCACCGGCGAGTTCGGCCGGGTGGGAGGGCGTCATGGGGAGGGGATGCGGCGTGAGCAAGGTCGAGGAGTTCGAGGAGCTGCGGCCGCTGCTGTTCTCGATCGCGTATCGGATTCTGGGCAGTGTGGGTGAGGCCGAGGACGCGGTGCAGGAGACGTGGCTGCGTTTCGACCGTTCGGCGACCCGGCCCACGTCGACGAAGGCGTTCTTGTCGGCCACGGTGACGCGGATCTCGGTCGATGTGCTGCGCTCGGCGCGGGTGCGGCGGGAGGCGTACGTGGGCCCGTGGTTTCCCGAGCCGCTGCTGAGCGATCCGTATCAGGACCCGGCGCGGTCGGTGGAGCTGGCGGACTCGGTGTCGATGGCGGCGCTGGTGCTGCTGGAGCGGCTCAGCCCGCTGGAGCGGGCGGTGTTTGTGCTGCGGGAGGTGTTCGCCTTCGGCTTCGATGAGGTCGCCGCGGCGGTGGGGCGTTCGGAGTCGGCATGCCGGCAGCTGCTGGTGCGGGCGCGGCGGCATATGGAGGCCGGGCGTCCGCGGTTCGAGGCGGACCGGCAGGAGCGGCAGGAGCTGGCCACACGGTTCTTCGATGCGCTGAAGGACGGCGATGTGGGCGGGCTGCAGAAACTGCTGGCCGCCGATGTCCAGTTGGTCGGGGACGGCGGCGGCAAGGCTCCGCAGCTGGCCAAGGCCGTCATGGGCGCGGAGAACGTGGCCCGGGTGCTGGGCACGGTCTTCCCCCAGCTGATCCGGATCGACGTGTCGTTCGAGCCGCACGAGATCAACGGCCAGCCCGGCGCGATCTTCCGCGACCGGGACGGCAAGGTGCTCCACGTCCTGGCCCTCGATGTGCTCGAGGGGCAGATTCAGACGGTCCGCGGGGTGATCAACCCCGACAAGATCGGCCACCTCGGACCGGTTGCCGATGCCTGGGCCATCGACCGCGAGGTGAAGCAGGCCCGCCGGCAGCCGAACTGACCTCGGGAGAGGCGCTCACCGTACGGCTCTGCGGCAGCAGATCGGCGGCTCGTAGTGCCTCGCCCGTGGGGGCGGTCAGGAGCGGCCCTGACACAGGCCGGGGCGAGCAGCGTAGAGGGTGAGCACCATGCGCCCCGCCTTCTCCCGTGCACAGACGCGGAAGTTCTGCTTGAGCACGTCCCGCTTCGCGCGCTCCTGAGCGTTCTCCGGGCCGTCCTCCTCGCCGCTCGGGGGGTCGCTCAGCACCAGCACCCGGTCGACGGCCCGAACGCGGGTACGGATGCGCTCGGCGGGGAGCTCCACCCCCCACAATGTGCCCGAGCGGCGGGGGGATTCGGCCTGGGCCAGGTCACGCAGGCCGCGGTACTCCTGGGGGTGGGACAGGCTGCCCTCGCGCCGCCGCCACGGCGTGAACAGCACTCCGTCGCCGGTTCGCGTCATCCGCGCCACGGCGGCCGCAGTCGCGTTGGTGTCGTCCATGTGGACCTCGGGCCGCCGCACCTGCAGCCACGCGGGCAGCAGGCCCGCCAGTACGGCGACGACCAGCACGGCGACGAGCACCGTGGGCAGCGCACGCAGCGCCCGGTCGACGGCGCCGCCCGCCAGCAGCGCGAGCCCGATCGCCGAGTACATGACGTACCGGTCGGAGTAGAGCGGGTGGAAGAAGGACACCAGCATCAACACGGCGGATGGCAGTACGAGGAGGAAGAGGCCAACCGTCCGCAGATCAACTGTCCGCAGATCAACCGTCCGCAGGCCACCGGCCGGGCCCCGCGCCGGCAGCCCCCGCACGGTCGGCCGGACGCAGGCGAACAGGGCGCCCGGCGCCACCAGGATGCCGAAGCGCAGCAGTTCCATCCCGCTGGGCGGCTCCAGGGACGCGATCTGGGCCTCCTGCTGCTTGCTGATCAGCGCCAGCGGCGCCAGCACAACGGCGACCCCGAGAGCGGCACGCGCCCAGGACCACAGCACCGTACGGGGAACTCGCGACTTGAACAGCGCGGCACCGTGGGCGAGCAGGACGAGCACCGCGAACTCGTGCAGCAGACAGCCGACGGACAGCACGGCCGCATACGCGCACCAGGTCCGCCTGCGGGGCTCGTCCACCGCGCCGAGCAGCAGATACGTGGCCCAGGCGACCGCCGCACAGACGAATGCGTACGAGCGCCCTTCCTGTGCGTACTTCTGCACCATCGGCAGCAGGGGGAAGGCCAGCCCTGCGGCGAGCCCCGCCCGGGGTCCGGCCAGCCGTCGGCCCGCCAGTGCGACGCCTGCGGCAGCGACGGCCATGGCCAGCACGGAAGGGAGCCGCAGCGCGAGAAGCCCGCCGTCCCACAGGGCGTAAACGGCGTGCATGAACAGGTAGTAGAGGCCGTGCACCGCGTCGATGCTGCCCAGCAGATGCCACAGCTCGTCCAGGCTGCGGTGCGCGACCTGGTACGTCGTCGACTCGTCCCGCCACATGGAGTTCTCGCGCCGGATGCCCCACAGCCCCATGCCGAGCATGAGCACGGCGGGAATGAGGGCGACCGTCACGGACTCGGTACGGGAGGGCGCGCGCTTCCCGGGCGGGCCGTGGGAGTTCCACACGCCGGAGCCGTCGCCGAGGGCTGTCGCGGACCGGTCGGCGGCAGACGTGACCGCGGTGGTGGTGGCCATGGTGCAGGGAACTCCGTTCATGTGGAGGGATGTCCGGGCAGGGGTGGGCAACGCCCGGGCGCGGTGATGGGTGCCGGTCGGCTCAGGGCGAGGGGCACCGCTTACGGCCGGTGGCGGATCCGGCGCAGGCAGAAGAGGGTGAGAGCGGCAGCCGCGACCAGGCAGATCCCGGTCTCGATCCACTGGAGGGGCCAGTAGTGGCTGTAAGGATGGATCTCTGCCCATTGCTTGACGACGTCGTTGTCGGTCAGGCAGCTGGAGAGGGTGTTGTCGTCGATGTACTTGTCCGAGCACGCCCCCTCTCGCACATGGCGCCCGGACCTCAGCAGGAAGCCCGCGGCGCCGTCGTCCTCCCAGGTGTCGTCGTCCTGCCACCAGGTGTTCCAGGGCTGGGTGTCGCCCAACTGTGTCGTCTTCGCGTAGACGGTCTCGGGCGGCATCACGTGAGGCAGCATGCGCGCCAGGAGGAACTGCGCTCCTACGGTGCCGGCGAGGGCGACTGCCATCGCGGGCAGGATCCGCCGCAGCAGCAGTCCCGAGGCGGTGCCGAGAACGAGAGCCAGCAGGGCAACTGCCACCAGGACCGGTCCGTTGGCGAAGAAGGAGTCCGCCGCGGACCAGTCGTGGTGGGCGACGTTGCTCGCGTAGTACGACTCGAAGTCGTCCACGGTGTCGTTGACGGCCACCCACCACCATCTGTACACGGCGGCAAGCAACCCGGTCATGACCGCGGTGACGGCGGCGAGCAGGGCGAGTTGGTGGGCCAGCCAGCGTTCCGGGTCGTACGACTGGGACCAGGCCAGTTTGTAGGTGCCGTTCTCCCGCTCCCGCGCGACGAGCGGGGCACCGATGAAGACACCGACCAGCGCCGGCAGCACGAGGAGTACGTACCCGCCGATGGACAGCGGATCGGCCACCTCGCTCTTGAAGTGGGTCACCGCCTGTTGCATGTTGTCCGGCAGCGTTGTGGCCGGGGAGCCCGATGTGGTGTCACAGCCACGGCCCCTGCACGAAGTGATGTCGTACCTGTCGACGAAACCGCTCAGCTCCGCCCGCTGCCATACGAAGTACGAAACGACCAGCAGGAACAGCACGGCCGCCGCGCCGAACGCGGCCCGGTGCTGCCGCCAGGTCAGCCAGGTCAGGCCGCGCAAGCGAGAGCCGACGGCGAACCGGGAGCCGGTCCGGGAGATGAGGGCACTCATGCAGCCACCTCCCCGGCGTCCGGAACGCGCACCCGCGCACTGGGGGTCAGCTGCGGCGGAGCCTGCGGGGAGCGCAGGTAGCCGAGCAGGATCTCCTCCAGCGTCGGTTTGGCGACCACCCATTCATCGCCGGCGGGTGCCTGTTCGGCCCGTACGAGGGCCGTGAACTGGCGCCCTGTCACCCGCTGTTCGACCACGGTGTAGCGGTCCAGCTGGGGCGGAGTCGCGTCCCGCCGCAGTGCGCCGGTGACCATGTGGTGGGAGGCCGCCAGCGTCTCCGTCTCACCCGCCAGCCGGATCCGCCCCTCGCCGAGCAGCAGCAGATAGTCGCAGACCCCGTCGGTCTCGGCGAGCACGTGGGTGGATATCACCACGGTGGTGCCGTGTTCGGCGGCCTCGGCCATGAGGGCGCTCATCATCCGGTTGCGCCGCAACGGATCCTGGTCGGACAACGGCTCGTCGAGCAGCAGCAGTTCGGCGCGCTTGCCGAGTGCGAGGGCCAGCGCCACACATGTGCGCCGGCCGCCGGAGAGGGAGCCGACACGCGCGGTGAGCGGTACGTCGGCCTCCGCCACGACGCGCTCGGCCGAGGCTTGGTCCCAGCCGGCGTTCAGCTCGCGGCCGAGCCGCAGTGTCTCGGCGACGGTGAAGCGCGGGTAGAGCGGCTTGTCCTGGGCGACGTAGGCCACGCGGCGCCGGGTGCCCGGGGCGGACGGCGGCTCGCCGAACAGCCGCACCGTGCCGGCGTCCGCCGCCGCCAGGTCGGCGGCCAGCGCGAGGAGGGTGCTCTTGCCGGAGCCGTTCGGGCCGACGAGCGCGCAGATCCTCCCCGCGGGGAGCCGAAACGAACAGTCCCGCAGCGCCCAGCGGGTCCGGTACCTCTTGGTGAGCCCCGCCGCCTCGACGGCACCTGGGGCCTCGGTTGTGTCAGTCACTCGCTCTCCCCGTTCACAGGATCGGTGGTACGCGGCGCGCCGTCGCCGAGACGCTCGTCACGGCGCTCGTCACGGCCCTCGCCGAAGCACTCGTCGAGGACGGAGGCGACCAGCGCGGCGATGTCGTCCCTGTCGAGCCCGGCGGTGCAGGCCTGCTCCGTCCAGGCGCTCAGTTCGGCACGCAGCGGCGAGTCGGGGCCGGCCTCGGGCCGGGCCAGCGACCGCTGGACGAAGGTGCCGAGCCCCGGCCGCGGTTCGACCAGCCCCTCCCGCTCCAGTTCGCGATACGCCTTCAGCACGGTGTTGGGGTTGATCGCGGTGGCCGAGACGACCTCCTTGGCCGTGGGCAACCGGTCCCCCGGCTTGAGCAGGCCGAGGCGCAGCGCCTGCTTCGTCTGCTGGACGATCTGCAGGTAGGTGGCGACGCCGCTGCGCCGGTCGATGCGGTACTCGACCACTTCCACCACCATTCCACTAATCAGTTAGTGGAATGATGATGCGGCTCGCCCAACTCCCCTGTCAACCAAGCTCTTGGGCGGCGTACGGTCGCGTACGACGTGCTGCTGTCAGCTCCTGTTGCGCCGGCTGCTGATGGCTCGTGCTTCCCAGGTGTCGCTGTCCGAGACATGGACGGAGATGGGCTGGTCGAACCATCCAGCGGCCTCCGGGAGGTCATGGACCATCGCGGGGATCTCTGGCTCGAACCTCAACACGGCCAGCGTCTTCCAACCATGAGGGATCACGTCGAACGCGACTCCGAACTGCTGGGTGACGGCCACGACAGTCGTGGTCACCGAGACGACATCGCTCTCGTCGGAGCGTCGGAAGCAGCAGTCGAAACTTCTACCTACGGGCACATCTGCGTAGTTGTAAGAGAGGAAGAGGGCTTCCTCCTTCGCGGAACGCGGGGGAAGCCCTTGTCCAATGGCCTTGAGAGCACCCTCGCCGGCACGGCTCTCGATGAGCAGAACCCGTTCAGCAAGCGGGGTGTCCTCTTCAGTCCTCATGGAGCCATTGTCGTGGCTCTCCCGTGCACTTGCCGTATGCGAGCCAACGGTCAATCACGGTAGGTGAGATCAGGACCGGGATATCAGCTTGATTTCGTGTATGACTTGGCCGACCTTGCCGATCGCCTTCACCGGGAGGCTGAAGACGAAATGCACTGGACGTTCACGGGCGTCGGACCGAAGTTTCGCCGGGAGTCGGCCAATGCGGTCGCGGAAGTCCCGTGTGTACTGGCCCAGGACCAGTTCCCTGGGCATCGCGGTGATTCTGCCGCAGTTGTCACAGACGATCGTCAGCAGGCAGCCGTGGACATAGGTGAGCCGATGAAGCCGCTCTCCACCGCAGGTGCATTCCAGGTACGCGGTCTCCGTATCGGTCTCGATCATTGTCGGCTCCTTGGCTTTCTCGGTGCCCCACCGCGCTGTCGTGCAAGGCGTGCAGCAACCGGCCAGGAGCGCGGCGGCGCCCGGCGCGGCCGTTCCACGCGCCGGGTGACAGGCGCTGTCAGCCGAGAGTGATCGAGCCGCCCCGCCCGGTGTGCACATACGTGAGCATAAGATTCACGGACGTGAAAAGAATTGCACGGGCAGCGCTTCCCTGTCCAGGTCCGCGCACCACCCACCGCCGCAATGCGCCCTGGCCGCAATACAGGCTGCCCGGCGGCCTTCTCCACGCCACCGTCACACATGCCCACTCCGCAGTCAGCGGCCAGATACACGTCGCTTTCAGCGAAGCTCGCGCCATCAAAAGCCGCCACTTCCGCTGCCCCTGCATCGGGGCGGGCGTACTACCGGTCCCACCGCAGCAACGACCGGCACACTGGGCACCCCCACCGATCAGCTGCGTGGATTACCCGCGGGAAACAAGGCAGCTCACACGGTATGGAGACCCGCCGTCGCGACTTCAGGCCCGGCCGGCGCCGAGGTGGCCGAACTCCGCCCTGCAGCTCCCCGAGGGGAGCACCCTCCTGGTCGGGTGTGCAAGAATCTGGGCAGATGTGACGAAGCGCAGGTGAAGGGATAAGCATGCCGGCGTCCCGCGAACACGACTTGCTGGTGAAGGCCGCACGGCTCTACTACCAGGACAATCTCTCGCAGCAGCAGGTCGCCAGCGCATTGGGGGTCAGCCGCTCCAATGTCTCACGCATCCTGGCCGCCGCACGGGCCCAGGGAATAGTGGAGATAAAGATCAACGATCCGGCCGGACGTGAGCTGGACCTGGAGGAACGGCTGCAAACAGCATTCGGAATGTCGGCCTGCCGTGTGGCCTCGGTGAGCGACGACGAATCGGCGCTCACGAAGGTGGGGGAACTGGCGGCAAGCTGGATACTGAGCACGGAGCAGCCCGGCGCCGGTATCTCGCTGTCCTGGGGGCGCACGCTGCAGGCCATGGTCCGTGCAGTCCCGGCCGATCAGAAGCTCCCGGTGGAAGTACTCCCCCTGGTCGGTGGGCTTTCCTCTGTGACGTCGGAGATCACCGGCGAGGAACTGGTGCGCGAGCTGGCCGACCGCCTCGGCACCAGCTACCGGCGACTGCACGCGCCCGCCTTGCTGGGAACCAAGGCATCGCGGGACACCCTGATGGCCGAGCCGTCCATCATCTCCGTGCTGGACGCAAGCCGTAAGTCGTCCGTGGCCTGCGTCGGTATCGGCGCGGCAGGGGTGGGGTCGTCGGCAGCCGTCATCGACTCACTCCAGCTGAGCGACCGCGAGCGGGCGGACTTCGAAGCGGCGAAGCCGGTGGGCGATGTGTGCGCCCGGTTCTTCGACGAGGACGGCAACCCGGTGACCGGAGCCGTGCAGGACAGGGTGCTGGCCGTCTCGCTCGAAGATCTCCGTCGGATTCCGACCGTGGTGGGACTGGCCGCGGGTGTCGAGAAGGCCCGCGGAGTGCTCGGCGCGCTGCGCGGCCAGTATGTGAACGTACTCGTCTGCGACACTCCGCTGGCCGAGGCGCTGCTTGCCGCAGCCGCTCGGTGATCCGTCCGGGTACCTTCCGGCCCCTGTGACGCGCCCCGGTGGGCCCCTTCGGGCGGGCGTACCCACGCGCACATCTTGCGAGTTACCAGGCCGGAGACCCAACTGCCTGCCGGGCTCCAGGCGTCAGATCTTGACCTTCCTCCCGCACGCGACTTGTCCGTCGAATCGGGACAGCACGCTGCCGCCGCGTCCACCGGCAGGCAGGGCCAGGAATTGTGGACGGGCGGCAGCGCGTTCAGGGGCCACCGGCGGGGGCGAGGATGGCTGCCGGTCGCAGATGGTCAGCGACCACGGCGCTCGGCGCCGCACGGCGGCGGGCGGGATGTTCTCCGGGTTGCCGCCGCTGCTGCCCCTTGCCGGATGACCGGCCTGATCACCCCCATCCGAACCAGCTCGGTTCGTCCAGACGCCGCTGCACCGCGATGAGCAGGCGTGCGGCGTCCGAGCAGTCGCCGACCCGGTGATCGACGGTGAGGCCGACCCGGCAGCGGGTGCGGATCTCCACACCGTCGGCGGCCGGGACGACCTGCGGAGCCACTGTTCCTATCGAAAGTACGGTCACCTGGGGCGGGGTGAGCAACTCCTGGAAGGCATCGACGCCCATGTCTCCGAGGTCGTACACGGTGGTCGTAGCCGCGGTCAGGTGCTGCAGTGGCACCTTGCCGCTGCGCGCCTGGTCGGCCAGGCGCCCGAGGCTCTCGTCCAGTTCGTCGACGGGCAGTTGGTCCGGGTCGGGCAGCACCGGGGCGAGCGGGCCACGTTCGGTGTCCACCCTCAAGGCCACCGCGACGTCGGACCACACCTCGCTCCCCTCCTCCGTCCATCGGGCGTTGAGCGGGCTGCCGCGCAGGGCATCGGCGTACGCCCTGATGATCAGGCTGGTCCAGCGGGACGTCCCTCGGTGTGCCACGAGGGCTTCGAGTTCGAGGTCGCGGTAGACGACGGCTTGTGGGATGGCGGCGCTGACGCTGGTCTGGCGGGCGACCGTGGTTCGGGACCTGCGGTGCGCTGTAGGCGTGCCGGCGCTGGTGCCGACCGCCCGGCTGGGCGGTGCGGAAGTCGCATGTGTTGTCGGCCGGGTGGCCGTCTCCACGTCCGTGACCCTGATGGTCCCGCCCGGTCCGGTGCCGATGAGCGTCGCGAGGTCCAAGCCGAGCTCGGTCGCCCGTCGTCGGGCAAGCGGCACCATCGGCACCCGGGTCGAGGCGGGGGGCGCCACCGTGGGCCCAGGGGTGGTCTGGTCGGGCGCGGGCTGCTCCGGCGCGAGCGGGGAGCCGTCCGGCGCGGGCGGTCCCGAGAGGAGGTCACCGAGCAAGTCGTCTGCTGAACTGGCGAGGTACGCGATCGGCTCGCCGACGGCGACCGTCTGCTCCGGCTTGGCCACCAGGCGGACCAGGGTGCCGTCGACGGGGGACTCCACCTCCATGTCGACCTTGTCGGTCATCACTTCGCAGACCACGTCACCGGAGCGGATCTCGTCGCCCTCGGCCTTGTGCCAGACGAGGAGGATTCCTTCCTCCATCGTCATGGACATCTTCGGCATGACCAGGGGGATCTCGGCCATCACCATGACCTGACCAGGCGGGTGGCCTCGGCCACGATGTCGGGGACCTGAGGCACAGCCGCGCGCTCCAGCTGCGGGGCGTAGGGCACCGGCACGTCCAGGCCGCTGAGCCGCCGGATAGGGGCCCGCAGATAGCCGAATGCCTCGGAGTCGGCGATCCGCGCGGCGATCTCTGCCATGTAGCCGCAGTTCTGCGGAGCTTCCTGGACCAGCAGGGCCCGGCCGGTGGCAGCCACCGCCGAGACGATCGTTGCTTCGTCCAGGGGAACGAGGGTGCGGGGGTCGATGACCGTTGCCGTGATGCCGTCTTCGGCGAGCTGCTGGGCGGCTTCCATGGCCCGGGGCACCATGACACCGGTGGCCACGACGGTCAGGTCCTGGCCCTGGCGGCGAACGGCCGCCTGTCCGAGGGGAATGCGATCGGCGCCGGCGGGCACCGGGCCGGTCTGCTTGTACAGCAGCTTGTGCTCGAGCACGATCACCGGGTTGGGGTCGTCGACGGCGGCGAGCAGTAGCCCTTTGGCGTCGGCCGCGGTCGCGGGCATGACGACCTTCAGCCCGGGTATGTGGGCGAACCAGGTCTCCAGGCTCTGGGAGTGCTGCGCGGCGGCGCCGGTGCCGGAGCCGCTGGGGGCACGCAGCACCAGGGGGACGCGCGCTGCGCCGCCCAGCATGAAGTGGATCTTCGCGGCCTGATTGGCGATCTGGTCCATGGCCTGAGCCGTGAAGTCGGAGAACTGGATCTCGACCACCGGCCGCATACCGGCCAGTGCGGCGCCGACCGCCGCACCGACGATGCCCAGCTCGCTGATCGGTGTGTCGCGTACCCGGTCCTCGCCGAAGCGGTGCACCAGGTCGCCGGTGACGCCGAAGGCACCTCCGTAGACGCCGATGTCCTCGCCGAGGACGAAGACGCGGGAATCGGCCTGCATCGCTTCGGCGAGGGCCTCGCGAACCGCTTCGGCGTAGGTGATGCTGCGCTCTGCGGGGTCGTCCGACGACGGCTGGCTCGTCGGCCCGGTGCTCGGGAGTGTGGTCGTCATCGGTGGTTCTCCGAGGGTCGGTCAGGTCCGAGGTCAGTCGGCGTAGACGGCGGAGGTGAGTTCTGCGGCGCGGGCATCGGGGGCGGCGTTCGCGATGCGCACAGCCTCGCGCACGGCCTCCCGTGCGTCGGCCTGGCACTGCTCGGCCTCGCCCTCGGTGATCGTGCCGGCGTCCAGCAGAGTGGCCGCGTAGCGGGCGATCGGGTCCTGCTCACGCCACCGTTCGATCTCCTCGCGGGTGCGGTAGAGGTTCTTGTCGCTCTTGGAGTGGCCCTTCCACCGGTAGGTGACGGCTTCCACGAAGGTGGGGCCGCCGCCCGCCCGGGCCCGTTCGACGGCGGTGCGGACGGCCTCTTGCACGGCGGGCACGTCGTTGCCGTCCACCGTCACGCCGGGGATGCCGTAGCCGGCGGCGCGCTCGGCCAGGTGTTCCACGCGGAAGGCACGCTGTACGGACATCGACATGCCGTAGTTGTTGTTCTCGCAGATGAACACCACGGGCAGATCCCAGACTGCGGCGAGGTTGACCCCCTCGTGCCACGCCCCCTCGTTGACGGCGCCGTCCCCGAAAAAGCTCAGCGCGACCCGCTGTTCACCGCGCAGCTTGCTCGCCAGCGCGGCGCCCGTCGCGATGGGGACACCGCCGGCGACGATGCCGTTGGCCCCGAGGTTGCCCGTCGCCACGTCGGCGATGTGCATGGATCCCCCACGGCCACGGCAGTAGCCGGTTTCCTTGGCGAGCAGTTCGGCCATCATGCGGTCGAGCCGGGCGCCGCGGGCGATGCAGTGTCCGTGGCCGCGGTGCGTGGAGGTGATGTAGTCGCCGTCCCGAAGTTCGGCACAGGCACCGACCGGTACGGCCTCCTGACCGATCGACAGGTGCATGGTGCCGTGCATCATGCCGCGGGCGAACAGGTCGTCGACGGCTTCCTCGAACCGGCGGATCGTCCACATCGTGGTGAGTGCGGAGCGGGCGGCCTCGGCGTCCTTGATCAGATCCATGGCTCGTTCCTCCTCATGCAGCCAGGAACCCTGTTCCTCGTCATGCGGCCAGGGATCCGGTTCCTCCTCATGCGGCCAGGGACTCGGTCGGGCCCGCTACCGGCAGGTCGATCCGCTGCCCGGCCAGCAGCCGGTCCTGCAGGCGCCGTAGCGTCGCGATCATGGTGTTCTGGTCGATCCGTACGTCCTGGGAGGTGAGAACGGTTCCGGCCGGGACGTCGCGCAGTACCTCGGCTCCACTGACCAGTCCGAGGGGTACCAGATCCTGGTCGGCGGTCGTCTTGGCGCTTTCGGCGAGGCCGTACACCGTGGATCCGCCGATGCCGTCGACGCGTTCGCCGGTACGCAGATCACGCTTGGCGACCGCGACCACCTCGGCGTTCCACACTGTGGGGGCGAGGCTCGGGGTGCGTTCCAGCACCGCCTCGGCCACCGAGAGCGGGGCTTCGACGCTGGCCAGGTGGAAGGGCCGGTAGAAGGCGTAGTAGGGGCCTTCTCCCATCGTCAGGTACTTCATCTCGGCGGTGACGACCGGATCGGTGCAGTGGCCGATGACGAACACCCCTGGCGCGACCGGGCCGGTGCAGTAGTCGACCACCCCGGTGCCGGGGAGCACTCCCCCGTCTTCCTCGGGGCGGAACGCCCAGGCCAGGTCCTCGACCGTTACGCGGGGCCCCGTCATACCGCGCTGGCTGATCTGCAGGTCGGTCGCATTGGCCAGCGCGACCATCTCGATCATCGTCTTGGAGCCGTCGACAAAGCTGGCCAGCATCTTGGGGTTCATGTGCTTCGCCTCGGCCTGTTCGGCCAGCGCCTCGGGGGTCGCCGTCGGGTCGAGGGGGTTGTTCTTGCCCTTGCCTGCGCAGACCACGTCGAACCCGATGTCCCGCACGTACTCCACCAGAAGCTTGCACTCCACGGGTTCGTCGCCCCGGCAGACCGTGTAGACCCGGCCCGTCTGCTGCGCAACCGTCGTGAGCAGCAGGCCGATCGTCACGTCGCACTCCACGTTGAGCAGCGCGATGTCCTTGCCCGCCAGAAGTCCGAAGAAGCCGACCGACGCACCGACGTCCGGCACACCGCTGGCGTCCACGATGATGTCGATCGGCAGGGCGACGAGGTCGAGCGCGTCGGTGACGACGACCGGCCGGCCGCGCAGCACGGCCGCGGCCCTTTCGTCAGGCGTGCCGCCGGAGAGCGCCACTCCCCGCTGGGAGCGCCGGAACGCCTCGTGACCGCGTTCCGGAGCGATGTCGGCGATCGCGGAGATCTCCATGCCCGGTATGCGCGTCACTTGGGCGACGAAGCCGAGGCCCATCTGTCCGGCGCCGACCAGGCCCACCCGGACCGGTCGCCCGAGCTCCAACTCGCGTTGCCGCAACTGATCGATGTAGCTCATGCTCCGGTCCTTCCTGTGCCCTGTCGGTGTCCACCGGCGGGCGCCATTTGCACATTCGTGCAAACTGTATGCACTTAAGTGATTCCTTTGGTAGCACGCATGCCGTTCCCGGGACAAGGGCTCGTCTCGTGCGGGATCGCAGCGCTCGCTGTCTTCGTCCGGTGTTCGCCGTTGCCACCGGAACGCTCAGGTCCGGTGGCAACGGCGATCACCTCGACCGGCCGGGATACCTGTCGCTCAGCGTGCCGTCCTCGTCCCGCCGACGGCGCTGCGCAAGGACTTACCGCCCGACCGCATCCGGCGGTAGCGGTCGCGGGCGTCCTCCACCGCACGAGCCGAGGCGGCCGAGGCGGCTCGGGAGGACGCCGTACGCAACTGGCCGGACAGCTGAGGGCTTTCGCGGAAGCGGGCGAGGATCGAAATCCCCTGCATCACCAGGGCACGTTCGACGACCTCGTCGCTCTGCCGTACGAGCAACAGCACCACAGCTCCGCGGAATCGCCCGGTGGCACGTCCGGAGACGAGAGTGACGCCCGCACGGTGTTCCTCGGCAGTGAGCCGGTTCACGGTGCGCATGTAGTAGCGGTGCTGCGCCAGGCTCGACACCATCGACACCACGAAGGCGCCGAGCAGCAGCAGCGCCAAGGGAAGTTGTTCCATCAGTCCTCTTCTCAGCGGCCTTCGGTTTCGGCCCCGTGCCCACGAGGGGAGTGGGCAGCCGGCCCCGGCTCGGCCTCGGACTTGAGGGACGAGCCGGCCGACAGGCCAGGGATCTGCGGCAGACGAAGGGAGTGGCGACGGCGGACCGTGCTGGCCGCCGCCGCGCCGTTCATGGAGTGCTGCTCTCCTTCCTGGCCGCTCGGCTGCTTCACGCGCGGGCGAGCCTCAGTTCGGCTCCCGGCGGCGGGACTTCGAGTCGGCCCTTCGCGTGCACTGCTCCGGGAAGCAGGCCGGCTGCGGGGTCGGGATCGACATAGATGACGATGTGTCCCAGCGTGGCCAGGTTTTCCTGGGCGAGATCCCCCACCGCGGTGATGGTCAACTGTGTGTCACCGAGCAGGACTTCGTCGCCCGGTCGCATCTCGAGGGCCGGCTTGCCGACCGGGCTGTGCACCACGCTCAGGCTTTCCAGATCGCTGGGCAGCGGCTCGCCGAAAAGGATGAGGAGGCCACCTGTGATGAGGTCCGCGGCCTCGTCGCCGACGCGCAGGACCGTGCTGGTGTAATAGGAATCTTTCATCAGTACATCCAGAAGCTGACGAGCCAGGCGATGACGACGGCCAGCGGTGCAGTGATCTGACGGCTCAGGAGAACGGCCGGCGTACCGACCGCCACCGTCTCGGGCTTGGCCTCACCCAGGGCGAGGCCGACGGGGATGAAGTCGCAGCCGACCTGGCCGTTGATGGCGAACAGGGTGGGCAGGGCGTACTCCACGGGGACCGCTCCGGAAGCGATCTGTGTGCCCATCAGAACGCCGACGACCTGGGCGATCGCGGCTCCCGGCCCCAGGATCGGGGACAGGAAGGGAAGAGCCGCCACAGCCCCGAGGACGATGAGCCCGATGGGGTTCCCGGCCAGCGGCTTGAGGCCCTCACCCATCGCCTCGGCGACGCCGGTGTAGGTGACGAAGCCCAGCAGCAGGCTCACATACGCCATGAACGGCAGGATGGTGCTGATCGTCAGAGTGATCGACTGCCGGCCCGAGGCCAGCATCGTGTTCACCGCGTAGCCGATGCCCGAACTGAACTTGATGAAGCCGTTCGATATTCGGGAGAACCGTCCGCCGCCGCCCTCTTCCGCCGGTTCCGCGACGGCTTCCCGGGCTGCGGCCGGTTCTTCGTCGTCGTCCCGGCCGGTCGGTACGTCCGACGCGGCGTCCGCATCGGCGCTGTCGCTCTGGCCCTCCTGCGCCACCACCTCGTCCAATCCCACGTCGGAGACGAAAATGTCCTCGGTGATGAACTGGGCAAGCGGCCCGCCGGGGGCGCCGGGATAGACATCGACGGTCGGGATGCGCTTGCGCGGGTAGACGCCGATCCGTGCGGTGCCGCCGCAGTTGATCACTGCGCAGATGATTTCCTCGTCGGGCACATTGACCCGGAACCCGTCGATCGCCTCGGCCCCGGTCAGCTCCGCGATCCGCTGGGCGACCGGATGAATACCTCCTCCCGTCACCGAAAGGACCTTGTTACGGGTTTCGGTACGGCGCAGCGTGAGCCCTCTCCCCCAGCCGCCGGTGCCCTTGCGGACGAACACCGAGGGATATGTGCGCGGGCTCTGGTCGGTCGTGGTCATCGCGTTCCTCCAGCCGCCGTGAGCCCACCGCTGCCGCCGCCGGCGGTGGTGAATTCCTCGTCGAATCTGCGGAAGATTTCGGTGCGGCCGGTTCTCTTGATCAGGATGCGAGTGATCCATTCGGTGACCACGCCCCTGATGAAGATCACCACGACGCCGGTGGCGAGGTAGGACAGCGCCAGCGGGACGGTGGACAGGCCCAGCTTCTGCACTCCGTTGGCGATCCCCAGCCAGACGAAAAGTTCACCGGCATTGGCGTAGGGAAAGAACGAGGTCACGGGGTGGACGAAGGAGACCGCCGAATCGTAGAAGGCCGGCTTGTACCGCTCGGGCAGAAACCGGGCGAACGAATAGCACATCGGGTTGGTGAGCATCAGCACGGCGAGGACCGGCATCAGGCTGTAGCGAGTGATCCACCAGCGGGAGGACCACTGGACGGCCCGGGTGACGCGCTTCTCGCCGATGAACGTCACCAGCGCATACATCGCGGTGAGCAGAACGATCAGGGTGGGAAGGATGCCGGTCACCAGACCGGTGAACTGCTTTCCGGCCTCGTTGAACAGGCCGATGAAATGGGAGCCGATCCAGACCGCGCCCTGGATGACGGGATTATCGCTCTCATCCTTTGGCGTTGACGCGGCCAGGTTGGCGGCAGCGAAGGCAATCACCTCGGCCCCTCCTCTCTTTCATGAGCGGGGATAGGGAGGCTCGATGCTTCTCTGAGCGGGAATGGGAAAGCTCGCCCGCTCCATGGCCGGGCGAAGGAGACTCGGGGCCGGTCCCTGGGAGGTTGGAGAGCCGACGGTTCACGGGATGCAACGGGAGGAACCAGACGATCCCGAGGCGCGGTTTGCACGCCTGCTCAAGGTTCCTCACCTCTGTTCAGGAGCTGTCTAGCACTGCGCTGCGAGGCACGACAAGATGTCGACCGCGATTACCTTGTGTGACGACCGCGAATCCGGGCCCCGTCAACCGCGGCCATTCCCGGGTTCGGCTTGGTCGATGGCAGCGGCGACATCGCTGACGGAGCGGACGATCTCGCGACAGCACCCCGCGCCCCGCGCACCTCCCCGACGGAGCTCGTGCGACCCGGCACCAGCTCCCTGAGTGGCGTGGAGCAAGCGCCGAACGCACGTGCAGGCCGAACAGGGCGGGCGTAATATTTCCGATATGTCAGCTATATGCGGCCGGGCGGAGAATGTCTTTGTGCTGGGCCTCGACGAGCGCAATCGCGAGCTCCTGCACGACTTGCACGCCCTCCCGCTCCTCGCCGGGTGCCGCTTCCACGCGCTGCTCGGCCGGGAGGAGCTGATGCACGGTGCACCGGTGCCGCTACGCGGCCTGCTGGAGAAGGCGGAGAGCAGGCTGGATGCCTTCGACGGGTCGATCGACGCGATCGTGGGCTACTGGGACTTCCCGGTGAGCTCGATGGTGCCGATCCTGTGCCAACGCCACGGCCTGCCGTCCGCCCCGCTGGAAGCGGTCGTCAAGTGCGAGGACAAGTACTGGAGTCGGCTGGAACAGCAGAAGGTCTGCGGCGCGCACCCGCCCTTCGCCCTGGTGGATCTCGACAATCCGAAGCCGCCGGCGGGGGTGGGCTTCCCGATGTGGCTCAAGCCGGTGAAGTCCTACTCGTCCGAGCTGGCGTTCAAAGCGGAGGATCTCGAGCAGTTCACCGACGCGGCCAGGCGGATCAGGGAGGGCATCAGCCGGGTCGGGTCGGCGTTCGACTCCGTACTCTCGATGCTGGACCTCCCGCCGGAGGTGGCGAAGGCCGGCGGCCAGGCATGCCTGGCAGAGGAGGAGATCTCCGGCCACGAGATCACGGTGGAGGGTTACTGCCGGGACGGCAAGGTCCATGTGTACGGGGTGATCGACTCCCTCCTGTATCCCGGCACGTCGAGCTTCCTGCGGTACCAGTACCCGTCCTCGGCGCCGGCCGAGGTGGCCGAGCGGATGATCGACGTCGCCGGCCGGGTCGTGCGGCAGATCGGCCTGAACAATTCGACGTTCAACATCGAGTACTTCTGGGATCAGAAACGGGACCGGATCAACATCGTCGAGGTCAACCCGAGACTGTCCCAGTCGCACGCACCCCTGTTCGAATATGTCGACGGCCTGCCCAACTATCAGTCCATGGTCAGCCTCGCGCTCGGCCATAAGCCCACGCTGCCGTTCCGCCAGGGCCCGTACAGGGTCGCCGCGAAGTGGTTCCTGCGGCGGTTCTCCGACGCGTACGTGCGACGGTGCCCGACCGGGGACGAGATCTCCCGGGTGCGGCGCGAGGTGCCCGACACGATCGTCGACATCGTCGCGAAGGAGGGCAGGCGGCTGTCCGACCTGCCCTCGCAGGACAGCTACAGCTACGAGCTGGCGGCCTTCTACATCGGGGCCGACGACGAGACCGGGCTCAACGAGAAGTACCAGCGCTGTCTGGAACTGCTGCCGTTCGAACTCGACGAGTAGGAGAGCCGCATGCGGGCTGCGGGAATGAAGGAGGTCAGCTCCTCACCCCACGCCATCAAGCAGGAGGAGCACGTCTGGATCCCGACCCGGGACGGTACCCGGCTGGCCGCGCGCATCTGGCGGCCACTCGCCTCCGACACCGAACCGGTCCCGGCGATCCTGGAATTCATCCCCTATCGCCAGCGCGATCTGACCGCCCTCCGAGACTCGATCAACCATCCCTATATCGCGGGGCACGGTTATGCCTGCGTGCGGGCGGATCTGCGGGGCAGCGGTGACTCCGAGGGGCTGCTCAGCGACGAGTACCTCGAACAGGAGCTCCGGGACGGCGAGGACATCCTCGCCTGGATGGCCAAGCAGCCCTGGTGCAACGGCCGCACCGGAATGATGGGCATCTCCTGGGGCGGCTTCAACGCTCTGCAACTGGCCGCGCGCCGCCCCCCGGGGCTCGGTGCGGTAGCCGCGCTCTGTTTCAGCGACGACCGCTACGCCGACGACGTGCACTACATGGGCGGGTGCCTGCTCAGCGACAACCTCTCCTGGGCCTCGACGATGTTGGCCTACACCTCGTGCCCGCCGGACCCCCAGGTGGTCGGCTCCCGGTGGCGGGAAATGTGGTACGAGCGGCTCGACGGGATGAGCCCGTGGTTGGCCGAGTGGCTGAACCACCAGCGGCGCGACGAGTACTGGCAGCACGGTTCCGTCTGCGAGGACTACTCCGACATCGCCTGCCCGGTGCTCGCCGTCAGCGGCTGGGCCGACGGCTACTCCAACGCCGTCTTCCGCTTGATGGAGCGGCTCAAGGTGCCCCGCCGGGGGCTGATCGGCCCGTGGTCGCACAAGTACCCGCACCTCGGCGTGCCCGGCCCCGCCATCGGCTTCCTGCAGCAACTCGTGCGCTGGTGGGACCACTGGCTCAAGGACGAGGAGAACGGCGTGATGGGCGAGCCGATGCTCTGCACGTGGATGCAGGAGAGCATGCCGCCGTCCACCTCCTACGACCAGCGTCCCGGGCGCTGGGTGGGGGAACCCAAGTGGCTCTCGCCGCATGTCCGACGGGTCCGGTACCCACTGGGCGACCATCGGATCGGACAGCCCGGTGAGCGGCTCGAGTCACCGCCGCTGAGTGTGGAGTCACCGCTGTCGGTGGGCCAGTTCGCCGGGAAGTGGTGCTCCTACAACGCGCCTCCCGACCTGCCCTACGACCAGCGCGAGGAGGACGGCGGTTCGCTGGTCTTCGAGAGCGAGCCGTTGACCGAGCGCTGCGAGATACTCGGCGGGCCGGTGCTGTACGCGACGCTGGAGGTGGACCGCCCGGTGGCGATGATCGCGGTCCGGCTCTCGGATGTCGCACCGGACGGACGTGCGACGCGGGCGACGTACGGGCTGCTCAATCTCACCCACCGGAACGGGCATGCCGAGCCCGAGGCCCTCCAACCCGGTGAGCACTACCGCGTGGGCGTCCAGCTCAACGGTGTGGCGCAGGCATTTCCGGCGGGCCACCGGATCCGGATCGCACTGTCGACCTCGTACTGGCCGCTGGCGTGGCCGCCGCCGGAGCCGGTGCGGATGACCGTGCATCCGACCGAGAGCGAGCTTGAACTGCCGATCCGCTCGATCGTCGAACCCGGAGAGCTGCCGACACCGCTGTTCGGGGCCCCCGAAGGCGCGCCACCGCTGTCGAGCAAGGTGATCCGGCCGGGTGAGCACCGCTGGACGGTTTCGCGTGATCTTGTCGACTACGGGTCGGCGCTGGAAGTCGTCAAGGACCTCGGCGTGATGTACATGGAGGACATCGATCTGCGGGTGACCCGCCGCGCCTTCGAGCGCTACAGCTGGACCGGCGACGACTTCGGATCGGTACGCGGCGAGATCGAGTGGGTCATGGGCTTCGCCCGCGATGGCTGGGACGTGCACACCGCGACCCGCACCGTGCTGACCTCGGACGAGTCGAACTTCTATCTGCACGCCACCATGGATGCCTACGAGGACAACCGCCGGGTACGGTCCCGCAACTGGGGATGGACCATTCCGCGGGACCACGTCTGAAGACGTCACGGAACTGCGGACCCATTCAGTGACGCAGTGACGCAGATCACTCGGCCCGTCCGTCACGGGCGCGCGGTGGGCTGCATCCCGTGTGTGAACTGATCGCACAACGGGAGGCACACATGAGGGTCGTGGTGGTGGGCGCCGGCTACGCGGGGACGATCGCGGCGAATCGGCTGGCCAAGAAGGTGAAGTCGGCGGAGATCACGGTGATCAACCCCCGTCCGGACTTCGTCGAGCGGGTGCGGCTGCATGAGCAGGTCGCCGGGACCAGTGCCGCGGCGACCCCGCTGACCTCGATGCTGCGCGAAGGGATCACAACGCGGCTGGACACCGTCGACAAGATCGGCGACGGCCAGGTCGCTCTCGGCGACGGGTCGAGTCTCGACTTCGACCACCTGTTCCTCGCGGTGGGCAGCACAGTCGCACCGCTGCAGGGCACCGTTCCGGTGGGGACCTGGGAGGGCGCGGAGGAGGCGCGGGCCGCGCTGGCCGGGCTGCCCGGCGGAAGGGCGGTCACCGTTGTCGGTGGCGGGCTGACGGGCATCGAGACGGCAGCCGAGATCGCCTTCGGCCGGCCCGACCTCCGCGTGCGGATCGTGGGACAGACGATCGCCGCGAGCCTGTCGGCGGGGGCGCAGAAGCGTGTGCGGACCGGCCTGGACCGCTTGAACGTGGAGATCGTGGAGGACTCCGTCGCGCAGATCGACCCGGGCGCCGGGGAGGGAGGAGGCGACAGGGTGCTGCTCCACTCACGCCCGCAGTTCACCTCCGACCTCACACTGTGGGCGATCATCGGGGGCGTGCCCGACCTGGCCGCCCGTAGTGGGCTGGAGGTGGATGCCGACGGGCGTGCGGTGGTCGACGAGCATCTGCGCAGCGTGACCGACCCGCGGATCTTCGTCGTCGGTGACTGCGCGGCGGTCCCCGGCGCACGGGCGGCCTGTGCGACGGCCATGCCTCAAGGGGCGCACGCAGCGGATACGCTGGCGCGGGTGATCGAAGGCCGTACACCCGAGCCCTACTCCATGGGGTACACCGGACAGGCGCTGAGCCTGGGCCGGCGCGACGGGCTGCTGCAGTCCGGCCGCAGGGACGACACAGTGCGGCGGCTCTACTTCGCCGGGCGCACCGCGGCCGCGGCCAAGGAGCGAGTCTGCCGCTACGCGAAGTTCGGCGCCCGCACCGCCATCTACTCCTGGCTGCGGGGCCCGAAGTGACGGAACAGCCGGGCCCCGGGGACGAGTTCACCGCGCACCGGGCCCTGCTGTTCTCGATCGCCTACGAGATCCTCGGATCGGTGGCCGACGCCGAAGACGTCCTGCAGGACAGCTACCTGCGGTGGCGGTCGGTGAACCACACCTCGGTGGAGAACGCGCGGGCCTATCTCGCGCAGATCGTCACCCGGCAGGCGCTCGGCGTACTGCGGTCGGCCGTCCGCCGCCGGGAGCAGTACGTGGGGCCGTGGCTGCCCGAGCCGCTGGTGACCGACGCTGCCGGCGACGCATCCGACGCCGTCGACCATGTGCTCACCGGCGAGGCCGTGACCACCGCGATGCTGCTGGTGCTGGAGACCCTTACCCCGACCCAGCGCGCGGTGTTCGTGCTGCGAGAGGTGTTCGCGTTCGACTACCCGGAGATCGCCGCCGCGGTGGGCAAGTCCGAGGCCGCGGTGCGGCAGCTGAACCAGCGCGCCCGCAACAGCGTGCGCGCCAGGCGGCACACCGCCGTCGCCGCACCGGCTGAGGCACGGCCGATTGCCGAGCAGTTCCTGACGGCGGCCGCTACCGGTGACGTCCAAGGTCTGATGGACCTGCTCGCACCCGACGTGGTGTTCCTGGGCGACGGCGGCGGGATCGTGAACGCGGTGCGGCGCCCCGTGACCGGGCCCGACAAGGTGGCCAGGCTGCTCCTCGGCCTCCTGGCCAAGGGCGCCCGCATGGGCGAACTCGACATCCGCATCGGCACCTACAACGGGATGCACTCCGTCGCGGTGCTCATCGACGGCGTACTCGACCAGGTGACCTCGATCGAGGTACGCGGCAGTGCCGTGACGGCCGTCTACTGCGTCCGCAACCCGGAGAAGCTCACCGCCGTCAAGATCTGAGCATGTCCCGCTCCCGGTCCAGAACGCCAGGACGTACATGAGCAGCAGGAACGGGCGGCCGGGTGGCTGTCAGCTCACGAGCCGGAGGACGTCGGCCAGACCACGCTCGCCGGTGCGGTTCTCGGACGGGAGGATGTAGGTGCGCAGCCCGCAGGTGGCCGCGCCGCCGTCGCGGACCGGGTTGTCGCCGACCATGAACGCGGCGCGGGGCTCGGCTCCGAGGTCGGCGCACGCCTTGAGGAACAGTTGGGCGTCGGGCTTCTCGCGGCCCTGCTCGTAGGAGATGACGCAGCCGTCGATCAGGGCGTCCAGCCCGTGGTGGGCGAGGTGGGTCCGCAGGTCCCAGGCGAAGTCACTCACGATGCCGATGCGCAGTCCGCGATCGTACAGGGCGTGCAGGGTGGGCCCGGTGTCGGGATAGGGGACCCAGGCGTCCGGGGCGGTGAGCTGCTGGTAGGCCGCCTCCTCAGCGCCGCGTAGGAAGTCCACGTGCCGCCACCATCCCCACATGGCGCGGCGGTGCCGTTCGGCAGAGAGGTCCCGGCCTTCCTGGAGGGCGATGACCGCGGGCAGCCGGAACGCCGTGCGCAGTTGCCGGGAGATCTCGGCCACCGCGCCGGGTTCGTCCAGCACGGCCAGGCGCCCCGAGGACTCCCCGACCCGGCGCAGCCACGTCTCCAGGTCGATCATCTGGAAGATCGTGTTGCTGAAGTCGAAGAGCACCGCTTCGACCCGCGGGAGCGGAGCGGCCATCTCGGCGGCGGTCAGCCGGTAGGTGCTGGGAGTTTCGAACAGGCTCTGTATCACGGGGAAGCTTCTCCGCGGTCGACCACCTCGACGGGGACTTCGAAGCCGCGTACGGCCGCGACCTCTGCGTCGGGGGTTCGGGAATCGGTGATGACCGTCTCGTATTCGGCCACGCTGCCGTAGCCGTACGTGGCGGTCTTGCCGAACTTCGAATGGTCCACCAGCAGCAGGGATCGTTCCGCGGAGGCGAGCATGGCCAGCTTCACTTCGGCGTACTCGTTCAAGGGGTGGAAGAGCTGGCCGGAACGGATGGCGGTGGCGGACATCAAAGCGAGGTCGGCGTTTATCCGGGACAGGGCGCGAGTGACAGCGGGTCCGGTGCAGGAGTTGAAGTCGCCGTGATAGCGCCCGCCGAGCAGGGTGACGTGCACGCCGGGGGCGGACCCCAGGCGCTGCGCCAGGCCCACCGAGTTGGTGACGACGGTGAGCTGGTCGAGTCGGGCGAGGGCGGGAGCCAGAGGGTAAAGGGTGGTGGAGTCATCCATGAGCACCGTGCTGCCGGGCTTGATGCGGTCGACGGCGGCCTTGCACAGTACGGTCTTGTCCTGCAGACCGGCGCCCTCGCGGAACCGGGTGGCGGTTTCCATGGTGAGGGCGGGGAAGGCGACGGCCCTGCCTCGCTCCTTGCGGAGCAGGTCACGCTTGGCGAGGTCGTCGAGGTCGCGGTGCATCGTCATCAGGCTGACGTCGAAGTGCTCGGCAAGGTCGTCGATGCGGGTCTCGCCGTGATCGACGACGTACCGCAGAACGGCCTGACGTCGTTCCTCGACAGCGGCCTGCGACAGCCGTGTCCTGGTGGGCACTGCGGTCCTCCTTCCCGTTCGCTTCCGGTCTGCGTCAGGTGGCCGGCCGGACTGGGCCGGGCCGGACGATTGCGGCTTCGAAGTCTCGCACAGGGCCGTCGGCTTGCGGCCGGCCTGCCCGCCGCGGGGAGACCGGCCCGGGTGTCTGTGCACCACTTACGGGCCCGCCACGGTGACCAGGACCTTCACGTGTTCCGGGTCCACCGCGGCGGCGAAGGCTTTGCCTGCGTCCCCCAAACCGTAGGTGGCGGTGACCATTTCGCCGACGTCGACGGCGCCCGAGGCGATCAGCGAGATGGCGGTGCGGTAGTCCTCGGCGGTGTACATCAGGGTGCCCTCGATGCGGATCTCCCGGTCCTGGACCAGGTCCAGGCGGATCGGGGTCGTACCGGCGGCTCCCACGCCCACGACGACGACATGGCCGCCCTTGGCCACCAGGTCGACGGCCTGGGCCATGGACTGCTCCCGGGCCACGCAGTCGAAGACGACGTCGACGGGCCCGCCGAGCACCGAGTGGACCTGTTCGGCCAGGTCGGGCGCTTCGGCGGGCACGGCCACGGCGGCGCCTAGGCGCAGTGCGCGGTCCCGCTTGCTTTCCAGTGGGTCGGTGACGGCGATCCGGGCGGCGCCTGCGTGCCGGGCGGCGATGAGGGTGAGCAGGCCGATGGGGCCGGCGCCGAGCACGGCGACAGTGCGGCCGGTGAGGTCGCCGGCCTTCGCCACGGCGTTTACGGGGGTGGCCAGCGGCTCGACGAGGGCGGCCTCGATGTCGGTCATGCCGTCGGGGACGCGGTGGACCCGGTCGGCGGCGATGGTGAACAGGTCCGTCATGGCGCCGGGCGTCTGGCAGCCGAACACCTTCAGTTCCTGGCAGATGTTGTAGCGGCCGGAGCGGCACTGGGGGCACGTACCGCAGTACAGGTTCGGTTCGATGATGACCCGGTCGCCGGGAGCGAAGTCCTCGGCTCCCTCGCCCGTCGCGGCCACCACGCCGACCGCCTCGTGGCCGGGACGGTAGGGCAGGTCGATGAACGGGTGGTGGCCTGCCGCGGCATGGGTGTCGGAGCCGCACACGCCGACGACCGTCGCACGGACCAGGAGTTCGTCACTTCCGGGTACGGGCGCCGGCACCTGCTCGATGGTGATGTCGTCGAGGGAGCGGACGAGCACGCGGCGGATCTGCTGGGACATGGTGGCGGAGTTCCGTTCGGCTAGGGCGTTCACGCGGTGGCGAGGCCGGGCTGGATCTGGGTCTTGCGGCAGCTGCCCGCCGGCCTGGGCGTTGCCGGTGGCGTCGACGGCTGCGAGCTCCGCCTTGCCCGGCTCGGCGATGACGGCGGCCCTCACTTGACGGCTCCCAGGGACAGGCCGCGCACCAGCTTGTCCTGCGCTGCGAACCCGGCGATGAGGACGGGCAGCGACACCAGGGTGGCTGCCGCGCACAGCCGGGCCAGGAAGAGGCCCTCGTTGGTGATGAAGCCCACCAGGAACACGGGCGCGGTGGATGCCTGGGTCGCGGTGAGGTTGACCGCGAACAGGAACTCGTTCCAGCTGAAGATGAAGCAGATCAGCGAGGTGGCGGCGAGTCCCGGCATGGCGACCGGTGCGACGACCCGCAGCAGCACAGTGGGCAGTCCGGCGCCGTCCACCTCGGCGGCCTCCAGGATTTCCTTGGGCACCTCGGCGAGGAACGACCGCATCATCCATACCGCGATCGGCAGGTTCATGGCGGTGTAGAGGATGACGAGCGTCCAGATGTTGTCCAGCATCCCGACGTCTTTGACGATCACGTAGATCGGCAGCAGTGCCGCGATCAGCGGGAGGAACTTCGTCGACAGGAAGAAGAACATCACGTCGGTCCACTTCTCGACCGGCTTGATGGACAGCGCGTAGGCCGCCGGCACCGCCAGGACGAGGACCAGCAGGGTCGAAAAGACGGCGGCCATGGCCGAGTTGAGCAGGTACGGGGTGATGTCCCGCTCCAGCAGGAGCGAGTACTGATCCAGGGTGAACGGCGCGAAGAGGCTGGGCGGGTTGGTCGCGGCGTCGGCCTCCTGGTGGAAGGAGGTGAGCACCATCCAGGCCACCGGGGCGAAGAAGGCCAGGGTGGCGAGCCATGCGACGAAGGTCCACAGCGGTGACAGGCGCGGGGCCTGCCCGGGGTCGTCGTGACGTCGACGGCGCAGAACTCTCCGGGCGACGGTGCCGGAGGCTGCCAGGGCGGTCGTCCGGGCGGTCATCGGGACGCCTCCTCACGGAACAGGGAGGCGACGGTACGCAGGGCGAACGTCGCGATGACGATCGAGCCGATCACCACGACGACGCCGGCGGCCGCGGCCTGGCCGTACTCGAACTTGCGGAACATGGTCAGGTAGATCTCGTAGGGCAGGTTGGTGGTCCGGGAGCCCGGCCCGCCCTGCGTGATGGTGAAGACCGCGTCGAAGGTCTGCACCACGAAGATGCTGCCGAGCACGATGCCCAGCTCGATGTACTGCCGCAGGTGAGGCAGCGTGATGTGACGGAACGTCTGCAACGCCGAGGCCCCGTCGACCCGGGCGGCCTCGAGCACGTCGCCGGGCTGGGCCTGAAGGCCGGCCAGCAGGATGAGCATCATGAACGGAGTCCACTGCCACACCAGCGCGATCACCACGGCCGGCATGGGGAAGTTCGACACCCAGTCGACGGTGGGGCCGTTGGCGGCGCCGAAGAACCGGTAGACGGCGTTCAGGGTGCCGTTGAGGAGCCCGTAGTCAGGGTTGTAGAGGGCGTGCTTCCACAACAGCGCACCGGCCACCGGCATCACCAGGAACGGTGCGGTGAGCAGAGTGCGCGCCAGGCCCCGGCCGAGGAAACGGCGGTCGAGCAGCAGCGCCAGGCCCAGGCCGATGAGCACGCTGAGGATCACCACGGACGCGGTGAGTACGACGGTGTTGAGCACCGCGGAACGCAGCCGCGCGTCGGTGAAGACGAACGTGTAGTTGGACAGTCCGGTGAAGCGGCGGTCGCCCGGCCGCAGAATGTTCCACTGGAAGGTCGAGATGACGAGCGTGGCCACGAACGGCAGTTGCGTGACGATGATCGTGAAGATCAGGGCCGGCAGCAGCGGGATACGCCGCCGCCACTTCCGGTCGCCCGTGGGTCTGGCGGGGCGGACGGGTGGTCGGTCGGTCTTCGTGGGGGCATGGACGAGCGTGGTCATGGGCTTTCCTCGCCGATGGTGATACCTCCCAGGCCCTCAGGACACTGAGGGAGGCCATGGTCGGGGGGACGGTGCCCCGGCCGGCTGGGCGGCCGGCCGGGGCGGAGCGTTACTTCTGCTTCTTGGCGACGTCCTCCGCGAGCTTCTGGCTGTCGTCAAGGGCCTTGTCCACGCTGGTCTTGCCGGCGATGGCGGCGGAGATCTCCTGGGTCACCTTGGTCCCGAGGTCCTGGAACTCGGGGATGGCGACGAACTGGATGCCGCCCGTGGGCCGCGGCTGGACACCGGGGTTGGACGGGTCGGCCTGCTGAATGGACTTCAGGGTGACGTCGCCGAACGCGGCGGACGCCTTCTTGTACTCGGGGATCTCATAGGTGCTGGCCCGCTTCCCGGCGGGGACCCGCGACCAGCCGAGCTTCTCGCCGACGAGCTTCTCGTACTTCTTGCTGGACGCCCAGAGCATGAACTTCGAGGCGGCGTCGGCCTTTTTGGTGGTCTTCGGCATCGCCCACGCCCACGACCAGAGCCAGCCGCTGCTTTCGGTCTTCTCCACGGGCGCGTACGCGTAACCGATCTTGCCCGCGGCCTTGCTGGACTTGGCGTCCTCCAGCGACCCGGCCGCGCTGGTCGCGTCGTACCACATCGCGACCTTGCCCTGGCTCATCGCGTTCAGGCACTCGGTGAACCCGGCCTGCGGAGCGCCCGCCTCACCGTGCTTCTTGACCAGGTCGACGTAGAACTTCGTGGCCTTCTTGAAGCCGCCGCTGTTGACCTGCGCTTTCCAGTCCTTGGTGAACCAGGTGCCGCCGAAGGTGTTGGCCATACTCGTCAGCGGCGCCCCGAGCTCGCCCCAGCCGGGCAGACCGCGCAGGCAGATGCCCTTCATTCCCGGCTTGGCGCCGTCCGTCTTGGCAGCGAGGTCTGCCACCTGCTGCCAAGTCGGGCGCTCGGGCATCTTCAGGCCCTTCTCGGCGAAGACGTCCTTGCGGTACATGAGGAAGGAGGACTCACCGTAGAACGGCAGGGCGTAGAGCTTGCCGTCCTTGCCGGACAGAGACTGCACCATCGGCTTGAGCAGGTCGGCCTTGTCGAAGCTCGCATCCTTGTCGGCGTAGGAGCCGAGCTCGTGCAGCCAGCCGTTCTCGTGCCAGATGGGGACTTCGTAGGCGCCGACGGTGGCGACGTCGTACTGGCCCGCCTGGGAGGCGATGTCCTGGGTGACTTTGTCGCGCAGCTCGTTCTCGGGAAGGACCGTGAAGTTCACCTTGATGCCGGTGTCCTTCGTGAACGTGTCCTTCGTCAGCTTGGCGATGTCCTCCATCTGCGGGTTGCCGACCATCAGCACGTTGATGCTCTTTCCCCCGCCCGAGGAGCCGCCTGCTCCGGCGCCCGAACACGCGCTGGCCAGGAGGGTGGTGGCGGCTGCGCCGGCGATGAGGGCATGTCTGATCGATGGCATGGCGAGGGACCTCTCGTGCGGGTGGTGGCGACGGGGCTCCGCAGGTACAGCACGCCGCACGTCGGGTGACGCGGCTCAGCGGCGGTGGCGTCGGAGGTGGAGCGAGGAGGGAGCGGTAAGACGGTGCGGGAGGCGGCTCAGGGGTGTCGAGCGCGGTATCGATAGCAGAATTATTAGCAGCAGACTGCGCTGTTGTTAACACATCTTGCGAGATTTTTTTCTCGAACTTATCGTTGCGCCGCTTCCGCACCCTGCCCGCCGGTCCCGAACGAAGGAGCAGACATGATCACGGTCGTCGGCGAATCCCTGATCGACCTGGTCGGATCCGCTGGGGAGCGCACGTTCGCCGCCCTGCCCGGCGGCAGTCCGGCCAACGTCGCCGTCGGCCTCGCCCGACTCGGCAACCAGGTCACGCTGGCCACACACCTCGGCGACGACACCCTCGGCCGCCTGGTCCGCGAGCACCTGGAGCACAGCGGCGTCCGGATACGGATCCTCCCGGGGGCGAAGGAACCGACCAGCCTCGCCATCGCCACCCTCGATACCGACGGGGTCGCCGACTACGACTTCCGCGTCGCCTGGGACATCCACGAGCCCCCCGTGCTCGACGACTCCTGCCGGGCCGTGCACACCGGCTCGCTCGCCACCACCCTGGCACCGGGCGCGGACGTCCTTGAAGCCTTCCTGGCCGCCGAACGCGCACGCGGTGCCGTGACCCTCTCCCTGGATCCCAACATCCGCCCCTCCCTCCTGCCCTCACGGACCGAGGTGGTCGCGCGGGTCGAACGGCAGGTGGCCATGGTGGACGTGGTCAAGGTCAGCACCGAGGACCTCCGCTTGCTCTACCCCGGGGAGAAGGACACCGAGGTGGCCCGACGCTGGCTCGCCTCAGGGCCGGCCCTCGTCGTGGTCACCCGCGGCGGCGCCGGCGCCTGTGCCGTGACGGCCGCCGGAGAGGTACGGCAACCCGCGTCCCGCGTGGACGCCGTCGACACCGTGGGCGCCGGGGACGCCTTCACCGCCGGCATCCTCGACTGGCTCGGCCAGGCCGGCCTGCTCGGCGGAGCCCGGCGCGGACAGCTGGCCGGCCTCGACCGCACGGCGCTGGGCGACCTGCTGCGCACCGCGTCCGTCATCGCCGGCATCACCTGCACTCGGCAGGGCGCCGAACCACCCACCCGTACGGAAGTCGCGGCGTAACAGGGTTCCGGCCCTGCGGGCCCGCCACCGCTGCGACGGAACGTACAGCCGTTCCCTCCGTCCGCGCCGAGGTGGTCGACTTCAGGCCGGCGGCCCCAGCCAGGAGCGCACCGGCGCCGAGCGTCCGCTTCCGTACGTACTGCATCGCATTCCGTTCGTACTGCATCGAAGGATGTAGTACGGCTTCATCATCTTCATCGTCGCGAACGACGAATTCGGCCCCGAGCCTCTCGACCATGGTGGAAAGCGAGTATCACGGGCGGGAGTCGGCGTGCACGGAGTGGTGGGGGCGCGGGAGGCCGTGGCGGCGGAGGGCGCCACCGGGAGCGTGGGCAGCGGGGCGGGCGGGCGGTTGCCCTTGCTGGATGTGCTTCGGGGGGTGGCAATCCTCGGCACGCTGATGAGTAACGTCTGGATCTTCGCAGCGCCGGGCGCCGAGTGGGGCGTCCTCAGTGGGAACGTCGGGTCCTCGACAGGGGCCGACTCGTCCTCCTTGGCCGGAGTGGCGGAAACGGTCTTCCGTTCCTTCGCGAACGGGAAGTTTCTGTCGATGCTGACCATTCTCTTCGGGGTCGGGTTGGCCATCCAATTCCGGTCAGCCGCCAAGCGGGGGCAGCCATGGCCGGGCCGGTACAAATGGCGGGCGCTCTTCCTCTTCGCCGAGGGGACGGCACATTTCGTACTCGTCTTCGCCTGGGACGTGTTGATGGGGTACGCGGTGGTCGCCTTGCTGGTGGCCTGGCTGCTCACGCGATCCGCGCGGGCCCAGCGCGTTACGTGGCTGGTCGCGGGCGGATTCCATCTGGTGGCGATGTCGCTGTTCACGGCCGCCATGGTGCTCACCTCGGACGGCGGGACGGGTGGCGGCCCCGACGCCGACGTCGTGACGCTGTACGCCCAGGGGAGCTACGGGGAGCAGGTCGCCTTCCGCCTGTCGCACGCCGTAGTGCTGCGCATGGAACCGGTGCTGTCCTTCGGGCTGTTGTTGTTCCTGTTCCTGCTCGGCATACGGCTCTTCCGAGCCGGGGCCTTCCAGAGCGATGCAGCAGGACGGCACTTGCGGCGCCGGCTGGCCGCCTGGGGCCTGGGGATCGGCCTGCCCCTCAACACCCTGGCCGTGCTTGGCGGTCCGGGCTTCTTCCTGCTGGACCGGTACGGTGCTGCGCCGGTGCTGGCGATCGGCTACCTGGGCCTCATAGGGGTGGCGATGGACCAGTTCCGCCGTCCCGGGCCGCTGAGCTCCGCCCTGGCCTACGTCGGGCGCACGGCTCTGTCCTGTTACGTGCTGCAAAACGTGCTCGCCATGCTGGCTTGCTACGGCATCGGCCTTGGCCTGGCATCCCGTTGGGCGGACAGCGGCCCGTGGTGGGTGATGGGCCTGTGGGCGGCGATCTGCCTGGTACTGGTGACGGGATCGAGTCTGTGGCTGCGCCGGTTCGAGCACGGGCCGCTGGAGGCGGTACAGAAACGCCTGCTACGACGCTGAGCCCACGCCACCGCAGAGTGATCCATGCGCCGAGGTGGTACGCGGTACCAACGCCGGTACGGTCGTCCTCCCCAAGGGCTCCGCCAACGACATCAGCGCCACCGGCGCGCAGATGCGAGGGCTCGGCGCCGGACGAAGGTCAGGAGGCGCTACGAGATGGCGCGGAGCCGACCGTGGGGCCGATTGCTGAGTTCGTCGACGGCCTGGGCCGTCGCCTCGTCCGCGGGGAGGAAGACGACCAGTTGTTGTGAGTCCGAGGAGAGTTCGGCCGTCTCGCGGAGCAGCTGAAGTTCGCACCCGGAGGGGTGGTTGAGCCGGAGGGTTCCACGTTGCGGAACCACGTGCCGGTTCAAGCGCTGGGTGAAGTCGGCGCCGGCGACGGTCGCGAGCTCCGCGGTGAGCCACTCGGAGTTCTCGACGGAGGGCGCGAGCCACAGGTCGAACGCCTGCTCGTCGGCGACATCGTCCCAGTCGGCGAAGAACGTCCGGGCGCGGGCGTCGGTGAAGACATAGCGGGTGAGGTTGGGTGTGTCGGTGTCGAGCAGTCCGGTTCCGCTGGTCACCGACTCGTACGCACTGGTGTGGGCGAGGACGTCGCCCAGCCGGTTGGTCACCATGGCGATGCCCGGTTCGAGGAGGCGGAGGGTCTGCAGCACAGTCGGCCGCACTTCTCGACGCGGTGGTGCGGCCTGCGTGTGAGCGGAGCATTCGCCGCCGGTGATCTTCGCGAGGTAGCGCAGATGGTTACGTTCCGAGGGGTCGAGGCTGAGGGCATCGGCGAGTGCGTTGACCACAGCCACCGAAGGATTGCGGTCACGGCCCTGCTCGATGCGGGTGAGGTATTCGACGCTGATGCCGGCCCGTACGGCGAGATCCGAGCGCCGCAGCCCCGGTGACCGGCGACGGCCGCGGTCCGGCAGCCCCAGCGATTCCGGCTGGGTGCTGTCGCGCTTCGCCCGGATGAAGTCCCCCAATGGCGTACCCATGCCCTGAGCGTATGCCGTTGCCCGCTGATCTCGCAGTGCCCAGGGTGGCCCTGCGGGGGCCAGCCTGATCACGGTCTGGCTGCCGCCACGGTGCGGCCTGAATCTGGTGGACATGGAGAACACACACAAGCTGGTGATCATCGTCGGAAGCGTTCGGGAAGGACGGTTCGGCCCGGTCGTGGCCTCATGGGTCGCCGAGCAGGCCCGCATTCACGGTGGTTTCGAGGTGGAGATCGTCGATCTGGCAGAGATCGACCTTCCGCTCTCCCTGCCTGCGGAATCACCGAAGTTCGCGGGCGACGAGTACCCCCGTCCCGCCGGAATGGCGGCGCTGACATCGGCGCTGGAAGGCGCCGACGCATTCGTCGTGGTCACGCCGGAGTACAACCACAGTTACCCCGCGTCCTTGAAGGCCGCCATCGACTGGCACTTCACCCAGTGGACGGCCAAGCCCGTCGCCTTCGTCAGCTACGGCGGCGCGGCAGGCGGCAGGCACGCGGTGCTGCATCTGGAAAACGTACTGACCGAACTGCATGCGGTGACCATCCGTGACGGTCTCGCCTTCCCGAACTACTTCACCGCATGGCAGGACGGTCGTCCGCTCGACCCTGAAACCGCCGGATACGCCAAGACCTTGCTCGACCAGTTGGCCTGGTGGGCAGGCGCGCTCCGCACGGCGCGCGAGGCCGCTCCCTACCCGGCATGAGGAATCCGGCTTGAGAAACCCGACGTGATCCACCGGCTCGCCGCTCCGGCATGTCGTCACCCTATGGATTCTCAAGAATTTCTCACCGAACTCGGAAATCCATGAAGTTCCCCGCTCGTAGCCTTGAGACCTGAGGAGGCGTACGGGTCATGAACAGCAGTGGCGAACGAGACGGACGACCGGGCGGTGACAAAGGGGGCAGGCGCCGACCGCAGAACGGCACCGAGCCGGAGGACGCGGCTGCCCCGGGTGAGGTGCTTCGGCCGCCCGGGGCGGGTGAGCCGCAGAATTCAGTGGCTCCGCAGGGCCCGGTCACGAGCGACGAGACCGACCCCGTCGAATTCGACGAGGAGTTCGTCCGAGCAGCGAGCGTGAACGAGCCTGCGGCCCGGACCCGGGAGCTGGCCGCCCGGTGGAGCAGGGAGGGCTACCCCGAACGTGAGCCATGGCGTTCCGACGAGCCTCCGGCCGGCTGGTCCTGGAGCCGTGGGCGGCAGGACGGTCGTGGTCGGCGGAGCCGAAAACGGCGCCGGCCTTGGCAGCGCAAGCCCAGGGACGGATCGGAATAAGGGTTGGACCGGGATCGTGAATACGAGGTTGGGGTAACTGTCGGTATTGCCTCGGATACTTCCAGGAACTTGCCGCGCCCCCTTCCGCGCTCGGTCACGGCGTACGCGTGACGGAGGCCGTCTCGATGACGAAGACGGTTTCACGGCGGAGGCTTTTCAAGCTGGAGGCCGTTCTAAGCTGGAGTGGTGGCAACGATGTACGCCGCACTTCTGCGCGGAATCAACGTAGGCGGCAGCAAGAAGGTGCCGATGCCCGAGTTGCGAGAACTTCTCGGCCAACTCGGGCACGGCGAAGTGCGGACCCATCTCAACAGCGGCAACGCCGTCTTCCGCAGTGAATCGGACGACGAGGAGGCGCTCGCCGTCGGCATGGAGACGGCGATCGAGCAGCACTTCGGCCTCCACGTCACCTGCATGGTGCGTGCGGGCTCGTACCTTCGGGCTGTCCTCGACGACTGTCCCTTCCCCGCCGCCGACCTCTCAGGCAGCCGACTGCACGCCGTCTTCTGCTCCCAGCCGGTCACTTCCGAGCAATTCACTTCCCTCGATCCCACCGAGTACCTTCCTGAGGAATTCCGGGTCGGTGATCGAGTTCTGTACCTGTACACCCCCGGCGGACTCGGCACCTCACGCCTCTCCCCTGCCCTTCAGCGCCCGAGCCTGCTCAAAGGGACCGAGACGACGTCCCGCAACTGGAACACCGTGCAGAAGCTCGTGGAGCTGACCCGCGCCTGACCGCGGATCTCCGCGACGAACTCCCGGAAGTCGCCGACCGGCTGAACAATTCCGCTGACGGAGATTCAGCCCCATCCGAAGCGCTGTTGGTTCACAACCGCTTCAGCCCCGCGTACTGGAGCGCCGCGAAGCCGCCGACCACCAGGGCCTGGAGGACGATCCACACCTGGCCGACCCCGGTGGGGGTGAGCGCGTCGGTGATGAGTACGACGATGCTCAGCGCGGCCCACGCGAGATTTGCCGCCAGCACGAGGCCCAAGCCGCTGCGGTTGATCGTCTCGCGCGTGCCCAGGACGAGTACACCGATCCCGTAGACGAGCAGGAAGACGCCGACCGGGTACTGGACCTTGGTGTCGAACCCGAAGAACGAGTCGAGGGCCGCGGCGAGCGCGAGATAGCCGAGACCGTTCAGACCTGTAACGACCCCGTCCAACTTCAGGGCGAGGCGGGCGAGACCGTCGGATGCGGTCCTCCCCGCGGTTGCTGCTGCGCCGTGGTGCTGTATCGATGCCACTGGCCGTTCTCCTCTCATACCGGTCGCCGTTTGTGTCACGGACGGTATGCGGACCGGTCACGACCAGCAATTACCTGCGAGGTAAGGGCGCTTGCCCGTGGATGGCGCCCGCGTCGCCCAGCAGCACGAGCGGCAGGGAGGACAGGCGGTGCGGTCGCCCCGTTTCCAGAGGGCGTACAGCGAGAGCCGCCGCTTCGGCGGGCCGCATCCGGAGGGGACTCTGACTCACCGCTGGGGGCGCCCGGGTGAGGTTGGGGGCTCGTGGCCGGTTGCGGGACGCGCGGTCAGGTCGTCAGCAAGCGGCGGACGGGGGTGGTGAGGAGGTGTTCGACGAGTCGGCGGGTGGCGGGTCGGGGGGCGAGGCGCGCCAGGAGCCAGCCCCAGGAGGCGAGGATGAGCGGGCGGAAGTGCTCGATTGCGCAGTGCGTGGCGTCGCGGACGATCCACACGGTGGTGGCGTCCCGGTGGCCGAGACCCGTGGTGTCGCCACGGGGTATGTACTGATCGTCGGCGCCGTTGGCGGCCAGCAGCGGCGTGCTGCCGGGAGCATCGACGAGGTGGCGGAGGGAGAACTCTTCCAGCAGGGCCGGTGCCTGTTCGGGGGTGGGGAGACGGTCGAGCCCGGCAGCGTTGGCGACGATGCCAGACATGCCGTACGGCAGGTCCAGCAGGCTGACGGGCTGGTCGGCGAGGCCGGTGGGACCGCCGATGTCGATTGCCGCGTCGACCTCTTGCTGGAGGGCGAGTTTGGCGGCCCAGTGTCCACCGAAGCTGAGTCCGAGGAACCCGATGGGCAGCCCGTAGGCGTCGCGGAGCGCCCCGACGGCCCCGGCCAGTACGCGGTCGCCGTCGGCGGAGAGGGGGACCTGGGATTCGCCGGTGCCCGGCATGTCGAGCGCGGCGACCAGCAGACCGGTAAGCCGCGCGGTGGTCACTGCCAGCCGGTGCAGTTCGACCTTCCAGGTGTCAACACCGCCGCACAGTACGAGGACTCCGCGGCGCTGTTCACGGCGGCGTTCGTAGAGATGGACCGGGACCGGGGTCGTGGTGTCGCGGTAGGAGACCCGCAGCACTTGCCGCTGGAACCGCACCGGAAGCCGGACCTTTCGGTAGGCGGCGTGCTGACGTTCCAAGGACGCGCTGCTGTACGCGCTCGGCGAGCGGCACGTGCGCCAGTTGGCCGAACACCTCGGCACCGTCTTCCGCGAGTTGCAAGACACCGGCCCGCCGCTGGAAGAGACGATCCGCGCCATCATCGGCGCCGTGGCCGAGCAGCACCGGATCGACCCGCACACCCACCGGCTGCTGTACGACCAGGCGCCCCGGCCTCCCCAGGCCGCCCGCCAACTCCGCGAACTCCAGGCCGGCTTCGCCGCACACGTCGAGGAGCACCTGCGCCGACTGGACGTCGGCGGCCCGGACCACTACCTGACCGCCCTGCTCCTCGTCCAAGCCGTCGACGCCCAAGTACACGGAGCGGTCCTCGATCCCCCGTCCGGCCGGACGACACAGCAGAGCATCGAGGCAGCCACAACCCTTTGTCTCCGCAGCCTCGGCGGCACTCCGTAAGCACGGCGTCCGCGAGGGCTGCGGTCAGGCGCCGACGTAGGCCGCGAGGTGCCGGCCGGTGAGGGTGGAGCGGGCGGCGACGAGGTCGGTGGGGGTGCCCTCGAAGACGATCCGGCCGCCGTCGTGGCCCGCGCCGGGGCCGAGGTCGATGATCCAGTCGGCGTGCGCCATGACCGCCTGGTGGTGCTCGATGACGATGACCGACTTCCCGGAGTCGACGAGCCGGTCGAGCAGGCCGAGCAGTTGCTCGACGTCGGCAAGATGGAGGCCGGTGGTCGGCTCGTCGAGGACATAGACGCCGCCCTTCTCGGCCATGTGCGTGGCCAGCTTGAGCCGCTGCCGTTCCCCACCGGACAGCGTGGTGAGCGGCTGGCCGAGGGTGAGATAGCCGAGTCCGACGTCCGCCATCCGCTCAAGGATCTTATGGGCCGCCGGGGTGCGCGCCTCGCCGGCGCCGAAGAACTCCTCGGCCTCGGCCACCGACATGGCGAGCACCTCGCTGATGTCACGGCCGCCGAGCTGGTACTCCAGCACCGATGCCTGGAACCGCTTCCCCTCGCACTCCTCGCAGGTGAGGGCGACGCCGGCCATCATCGCCAGGTCGGTGTAGACGACGCCGGCGCCGTTGCAGTTGGGGCAGGCACCCTCGGAGTTGGCACTGAACAGCCCCGGCTTCACGCCGTTGGCCTTCGCGAATGCCTTGCGGACCGGGTCGAGAAGTCCGGTGTAGGTCGCCGGGTTGCTCCGTCGCGAGCCGCGTATCGCACCCTGGTCGATCGACACCACGCCCTCAGGCGCCGGGATGGAGCCGTGGATGAGTGAGCTCTTGCCGGAGCCGGCGACGCCGGTGACGACACAGAGCACGCCGAGCGGGATGTCGACGTCCACACTCTGCAGGTTGTTCGTGGTCGCGCCGCGGAGCTCCAGCGTGCCGGTGGGCTTACGCACCGTCTCCTTGAGGGCTGCCCGGTCGTCGAGATGGCGGCCGGTGACGGTACCGCCGGCCCGCAGCCCTCCGACGGTGCCCTCGAAGCAGATGGTGCCGCCCGCCGTACCGGCGCCGGGGCCGAGGTCGACGACGTGGTCGGCGATCGCGATCGTCTCCGGCTTGTGCTCCACGACGAGCACCGTGTTGCCCTTGTCCCGCAGTCGCAGCAGCAGGTCGTTCATCCGCTGGATGTCGTGCGGGTGCAGCCCGATGGTGGGCTCGTCGAAGACGTAGGTGACGTCGGTGAGTGAGGAGCCCAGGTGGCGGATCATCTTGACGCGCTGCGCCTCGCCGCCCGACAGCGTGCCCGACGACCGGTCGAGGGAGAGGTAGCCGAGCCCGATCTCCACGAACGAGTCGAGAGTGTCCTGCAGCGTTGTGAGCAGCGGCGCCACCGAAGGTTCGTCGAGGCCGCGGACCCATTCGGCCAGGTCGCTGATCTGCATCGCACAGGCGTCGGCGATGCTGATCTTCTTGATCTTCGACGACCGGGCCGCCTCGCTGAGCCGGGTGCCCTCACACTCGGGGCAGGTGGTGAAGGTGACCGCCCGCTCCACGAACGCCCGGATGTGCGGCTGCATCGCCTCCTTGTCCTTGGACAGGAACGACTTCTGGATCTTGGGGATCAGCCCCTCGTAGGTGAGGTTCACGCCCTCGACCTTCACCTTGGTCGGCTCCCGGTAGAGGAAGTCCTGCATCTCCTTCTTGGTGAACTTGCGGATCGGCTTGTCCGGGTCGAGGAGGCCCGACTCGGCATAGAGCCGCACGGTCCAGAAGCTGTCCGATTTCCAGCCGGGAATGGTGAACGCGCCCTCGGCGATCGACTTGGAGTCGTCGTAGAGCTGGGTGAGATCGATGTCGGAGACCGTGCCCCGGCCTTCGCAGCGCGTACACATGCCGCCTGTGCGGGAGAAGGTGGCTTTCACGGTCCTGGTCTTGTCGGCACCGCGTTCGACCGTGATCCCCCCGCTCGCCCGGACCGAGGCGGTGTTGAAGGAGAACGCCGCAGGCGAGCCGATGTGCGGCTTTCCGAGCCGGCTGAAGAGGATGCGCAGCATCGCGTTGGCGTCGGTGGCGGTGCCGACCGTGGAACGGGGGTCCGCCCCCATCCGCTGCTGGTCGACGATGATCGCAGTCGTCAGCCCTTCGAGTACGTCGACCTCGGGCCGGGCCACCGGCGGCATGAAGCCCTGCACGAAGGTGCTGTAGGTCTCGTTGATCATCCGCTGCGACTCCGCGGCGATCGTGCTGAAGACCAGCGAGCTCTTGCCCGAGCCGGAAACACCGGTGAACACCGTCAGCCGGCGCTTCGGGATCTCGACGCTGACGTCCTTGAGGTTGTTCTCACGCGCGCCGTGCACGCGGATCACATCGTGGCTGTCGGCAACGTGCAGCGCAGACGACTGCGTGTCCGGGCTCGTGGTCATGCTCTTCGTCTCTCCATCTGTCAGTCTGGGCCGCCTTCGCAGCAGTACGTCTGCCTTCCAGGCCCGCGAACCAGGGCCTCGCCGCCTCGGCCCGCGGAACGCGTGGCCGAGTGCGAACCAGGGGTCGGCCGGGAAGCCGCCGCCGCACAACCGGCTCGGCGGGCCTCCGCAGCCCCTACGGAATACGCTGCCAACCCCGCGAAGAACGCCGTCGAGAGATGCTCCAACGGCCGAGCATTACGCCTTGGGCTTCTGCTGGATCCGCACCATGTTGCCCGAGGGGTCGCGGAATGCGCAGTCACGCGGCCCCCAGGGCTGGTCGATGGGCTCCTGGAGTACCTCGGCGCCGGATGCCCGTACCCGCTCGAAGATCGCATCCAGATCATCGGTGCTGAAGACGGTCATCGGCAGAACGCCCTTGACGAGCAGCTCTTGCAGGGCGTCGCCGTCGGCCTGCGAACGGCCGGCGTGCGGTTCCGAGAGCACGATCTCCAGGTCCGGCTGTGCCGCGCTGCCGAGCGTGACCCAGCGGAATTCGCCGGCAGCGACGTCGTTGCGCACTTCGAGGCCGAGGGAGTCGCGATAGAAGGCGAGCGACTCGTCCAGCTCGTTGACGGTGATGTGGCAGTACTGGAGTGCGATGTTCATGCCACCGACGTTAAGCGGCGGGGGAGCCGTCCGCTTCTCGAATCCTGCTCGGCGGATTCCGTACCGGGCGGGTCCGCACCTTCGCCAAGCACGGGGGCATCGCCGCCACGGCACTGTGCTCCCGGCTGCGGTACGCGCTCGGCGTCTCCCCCACGAGCTCGGTGAACCGCGAGCTGAACGAGCCGAGCGACGTACAGCCGACCGCCATGCACGCGTCGGTCACGCTCATGCCCCCGCGCAGCAGCGCCATCGCCCGCTCGATCCGGCGGGTCATGAGATAGCTGTACGGCGTCTCGCCATAGGCCGCCCGGAACCGTCGCGAGAAGTGCGCCGGCGACATGAGCGCGCGGCGTGCCATCGTCGGTACATCGAGCGGCTGCGCGTACTCCCGGTCGATCAGATCCCGCGCTCGGCGCAGATGCGCGAGATTGGCAAGGTCTTCCGGGGTCATGAAATGGACGCTACCGGTGGATCCGGTCCTGGTCCACCACAGCCTGCACCCACACTGTTGCCGTCCCGTGTCGGCTGCCCGATCAAAGCTGAGCGGTGATCCGTTGAGCCAGCACTTCGAGGAGCTCTTGAAGGCCGGCTGCGGCCAGGTCGAATTGACCGAACCACGAGGCGGTGGCCGACCGCCATACCCGCCCGGAGCCTGCCAGTGCGTACAGATGGCCGCCGCCGTCGCTGGCGAACACCAAGGCAGGCTCTTCCCCGTCGAGGTCAACGGACCCGTACTCGCGGAAGTGGCTTGCGACCATTGAGGACGGATGGAGGAAGAAGCCACTGTCCACATCAGGCAGCGAGACTTCTTCGACCACCCAGTACACCGTGGTCAGATCCGAGGGGATCGGCGTCAGTTCCACGAGCGCGTCCGTCGCCCGGTGGCTCTCCTCCGTTGCCCGCACGATGACGTTTCTGTCGGGCGGGAAGCCGTGCCGCGCCTGAAACGAGTGCACAAGCTCCGTGAGCGCGGCGTCCGTCTGCTCGCACCAGACCCGAACCCACTCGGCAGCAAGCCGCTCACCAGCCACGTTCGCCCCTCGCCCCGGATGACTCGCCCTCCGCGAGCCCGGAAGAACATACAGCAGCGCCCACAGAGAACCCACGCATCGGCCATTGGGTCGAGATGCGCAAACGACGGCTGCGTCGCAGTGTGGGAACGGAGCGGGTCGGGACGGGCACGGAAGGGCTGGTCCGAAGCCGCCTGCTGCGACTCCGGCGTCCAGGCGTCGACGCGTCCAGGCGCCCGGCTGAACGGCGAGGACCAGGTTCCGGGAAACCGTGACCCCACGGCTGCGGAGGGAGGTCGGGCGGTGCGACAGGCGTCGCGGGTGGCGAGCTGTCTGTGCGATTTCGACTCCTCGGTGGCTTCGGTGCGGGCGGTGAGCCGGTTTCTGCGGGGCCGTTCTTTCGGGGGGCTCGGTGTGGTGCCCGGGTCTGCGCGGCTGGCGGACGGGCTCGCCCGCTTGCCTTCAGCCGCGCGACGCCGTGCCTTCGTTCTGGCGGGGCAGCTGCAGAGCGCACGGCCCGGCCTGGTGAGCGGGCTCCGCGCCGAAGACCTGGCCCGGTGGATCACCTCGCAGTACGGCCCGGGGCCGTATCCGGCTGTCTTCGTCGGTGCGGTCAGCGGTGCGGCGGTGCATCTGGCCGCGGCCATGGGCGCACCCGTTCTGCCGCAGACTTTCCTCGTCCCCGTACGAGCACGGCTGGACCCGGACCAGCCGCGAGCCGCGCTGGAAGCCGGGCGCGCGCTGGGGCGGCACATGGCCGGTGTCAACCGTGAGCTGTCCTTGTGCCATATGCACGATCCCAGCCAGGACCGTGCGATGCTCGTGCGTTTCATGTACTTCCGGTTCAAGCGACTCCAACTCGGCCCGGTGCTGACGCGCTTCCTCGAACAGCAGCTCGCACCCGGCGGGACCATCTTCATCGTGGACTGCACGCTGCGGTGGCCGATGACGGTGCTCGGTGACAGGCACCGCTTTCAGTTCGGTGCGCTGGGCGGCATGCCTGCGCATGAGTACGCGAACGGCAGCGAGGAGATCGCCCGGCATCTGGCCGAACAGGGGTCACCCGTGCGTCGCTGGGAGGGACCGCCTCCGGACGAGACGTACCCGGAGGCCGAGTGGGGGTACGACGATGCCCTCACCGCCGACCTCCGCGCACTGGCCGCCCGCCGGGGGCACCCGGTCCGACGCATCACCATCGGCGAGCCGGAGCACCTCAGTCCGCTGGTCGCCGAGTTGCACCGCTGGTGGCTCCGCCGGCTCGGCAGGCCCGCTGATCGTCTTCTGGTCGAGTCCTACAACCAGTGGGAGCCGTACTGGACGCTGCGGCTGGGGGCCGTGCCGCTCTGGCTGCAGTTCACCGCGCGTTCCTCGTACCGTCTGCTGGAGAGTTACCTGGAGCGCTCGCCGACCGGCACTTACCGACGCGTCGATGTCAATCTCTTCTCCAACGGGCTCCGCGCGGTGGGTCAGGTCCCGGCCGAGGACTGGGACATACTGGCCGGTCGGTTTGGAACCGAGGGCGGCGGCACGCTGGGGGTTGACCGGCGTGCCTTTCCTGAGGACATCGGCAGCACGCTGCGCTGGGGTCCGGCGCTGGCGGCCCAGCCGGAGCGGTATCCCCTGCCCCCTCGACTGACGGTCGAGGAGCTGGACGCCTTTCTGGACCAGCAACGGGGCACCGAGGCGGCCCGTCTCGCCCCCTTCGAGAGCGTCGACGAGGGCAGCCCGTGACGCGCCGGGATGACGCCGCTGCCGGCTCTCGGGCCTTTCCGGAGTTTCCTGCCCGGACGGTCGTCGCCTACCACGACGGGGTGCTGGGGCGGATGCGCAGCCGGTCGGTCGGTGCCCCCCGCCCGGGAGTCCCGGAAGTCGTTCTCGTCCAGGGCCTGGCTGTGGCCGACTATCTGCTGCCGGGCCTCGCCGCTTTCGGCCGGTGGACACGGGCCCACCTGGTCGAGCTGCCGGGGTTCGGGGGCAGCGGCGAACCTCCGCACGAGCTGGACGTTCCGGAGTTCGGCCGCTGCGTCGCCGACTGGCTCACTGCCCGCGACCTGGACCGTGTCGTGCTGGCCGGGCACTCCAGCGGTACGCAGGTCGCCGCCCGGGCGGCTGTCGACCACCCGAAGGTGGCCGCAGTCGTGCTGGCCAGTCCGACGGTCGACCCTGTGGCGCGAGGCCGGCTGCGACTGCTGGCCCGCTGGAGGCTGGACTCCCGTCGGGAACCGGCCGGGTTGGGCCCCTCCCACCGCCCCGAGTGGAAACGCGCCGGCGCCAAGCGGCTCCTCCACACCGTCGGCGCCCATCTGAAGGAACCGCTGGAGGCTTCCGTACGCCGCCTGGCAGTCCCTGTTCTGGTTCTGCACGGCCGGGAGGACGTGATCGGTACCAGGCGCTGGGCCCGTCGGCTTGCCGCCCTGCCGCCGGACGGCCGGTTCGCCGATGTGCCGGGAGCGCACACCTTTCCCTGGCTCGACCCCGAAGCCTGGTCGGAGCCTGTGCGGCGCCTCGCGGAAGAGGTGGCCTCCCGCCCGTGAGCGGGACCGCGGGCCCGCACGTGTCACGCCGCTGGGCGGCGGCCGTGCGTGATCAGCTCCCGTGGGCGCCTTCTGCTCGCCACACCCTTCACCGCATAACGCGCAAAGGTTAAAAGATGGTGCAAATATGGACGGCGACATGTTGGGAAGTGCGGCAGGTGCCGGCAGACCGGGAGGCGCGAGGGTGGATCATCCGGCTCAGGCGGAGCGCAACGTGATCTCCGCGTACGGAGCGGGTCCCGCGTACACCGGGTTCGACCGGATTCGCGCCGTTGCCGACGCCATCTGCTACGAGGGCTACCTGCTCTACCCGTACCGCCGCTCCTCGCCCAAGAACCGGGTGCGTTGGCAGTTCGGCGTGCTCGCGCCCCGGAGCTGGGTCGAGGCGGACGGTCCGGTCCCGGCGAGCGTGGCCGGTTCGGTGGAGTCCTGGCAGCAGCAGACCGCGTGCCTGATCGAGGCCGCACCCGGCGCCGTGCTCCGCGTTCTGGTGCGGTTCCTCCAGCTGCAGAGCAAGCACGTCGAGCGCCGCGCACACCAGGACGGACCGTGGGAGTTCGTGGAGTCGCTGGAGGTGAACGGCGAGCTCCAGCTGTCCTTCGACGAGGCAGTGCCCCACGAGACCGTCATCGAACTGCCGCTGGCCGAGCTGCTTGAGGGCGAGCGGACATATCCCGTCGGTGCGCCCGGCGGCGAGGAGGCGACCGTACTCGCCGACAGCAGCGACCACGGCCAGTCCGTACGGGTGGTGCGCCGACGCCGACCGGTCCGGGCGCGTACCGCCCTGCGCGTCGACACGCTGGAGGGACCCGGGGGGCTCAACCGGCTGATCGTCCGTACGGAGAACACCGACGACGCCCTGCCCCCGGACACGCCCCGGGAGGAGGCGCTGGCCCACGCGCTGCTGGCCACCCACACCTTGCTGGGCGGCGACGGCCTGGAGTTCGTCTCCCTGATCGACCCGCCGGCCCGGGCCCGGTCGTACGCGCGTGCCTGCCGGAATCTGCACACCTTCCCCGTGCTGGCCGGGGAGGAGGGCACCCGGCGGATGCTGTTCTCCTCGCCGATCCTGCTGGGCGACCATCCGCAGATCGCCCCGGAGAGCCCGGGGGATCTGCACGACGCCGCGGAGATCGACGAGATTCTCTCGCTGCGGACCCTGCTGCTGACCGACGAGGAGAAGCGGGAGGCGCGGGCCACCGACCCGCGCGCCGCCGCCATTCTCGACCGGGTCGAGAACATGCCGCAGGAGGTCTTCACCCGGCTGCACGGCGCGATCCGCTCCCTGGAACCGGCCCGCCCTGCCCGGTCGACCGGGCCCGACCCGGCCGTGCCGTGCGCGGAGCCCACGGCCCGGAACAGCATTCCCTGGTGGGAGGAGGGCGGGGACGAGGGGCTGAGTCCGGCGACCGACAGCGTGCTGGTCGGCGGTGTCGCCGTGCGGCGCGGCGACCGGGTGCGGCTGTGCCCCGGGGGCCGGGGCGCCGATGCGCAGGACATGTTCCTCGTCGGCCGCACCGCTCAGGTCGAGGGGGTCTTCCACGACGTGGACGGCAGCGTACGCCTCGCCGTGTCGGTGGAGGACGATCCCGCCGCTGAACTGAACGCCTGGTACGGCCGGTTCTGCTATTTCCGCCCCGAAGAGGTCCAGCTGTTGGACGGTGCCGGTTCCGCTTCCCCCGACGAAGAGAGGCCCGATGGATGCCATCGAACTGTTGAAGCATGACCATCGGATGGTCGAGCAGCTCTTCCGCGACTACCGCGGGGCCGCCTCGGCGCGTCAGCGACGTGCCGTGGTGGAGACGGTGATCCGGGAGCTGTCCAAGCACGCGGCGATCGAAGAATTGATGGTCTATCCGCTGGCCCGGAAGGTCCTGGCGGATGGGCAGCAGGAGATCGACGAACACCTCGCGGAACACATGGGCATGAAGAGGACGCTCCTGGCCCTCGATCAGCTGCCTACCGCCGACCGGCACAGCGAGACCTATCCGGACGGGCACCGTGGCGGGGAGGGCGACGAGCAGGTCTTCGAGCAGACCGACCGGCTGATGGCCGAGCTCCAGCGGGAGGTCGAGGAGCATGTGGCCGAGGAAGAGGGGCTGACGTTCCCCAAACTGCGCGCGGCCCTCGACCAGCAGACCCTCGACGAACTCGCCCGTGAACTGAAGAGAGCGAAACGGACAGCACCGAGCCGGCCGCATCCGCGCGCCCCCGACCAGCTGCCTGCGCTTGCCATGGCGGCCCCCGTCGCCAACGTCTACGACCGACTGCGCGACCGGCTGCAAGGGAGGCCGAGGACATGACGATCGAGAGCGGCACCACCCGGACGAGTGAGCATCCGTCGCGGGCCGAGGAGCGGCAAGGGTTCGACGAGCTCGACATTCTCTGGATCTCGGAGGGGATGAGCTGCGACGGCGACACCGTGTCGATGACGGCCGCCGGGCAGCCTGCCATCGAAGACCTGGTCCTCGGCCTCGTTCCGGGCCTGCCGAAGATCAATCTGCACAACAAGGTGCTCTCGCCCACCACCGGCGGCGAGGAGTTCCTCGCCCCGTTCCGCAAGGCCGCCCGTGGCGAGGCACCGAACCCGTTCATCCTCGTCGTCGAGGGCTCGATCCCCAACCAGAACATCATCGAGGGCGACGGCTACTGGACCTCCTTCGGCAACGACGAGGAGACCGGCGAGCCGCTCACCCTCAACTGGTGGCTCGACCACCTCGCGCACCGGGCCTGGGCGGTCGTCGCGGCGGGCACGTGCGCTACGTACGGCGGCATCCACGCGATGGCGGGGAACCCCACCGGCTGCATGGGTCTGGCGGACTACCTCGGGTGGGACTTCAGATCGCAGGGTGCGCTGCCGATCGTCAACGTGCCGGGCTGCCCGATCCAGCCGGAGAACTTCATGGAGACCCTGACCTGGGTGCTCCACCACGCCGCCGGAGCCGCGCCGCCGCCTCCGCTCGACCACATGCTGCGGCCGCAGTGGCTGTTCGGCAAGACCGTGCACGAGGGCTGCGACCGGGCCGCCTACTACGAGCAGGGCGACTTCGCGAAGGACTACAACTCGCCCAAGTGCCAGGTGAAGGTGGGCTGCTGGGGCCCGGTGGTCAACTGCAACGTGCCCAAGCGCGGCTGGATGTCCGGCGTCGGCGGCTGCCCCAACGTGGGCGGCATCTGCATCGGCTGCACGATGCCGGGCTTCCCCGACGCTTTCATGCCGTTCATGGACGAGCCCGCCGGCAGCAGCCTCTCCTCGATCCTGATCCGGCCCTACGGCGCGTTCATCCGGCGGATGCGCGGCATCACCAATATCGCCGTCAACCAGGAACCCAAGTGGCATCACAACCGGCCCGAACTGACCAGCGGCTACGCCCCGCGCTGGCGCCCCTGACCCAGGCGCTTCCCCGAGCACGGACGACATCCAGACCCAGGTAAGGACTGATATGACGGCAACCGCGGAGCGGGCCAAGGCAGAGCGCAAGACACCGCAAGTGGTCGACATGTCCTGGGACCCGATCACCCGGATCATCGGCAACCTCGGCATCTACACGAAGATCGACTTCGCCAACCGGGAAGTGACCGAGTGCCGCAGCACCTCGTCGCTCTTCCGGGGCTACTCGGTCTTCATGCGGGGGAAGGACCCACGGGACGCCGGCTTCATCACCAGCCGTATCTGCGGCATCTGCGGCGACAACCACACCACCTGCTCCAACTACGCGCAGCAGATGGCCTACGGGGTCAAACCCCCGCCGCTCGCCGAGCACATCACCAACCTCGGCGAGGCCGCCGAGTACATGTTCGACCACACCATCTTCCAGGACAACATGGTGTTCGTCGACTTCTGCGAGGCCATGGTCAAGGCCACCAACCCCGGCGTGCTGGCCAAGGCCGAGAAGACCCCGGCGCCCCACGGGGACATCCACGGCTACCGCACCATCGCCGACATCATGCGTGCCTTCAACCCGTTCGAGGGAGCGGTCTACAAGGAGGCACTGCAGGTCAGCCGGGTCACACGCGAGATGTTCTGCAAGATGGAGGGACGCCACGTCCACCCGTCGACGATGTATCCGGGCGGCGTGGGCACGATGCCGACGCCCACCACCTTCACCGACTACCTCAGCCGGCTGATGAATATCCTCGACTTCGTCAAGAAGTCCGTCGTCATGAACGACGACGTCTTCGACTTCTTCTACGAGGCGCTGCCCGGATACGAGGAAGTGGGCCGCCGCCGGATCATGCTCGGCTGCTGGGGCGCCTGGCAGCACTACAAGACGGTCGACTACCGGTACGAGAACATGAACACCTGGGGCAAGGCGATGTACGTCACCCCCGGCATCATCGTCGACGGAAAACTGGTCACCAACAATCTCGTCGACATCAACCTGGGCATGCGCATTCTGCTGGGCAGCTCCTACTACGAGGACTGGGTGAACGAAGAGCCGTTCGTCACCCACGACCCGCTCGGCAACCCCGTCGACATGCGCCACCCCTGGAACCAGACGACCGTTCCCGCACCGCAGAAGCGTGACTTCGACGACAAGTACAGCTGGGTGATGAGCCCCCGCTGGTTCGACAAGGGCACCGGCGACCACCTGGCCCTGGACACCGGCGGCGGCCCGCTGGCCCGGCTGTGGTCGACGGCGCTCAACGGACTGGTGGACACCCCCTACGTCAAGGCCACCGGGCACAGCGTGAAGATCACTCTTCCCAAGAGCAGCCGGCTGCCGGAGACGACGTTCGAGTGGAAGATCCCCAAGTGGTCGAACACGCTGGAGCGGGACCGGGCCCGCCCCTATTTCGTCGCCTATTCCGCCGCCATGGCGTTCGACTTCGTCGACCGGGCGCTGAACCTGGTACGCGCCGGGGACACCAAGATCTTCACCGACTACGAGCTGCCCGACGAGGGGATCGGCTGCGGCTTCCACGAAGCCGTACGCGGCGTGCTGTCGCACCATCTGGTGATCAAGGACAAGAAGATCGCCAACTACCACCCGTACCCGCCCACCCCCTGGAACGCCAGCCCTCAGGACAACTACGGCAACCTGGGCCCGTACGAGGACGCCGTGCAAGGCCAGCCGATCTTCGAGGAGAACGGGCCGGACGACTTCAAGGGCGTGGACATCATGCGCACCGTCCGCAGCTTCGACCCCTGCCTCCCCTGCGGTGTCCATATGTACCTCGGCAAGGGCAAAGAGCTTCAGCAGACGCACTCACCGATGTTCGGCGCGGGCGCCGGAACGGGACCGGGCCATGGATGACACTCCCCGGCTGGCTGACGCGGACGTCGAACAGCGCCTGGCCCGCCTCGACGAACTCCTCGAACGTGTCGAGGGCATGGCCGGACCGACCGCCGACGCGGCGTTGGAGGCCGTACGTGGCCTGACGGAGATCTACGGCGAGGCGCTGGCGCGGGTCCGCGATCTCGCCGGACCCGAACTGGCCGCCCGGCTGACCGAGGACCAATTGGTGGGCCACCTGCTGGTGCTGCACGAACTGCACCCCGACCCGGTCGAGCACCGTGTCGCCGCCGCCGTCGACCGCATCGCGGAGGTGCTGCGCAAACGCGGCGCCACCCTCGAACTCGTCGGCATCGAGGGGTCGGTGGCCTCCGTACGGCTCACCACCAAGGGGTGCGGCGGCTCCGCGTCCGGCATCGAGGAAGCCGTGCGCGAGGCGGTGCTGGCCGCGGCGCCCGAACTCTCCGGCGTACACCGGGTGGCGGACGAACCGGCCCCCGCCTTCGTCCCCCTGGCGACGCTGCTGCCCGCCACCGCACCGGCTGCGGGGACGCCATGACCACCGGCGCCCTCGCCCGCGTCATCCGCCAGGCCGCCGCCCGGCGCGGTGAACGGGGCGGCGGACAGGGCGAGGACGCCGAGCGCTGCGACCTGTGCGCAGCGCCGGTTGCCGCCGAGCACCACCGGCACCTGCTCGACACCGCTGCGGACCAAGTGCTGTGCGCCTGCCGGCCGTGCTCCGTGCTGTTCGTACGGGACTCCGCCAGTGAAGGGCACTACCGGCTGATCCCGCAGCGCCGGGAACGTCTGGGCCCGGTACCGACCGCGGCGCTGGGCGTGCCGGTCGGGCTCGCCTTCTTCGTACCGCGCACCGACGGCAGCGTACGCGCCCACTACCCCAGCCCCGCCGGTCCGACCCGGTGGGAGGTCGACCCCGAGGCGTGGCGCGAGACCGTCGGGCAGTGCCCCGAACTGGCCACCCTGGCGGCCGATGTGGAAGCGCTCCTCGTCAACTCCGTCCAGGGGCGCGCACAGCACTGGATCGTCCCCGTCGACGACTGCTTCCGCATGGTGGCCGTCGTACGGCGCGAGTGGCGGGGCCTGTCCGGCGGCAGCCGGGTGTGGCCCGAGATCGACCGGTTCTTCGCCGGACTGACCGAATGCCGAGGGTGACGCAACAGCGCGGCACCGAGGAGCGCGAGGAGGAGCCATGGGCCGTATCCGCATCGGAAAACCCCAGGTGAAGCTGGACGCCCCCAACCACGTGCGGGGCATGCACCAGGGCAACAAGGGCCTCTACAACCGCCAGCCCGGCCACCACAAGGACGGCACGGCAGACGCGCGGCGCTCGACCGGCGTCCATTGGAAGAAGCACAACACCATCATGAAGATCATGCCGAACATCTCGCCCGGCTGAAGAGCTCCAGACGCAAGGGAGCTCACAGAAGGACGGAACTGAGGAGCGGCACATGCGGCAACGTCACACCGGCCCCTGCCTGGCCAAGCGGGTCCTGATCGGCCAGGGCACGGTGATCGGCCTGCTCGGCCTGGCGATGTTCCTGCGGGAACTCCCCGGCCTGGTACGCGAAGTCCGGATCTGGCGCATGATCGGCTTCGGCGCCGGGTCCCGCCGCCCGCGCTGAACCTCGGCCATGGTCCGGCCGGCCGGGCACGCAAGCTGGCCACGGGCGTCGGCCGGCGCCCCTGGGACTGTCCGGCGGATCGTGCCCGCCCGGCATCCGGGCTGCGCTTGCCGGCCCTGCGCCTTGCGGGCACGGGGGCGTGCCCCGAAGGGGCGCGGGGAACGGCGCGACAAGCCCCACCGCACCCGCAGCCCGCAGCCGTCGGGCAGGGGCACCCCCTTACGAACGACGGAGAGGGCCGGGCAAGGTCCATTGCTTGGGACTGTCCGGCGGATCGTGCCCGCCCGGCACCCGGGCTGCGCTTGCCGGCCCCGCGCATCGAGGGGGAACGGGACCTGAGGCAGGCACCCGGCGGCGCCTGTGGCAGGCGAACCTCTGTTGTCACAACTCTTGACGGCCGTCACCGGCGGTCGTAGTTTCTGGAATCGATTCCGGAAACGATTCCAGGAGTGATCGATGACGATCCCGAGCAGCACCGTCGGGCCCGGACGCGCGTCGGCCGTCCGGGAATCCGGACTGACCATCACCGGCCTCGACCTCGTGGCCGTACGCGCACCGCTGGCGCGCGAGTTCAAGGGCAGCTTCTACCGGATGACCCACCGCGCGACCCTGATCACCCGGCTGCGCACCAGCGAGGGCATCGTCGGCGAGGCATACGTGGGGGACGAGGACGGCGACCTCGCGGAGATCGCCGCGATCGTCAAGCGGGAGATCGAGCCGCGCCTGGTCGGCCAGGACGCGTTCGCCACCGAGCGCTGCTGGGACCTCGCCTATCCGGTCACCTACGACATCCTCCGCAATCGGCGGCTCGGACTGGTGGCGCTGGCCGGGGTCGACACCGCCATCTGGGACGCCGTCGGCAAGGCACTGGGCATGCCGCTGCACCGGCTGTGGGGCGGATTCCGCACGGAGATCCCGCTGATGGCCATCGGCGGGTACTACGGGGAGCCGCTGGGCGCAGTCGAGGACGAGATCGCGTTCTACAAGGAACGCGGGCTCGCGGGCGTCAAGTTCAAGGTGGGCGGCGCCTCGCCGGAGACCGATGCCAAGCGGGTCGCGGCGGCGCGTGAGGCGTCCGGCGACGACTTCATCATCACGGTGGACGCCAACCAGGGCTACACCGTGGACGAGGCGCTGGAATTCGCCTGGCGCGTGGAGGACCTGGACATCCGGTGGTTCGAGGAGCCGGTCCGCTGGCACAACGACCGCCGGGCACTGCGTGATGTACGGATGCGCACCCGGCTCCCGGTCGCCGCCGGGCAGAGCGAGTTCAGCCCCAGCGGCTGCCGGGACCTGATGGAGGCCGGAGCGGTCGACGTGTGCAATTTCGACGCCTCCTGGTCCGGCGGCCCCACCGCGTGGCGCCGTACCGCGGCCATCGCCGCCTCGTACGACGTACAGATGGGGCACCACGAGGAGCCGCAGGTATCCTGCCATCTGCTGGCCAGCCAGCCGCACGGCACCTACGCCGAGTGCTTCCACCCGGACCGGGACCCGTTCTGGTGGCATCTGATCGCCACCGAGCGGCGGCTGGAGAACGGCACACTGCGGCTGTCCGACGCCCCCGGCCTGGGCTGGGAGCTGGACGAGGACTACATCGCCACGTACCGCGTCGATCTGGAGGTCTGACGGTGCCCACCGACCCCAGCTTCGGAATGCGCGGCAGCCGACCGTACCGGGTGCCGATCCGCGAGGTCGCCAAGCACGCCGGGGTGGCGGTGTCCTCGGTCTCCCGGGTCGTCTCCGGCCATCCGGACGTGAGCGAGAAGATGCGCCGCAAGGTGCTGAAGGCCATCGACGATCTGGGGTACGTCCCGGACCTCGCCGCACAGAGCATCCGCACCGGCGCGACGAAGACCATCGGCTTCGTGGTCAGCGACATCCGCAACCCCATGCTGGCCGAGATCGCGCACGCGGCCGAGACCCGGCTGCGCGAACGCGGTTACACCATGCTGACGATGAGCTCGCTGCACGACCCCGAGCTGGAGGCCGAGCATCTGCGGCGGCTCGCCCAGCACCGGGTGGACGGACTGCTGGTGTCCGTCACCGACGAGCGGAACCCGGAGACGGTCGACCTCCTCACCCGGGCCGGGGTGCCGATCGTGCTGCTCGACCGCGTCATCCCGGAGCTGCCGGCCGCCTCCGCCGTCCACTTCGATCACGCCGCCGGGGTGGGCGAGGCGGTACGGCACCTCACGGAGCTGGGGCACCGTTCGATCGGGCTGGTCAACGGCCCGGTCGGGACCCGCCCGCCGCGGGAGCGCGAGCGGGGACTGCGGCGAAGGGCTGCCGAGCAGCCCGGTGTCACAGCGCTCGCCCGCAGTGGTGGCTTCACCCGGGAGCACGGGGCCAAGGCCACTTACGAGCTGCTGCGCAGCGATGAGCCGCCGACGGCGCTCATCGCGGGGTCGAACCAGATTCTTGTCGGGGTGCTGTCGGCTCTCGCCGAGCTGCCCTTCGAGGTGCCCCGGGATCTGTCCCTGGTCACCTGTGACGAGGTGCCGATGGCCGCCTTCCTGCAGCCCCGGCCTGCGACGGTGCGGCACGATGTCGCCGAGATGGGTCGTACGGGTGCCGATCTGCTGCTCGGCGCCCTGGCGGGCGAGGGCCCGCGATGTGTTGAGTTGCCTACTTTCTTCGACGTTGCGGAGTCCTGCGCGGCGCCGCCGCCGGTTCGCTGAGTCGCTCGCGGATTCTGTCTGCGGGTGCGTTGTGGCTGCGCCGCCTCAGCGCCGTTGAGTACTTCGTCAGTTGCGTCTGCCGGTGCTCCCCAAGCTCTTCGAGCAGGGAGGTACCCCAGTGGCTGGGCGCGTCGTTCCCCGCGCCCCTTCGGGGCGCGTCCCCTCTCCTGAACCGCTGCTTCAAAGGAGAAGCTCATGTCCTCACCCACATCCCCTCCTCCACTTGCCGATGGCATATCCCCGCAGAAGGCCGCAAGCGAGGACCACACCAATCTCCGGCGGGCCCGCTGGGCGGGGCTCATCGGGACTGCTCTGGAGCAGTACGACTTCGTCATCTACGGCACCGCGTCCGCGCTGGTGTTCAACACGGTGTTCTTTCCCGACGTCAGCCCCGCTGTGGGCTATCTGGGCAGCTTCGGCGCCTACGCGGTCGGCTTTCTCGCCCGGCCGCTCGGCGGGCTGTTCTTCTCCCGCTACGGCGACCGGCTCGGCCGCAAGTGGGTGCTGGTCGTCACGCTGTATCTGATGGGGATCGCCACGTTCCTGATCGGGCTGCTGCCGACGTACGGGGCGATCGGCTTCTTCGCACCACTGCTGCTGGTCCTGCTGCGCTGTCTCCAGGGGTTCGGTGCGGGTGCTGAAATGGCAGGCGGGACCGTGCTGTTGACCGAGACGGCGCCCGAGGGCAGACGCGGCAGGACCGCGGCGCTGGTCTGGGTCGGCGCGTCGGGCGGCACGGCGCTCGGCGCGGTCGTCTGGCTGCTGGTCCAACAGCTGCCCGAGGACGCGCTGATGAGCTACGGCTGGCGGCTGGTGTTCTGCAGCTCCGTGTTCGTCACCGTGCTGGCGTATGTGCTGCGGCGCAAGCTCCACGACTCTCAGGTCTTCACCGAGACCCAGAAGGAACAGCAGGAGGCACAGAAGGACGCGCCGCGGCCGTCGCCGATCAAGGACGCCTGGCGGCACAGCCGCCGGAACGTGCTGCGGGTCTTCGCGATGGTGGCGGGAGTCAGCCTCAACTCGTACCTCTACCAGGTCTTCATGGGCAGCTACCTGGTCTCGCAGGTGGACGTGGACAAGGCCGTCTTCACCCGCGCGCTGCTGGTCGGCGCGATCGTCGGGATGGCCGCGGCCTACTTCTTCGGCCGGCTGTCCGACCAGATCGGCCGCAGACGCGCGTACACGGTGGTGGCGATCGGGATGATGCTGCTGCCGGTCCCCGGTTTCATGCTGCTGGACACCGGCAGCCCCGTACTGATCACGCTGGTGATCGTCCTCGGCTTCATCTTCGCCGCCGAGGGCTCGGTGAGTGCGCAGGCGGCATTTCTGCCGGAGCTGTTCGGCAGCCGCTACCGGTACGCGGGCGTCACCATCGGCCGCGAGCTGGCCTCCGTGCTCGGCGGCGCCGGGCCGCTGGTCGCCTCGGCGCTGATCACCTGGGCGTCCGGCAGCTGGATCCCGGTGGCGGTGCTGATGATCGCCACCATCGCGGTCAGCCTGCTGGTCACCCTGCGCGGGCCGGAGACGTGCGACCGCGACCTGTACACCGAGGCCGACGCGGCCTGAGCCCGTACGGCCCCACCTCCCTTTTTCGGAAGGCCCCTTTCATGCACACCCATGCAGTCATCGGCGGCAAGCACGTCGAGGGCACCGAGACGTACGACAACATCGATCCGGCCGACGGCGCCTCGCTCGGGACCGTCATCCGCTCGGGGGCGCGCGAGATCGGCCTGGCCGTCGACGCGGCCTCGGTGGCCCAGCCCGGCTGGGCGGCGACGCCGGTCGCCGAGCGGGCCACCGCACTCACCCGGTTCGCCGACGCGATCACGGGTGCGGCGGAGGAGCTGGCCCGGCTGGAGAGCGAGGACACCGGCAAACCGCTCGGCCAGGCCCGTACCGACGCGGCCGTCTGCGCCCGTTACTTCCAGTTCTACGGGCACGCCATCGACACCTACTACGGCGACACCATCCCGGTGGAGCCCGGAATCCAGGCGTACACGACGCGCGAACCGTTCGGCGTCACCGGGCACATCGTCGCCTGGAACTATCCGATGCAGCTGTTCGCGCGCGGTGTCGCCCCGGCGCTGGCCACCGGCAACTGCGCGGTGGTCAAGCCCGCGGACGAGACCCCGCGTACGGCGGTGCGGCTGGCCGAGCTCGCATCGGCGGCCGGTATCCCGGACGGCGTGCTCAACGTGGTGCCCGGCATCGGCGCCGAGGCCGGTGCGGCGCTCACCGGGCACCCGGGCGTACGGCAGATCGGTTTCGTCGGGTCGACGGCCATCGGCGCGCAGGTCGCGCACGCCGCGGCCGAGCGGGTGGTCCCGGTGACGCTGGAGCTGGGCGGCAAGTCCGCGCATGTGGTCTTCCCGGACGCCGATCTGGACGCCGCTGCGGCGGCCGTCACGAAGGGGATTCTGCAGAACGCGGGGCAGACCTGCTCGGCGGGATCCCGGCTGCTTGTGCACCGTGACGTGCACGACGCGTTGTTGGTGCGGTTGGCTGAAGCCTTTGCCGCGGTACGGATCGGGCCGGGTCACACCGATCCGGACCTCGGGCCGCTGGTGTCCCTCAAACAGCAGGCCCGGGTGGCCGAGTTCATCGACACGCTCACCTCCGGCGAGGTCGTCGTCGGGGGTTCGGTCCCCGAGGGTGCGGAGCTCGGCGGCGGTGCGTACTACTCCCCCACGATCGTCGATGGTGTCGACCCCGCAAGCCGTATCGCGCAGGAAGAGGTCTTCGGCCCCGTACTGGCCGTGATGACCTTCGGCAGTCCCGAGGAGGCGGTACGGCTCGCCAACTGCACGCCGTACGCGCTGATGGGCGCCGTGTGGACGCGGGACATCTCGCGGGCCCTCGCCACGGCCCGGGGCATCGAGGCCGGACAGGTGTACGTCAACGCCTTCGGCGCCGGAGGTGGGGTCGAGCTGCCGTTCGGGGGCTTCCGGCAGTCCGGTTACGGGCGCGAGAAGGGGGTGGCGGCGATGGATGCGTATACGCAGAGCAAGACGTTTGTCATTCGGCTTTGAGCTCGGGCGGATCGGCCGCCTGCCGTCTGCGGGTGCTCCCCCGAGCTCTTCGAGCAGGGAGGTACCCCCAGTGGCTCTTCGCGCAGTTCCCCGCGCCCCTTCGGGGCGCTGCTCGCATCACTACCGGAAGGATCCGGAAAGAACCATGATCACCGACCCCGAGCTCGCGCAGCTGGCCACCAGGGCCCGTGAGCTCATACTCCGCACGGCCCATCATGCCGGTGCCGGGCATGTCGGCGGCTCGATGTCTGCCGCTGATCTGCTGGTGACGCTGTACTTCGACGAGTTGCGCATCGACCCCGCACGGCCGCGGGATCCGGACCGGGACCGGTTCATCCTCTCCAAGGGGCACTGCGCGCTCGGTCTGTATGTCGTCCTCGCGATGCGCGGTTACTTCGACGAGGCCGAGCTGGCCGATTTCGACAAGGGCGGCTCGCGGCTGCAGATGCACCCGGACATGACCAAGCTGCCGGGCATCGAGATGTCGACCGGATCGCTGGGCCAGGGCCTGTCGGCGGGCGTCGGCATGGCGCTGGGGGCACGGATGGGCGGGGACGCGTCCGGCTCGGGCTCGCGTACCTATGTCCTGCTGGGCGACGGCGAGTTGCAGGAGGGGATGAGCTGGGAGGCCGCGCATGTCGCGCCGCGCTACCGGCTGGGCAACCTGACCGCGATCCTCGACCACAACGGACTCCAGCAGTACGGCTGGCCGCCCGGCGACGGCGACCGGGGCGACCGGCGTGACCCATGGGCGGGCGCCGACCTGCGAGCCGTCTTCACGGGGCTGGGCTGGCGGGTGCTGGAGGTCGACGGGCACGACATCGCCGCCATCCGCGCCGCGCTCGCCGAGGCCCGGACGTCCGGGGACACCGGGCGGCCCACCCTCGTCCTCGCCAACACCCGCAAGGGCCGAGGGGTTTCGTTCACCGAGATGACCATCAAGTGGCACACCGGCGCGCCCAGCGACGACCAGCTCGCCGCGGCGCTCGCCGAACTCGCCGGAGTCGGGGGCACCCCCCGCTCGAACAGTTTGGGGGAGGCATGACGACATCCATACGCTCCATGCGCGAGGCGTGGGGCGGCACTCTGATCGCGCTGGGCCATGAAGACCCCCGCACCGTGGTGCTGGACGGCGACCTGGCCAGCAGCACCAAGGCCGACGCTTTCGCCACCGCGTTCCCGGAGCGGTTCCTGCAGATGGGCATCGCCGAGCAGAACCTGGTCGGCGTCGCCGCGGGCCTTGCGACGACCGGGCTGGTCCCGTGGCTGTCCTCGTTCGGTGTGTTCTTCTCCCACCGTGCCCTCGACCCGATCCGGATGCTGGTGGCGCAGACGGACGCGAACGTGAAGATTGCCGCGGGCTATACGGGCGTGTGCTTCGGCATGGCGGGCAAGTCGCACCACGACCACGCCGACCTCGCCGTGCTGCGGGCGATGCCGCGTATGACCGTGCTGGCGCCGGGGGACGCCGCCGAGTGCGAGGCGATGACCCGCTGGGCGCACGAGTATCACGGCCCGGTCTATCTCCGGCTCGCCCGCGATCCCGGGCCGGCCCTGCCGGGTGGGGAGCCGCGGATCGGTGAGGTGCGGGTGCTGCGCGACGGCGGGGACGGCGTTCTGGTGTCGACGGGAGCGCAGACGGCACGGACGCTGGAGGCGGCCGGGGAGCTGGCCGCCGACGGGCTCGATCTGCGGGTGCTGCATGTGCCGACCGTCAAGCCGTTCGACGAGAAGGGCCTGATCGACCTGGTGGGGGACGCGCCGTTCGTCGTCACCGTCGAGGAGCACTCCACTTACGGCGGCCTCGGCGGCATGGTCGCCGAGGCGACCGCGGCCGGGCCGCGTCCGCTGCCGGTGCACCGCATCGCGCTGGAGGACACCTGGGTCGAGACCGGCTCCAACGCGTACCTGCTGGACACCTACGGGCTGTCGGCGCGGGCGGTCGCGGCCCGGGTCGCCCGGCTGGCCGGGGTGGCGGCGTGAGCGGGCCCGCGCATACCGGCGTGCCCACCGTCGTGCTGTCCGGCGCCGCGCGGGGCATCGGCGCCGCCACCGCCGGGTATCTCGCCGCGCGCGGCTGGCGCACCGTCGTCCTCGATCTCGACGGGGAGGGCGCGGCCGGGGTCGCGGCCACGCTCGACGCCGGACATCCCGTGCCCGGCGGCCACCTCGGGGCGGCCTGCGACGTCTCCGACGAGGCCGCGGTCGCCGAGGCCGTGGCGCGGGCCGCCGACCTCGGTGGCGGGATCGACGCCGTGGTCGCGGGCGCCGGGAACCTGGAGCGGCGCCCGGCCGCCGAACTGGATCTCGGCTCCTGGCAGCGGCACCTCGACATCCATCTGACCGGCAGCTTCCTGCTCGCCCGTGCGGCGTTCCGGTGGCTGAGCGCGGCGCACGGCTGTGTGGTGACGATCGCCTCGGTGGGCTCGGCGTTCGGCATTCCCCGCCGGGTCGCCTACGCCGCGGCCAAGAGCGGCATCGTCGGACTGACCCGGACCCTGGCCGCCGAGTGGGGTCCGCATGGAGTGCGGGTCAACGCGGTCGCGCCCGGTTACGTCAACACGGAGATGGTCCGCTCGGGCCTGGCGGCGGGCGCCCTGAACCGGGGCGCGCTGCTCGCGCGTACGCCGCTGCGCCGCCTGGCCGAGCCGGACGAGATCGCTGCCGCCATCGGGTTCCTGGTCTCCCCCGAGGCCGGGTTCGTCAGCGGTGCCGTGCTGCCGGTCGACGGCGGACTGACGATCGACGGGACATTTGACGCCTTCGGCGGGGAGGCGGCCGGGTGAGCTCTCCTTGGCGGCGGACCCGCCGTGAGGGCTCGGGCTCGTCCGCGTGTGTGGGTGCGTGGTGGCTGATCGCGCAGTTCCCCGCGCCGCTACGAGGTCTCCCCTCCCCTATCTACTACCGCCGAAACCAAGGGATTTGACGCTGTGTCAACTATGACCGTGCCCGTCGTGACCCGGGCTGCCGTGCTGCATGCGCCGGACGACCTGCGTGTCGAGGACGTCCCGCTGCGCCCGCTGGGCCCCGACGACGTTCTCGTCGCCGTGGACGCGGTGGGTGTCTGCGGTTCGGACATGCACTACTTCGCCACCGGCCGCAACGGGCAGAACGAGCTGCGGCAGCCGACCGTCCTCGGGCACGAGGCCAGCGGCGTGGTGGTCGCGACGGGCTCCGCAACGCCGGTCGCAGCCGGCACTCCGGTGGCCGTCGAACCGGCCGTCGGCTGCGGGAGCTGTCCCACCTGCCGCTCGGGCCGCTACAACCTCTGTCCGGACGGCACCTGCTACGGCTCCCCGCCCACCCACGGCGCGTTCTCCGAGTACGTCATCGCGCCGAGCCGCGCCGTCCACCCGCTGCCCGACGGCGTCCCGCTCGAACTGGGCGCGCTGATCGAGCCGCTGGCCGTCGCCGTGTGGGCCGTGCGCCGCGCCGAGGTGGCCTTCGGGCACCGGGTGCTGGTCACCGGGGCCGGGCCGATCGGGATTCTGGTCGCCCAGGTGGCGCGGGCAGCGGGGGCCGCGGAGGTGATCGTGACGGACGTCAATGACACGCGGCTCGCCCAGGCGCGTACGCTCGGCGCCACCGCGGTCGTGAACACGGCACGCACCGCGCTCGACCTCTCCGGGATGGACCGGCTGCTGGAGTGCTCAGCGCACCCCGCGGCGCTGTGGGAGGGGATCCGCACGCTGAAGCCCGCCGCGCGGGCAACCGTTGTCGGTCAGGCGGCGCCCAGCGTCGACGGCCTGCCGCTGGCGCATCTGCAGCGCTGGGAGATCGACCTGGTGAGTGCTTTCCGCTATGCGCATGCGTTCCCCGCCGCGCTCGAGCTGGCTGCCGGCGGCCAGGTCGACCTCGCCGGAATCCTCACCGGTCGCTTCCCGCTGGCCGATACTGCCGATGCTCTGCGGGCCCCTGGGAACGACCCGGCCCACCTCAAGGTGGTGGTCCGCCCCTCGGCCTTGTGAACACGCCGCCCGTGCTCAGGTCCCCGTCCAGCGCGGTGCGCGCTTCTCCGCGAAGGCGCGGGGGCCCTCCTGGGCATCGGCGGAGGTCAGCATGGAGCGGTAGCGGGGCAGGTGTGTATCGCGCAGCAGGGCGTAGGCGTCCTCGACCGCCAACTGCTCCGTCGCGCGGAGTACTTCCTTCACGGCCGCCACGGCCAGGGGCGCGCCCTCCCCGATGGTGTGTGCCAGGTCGATGGCCCTCTCCAGGGCGGTGTGCGGTCGCTCGGCGATCCGGTTCACCAGGCCCCACCGGGCTGCCTCCGCCGCGCCCAGCCGCCGGCCGGTCAGCAGCAGCTCCGTCGCCACGGCACGCGGCAGCCTGCGAGGGAGCCGCAGGACGCCGCCGGAGTCGGCGATCATGCCGACCTTCACCTCGGGGAGGGCGAACTCCGCATGTGGTTCGGCGACGATCAGATCGGCGGCGAGGGCGAGTTCGAATCCGCCGCCCAGCGCGAGCCCGTTCACCGCGGCGATCACGGGTTTGTCCAGGTCGAACAGCTCGGTCAGCCCCGCGAACCCGCCGGGCCCGTGGTCGGCTTCGATGGCCTCGCCCTCCGCGGCGGCCTTCAGATCCCAGCCCGCGGAGAAGAACCGCTCCCCCGCCCCGGTGACCACCGCGGAGCGCAGCGTGCCGTCCGTTCGCAGCCGGTCGAAGGCCGCGTACAGGGCGTGGCTCGTGGCGGCGTCAACGGCGTTGGCCTTGGGCCGGTCCAGCGTGATCACCAGTACGCCGTCGTGTACGTCCAGCCGTACGGGGTCCATGGTGTTCCTCTCGGTCGTTGCCGTCGATCCCGTCGTTCCCGTCGTTCCCGTGTGGCGCGAGACGTCTGATCAGTACGTCCGCGGCGACAGCGCCCCGCCCCGCGGGCAATACCAGCAGCGGGTTGACGTCCAGTTCGGTCACCTCGGGGTGGTCCTGCACGTAGGCGGCGACGGCCTGGACCGCGTCGACGGTGGCGCGTACGTCGCCCGCCGGGCGCCCCCGGAAGCCGCGTAGCAGCGGCCATACGCGCAGCGAAGAGAGGGCGGCCTCGATCTCCTCGCCGGTGGCGGGAAGCAGCAAAGTGGCGGTGTCCCGGACCAGTTCCACCAGTACGCCGCCCGCTCCCAGGGTCAGCGCGGGGCCGAACGTCGGATCGTGGTGCACCCCGACGAGGAGTTCGGCGACTGCGTCCGGCACCATCCGTTCGATCAGGAATCTGTCGGCGAGCCCGGCCATGGCCGAGACGGCCTCCTCCACCGCCGTCCCGCCGGACAGTCCCAGGCGCACGCCGCCCACGTCGCTCTTGTGCGCCAGGTCGGTGGCGAGGGCCTTGGCGACGACGGGAAAGCCCAGGCCGTGGGCGGCCTGCGCGGCGTCGCCGGGTGCCGTCACGGCGCTGTCCGGGATACGCAGGCCGTACCCGGCCAGCTCCCGCTTCCCGGCGTACTCGTCCAGCACCTCGTCTCCGCGGATGGCCCGCCCACCTCCCGGGCCGTGCGGCAACAGCACTCGGTCGGCCGCACGCTGGGCGGCGCCTATCCGGTGGGCCGCGGCGATGGCCCGTACACCGTCGGCCAGCCCCTGAAGAGGGGCGATGCCTTCCGACAGCAGCTGTTGCGCGACCGCTTCGGGTACGCCCTCGGGCAGCGAGCCGACGACGCATGCCGGGGCGCCGGTGCGGTGCTGGGCCGCCGCGTAGGCGTCCAGCGCGGTGGTCCAGGCGTCGCCCTCGCACCGGTCGGCGCGTGGTATGTCGAGCAACAGCAGGTTCATGTCGCAGCCCGCGCCGAGGAGGGCGGTGAAACACTCCCGCTGCGCGGGGAAGTCGCCCCAGATGTAGGTGTGGTAGTCGAGCGGGTTGCGTATGTGCACCTGCGCGCCCAGCACCTCGCGCAGCCGTACCGCCGACTGCTCCGGGAGCGGCGGGAGTTCGACGCCGTGCCGCTGCGCGGTGTCGGCCAGCAAGGCTGCCTCGCCGCCCGAGCAGCTGGCCGAGGTGATCCGGGCGTGTCCCGCCGGGTCGGGGCCGCCGGTCAGCGGTCCGTGGACGTGCAGCAGCTTCAGCGTCTCCACGAAGGTGCCGAGCTCCGCCACCCGCGCGACGCCGGTACGCCGAAACAGTGCGTCGCACAGCACATCCGACCCGGCGAGGGAGCTGGTGTGGCTCATGGTGGTCTGCGCACCCAGCTCGGAACTGCCCGTCTTCAGCGCCACGACGGGCACTCCGCGCCGCAGTGCGGACAGCGCGGCGCGGGCGAACCCGGCGGCGTCGGCGATCCCTTCCAGATGCAGCCCGATGGCGGTCACCCGCGGGTCCTCCAGCAGCGCCTCGATCAGCTGCGGTGTTCCGGTGACCGCGCCGTTCCCCGCGGTGATCAGGTAGGCGAGCGGGAGGGCACGGCGCTGCATGGTGAGGTTCTGGCCGATGTTGCCGCTCTGGGTGATGACGGCGACGCCGCTGTCCGTACGCGCGCCGCCCTGCTGGTCGGCCCAGAGCGCCGTGCCGTCCAGGTAGTTGAGGACGCCGATGCAGTTGGGGCCGATCACCGGCATGTCACCGGCGGCGGCACGCAGCGCGTCCTCCAGTGCGGCGCCGTCGGGCCCGTCCTCGGCGAAGCCGGACGCGTGGCACACGGCTCCTCCCGCGCCGCGTCCGGCGAGTTCCGCGAGGATTTCCACTGTGGTCTGCGCCGGCACGGCGAGGAACGCGGCGTCCGGCGCTGCGGGGAGCTCGGCCGTGCTGCGGTAGCACGGCAGGCCCTCGATGTGCGCGCGCCGCGGGTGGACGGGCCACAGCTCGCCCTCGTATCCGACGGCGCGGCACTGGCGTACCACCTGGGCCGCCGACTCGCCGCCGTAGACGGCGGTTTGCCGGGGCGCCAGCAGGCGCTTCAGGGAGTGGGCGCCCGCCGCCATCAGGCGCCCAGTGGACGCAGCAGGGAGCGGGAGATGATGTGCCGCTGGATCTCGCTGGTGCCGTCCCAGATGCGCTCGACGCGGGCGTCGCGCCAGTAGCGTTCGATGGGCAGCTCGGCCATGAGTCCCATGCCGCCGAAGGTCTGGAGCGCCTGGTCGGTGATGCGGCCAAGGGCCTCGGAGGCGTACAGCTTGGCCATCGCCGCGTCGCGGTCGGTCATGGTGCCCCGGTCCTGCTTCCAGGCCGCGCGCAGGGTCAGCAGTTCGGCGGCCTCCAGCTCGGTGGCCATGTCGGCGAGCGGGAAGCCGATGCCCTGGAACCTGCCGATGGGCTGCCCGAACTGCTCGCGTTCGGCGGCCCAGTCGAGGGTGAGGTCGAGGACCCGGCGGGCGCGGCCGATGCTGGTGGCGGCGACCTGGAGACGGCTGGCGCCGAGCCACTCCCCCATCAGCGCGAAGCCGCGGCCCTCCTCGCCCAGCCGCTGCCCGGCCGGGAGCCGGACGTCGGTGAAGGTGAGTTCGCACTGATGGTAGCCGCGGTGCGATACACATCCCGGGCCGCGCCGCACCTCGACGCCGGGCGCGTCCAGGTCCACCAGGAAGGCGGTGATGAGGTTCTTGGTGCCGCGTGCGGTCTCCTCGGTTCCGGTGGCCGCGAACACGATGGCGAAGTCGGCCATGTCGGCGTGCGAGATGAAGTGCTTGGTGCCGTTCAGTACGTACGCCTCAGCGCCGCCGTCGCCGCTGCTTTCGCGTACGGCCCGGGTCCGCATCGAGCGCACGTCGGAGCCGGCGCCCGGCTCGGTCATGGCGAGGCAGTCGTGCCGCTCCCCGCGGACCGCGGGGAGGAGGTAGCGGGTGCGCTGCTCGCCCTCGCAGGCTTCGAGGATGTTGCTGGGGCGGGCGACGAGCATCTGGAGGGCGAAGCTGGTCTTTCCCAGTTCGCGCTCGACGAGGGTCATGCTGACGGCGTCGAGTCCGCCGCCGCCGATCTCCTCCGGCATGTTCGCCGCGTACAGCCCGGCGGTGATCGCCTTCTCGCGGATGCCGCGGGCCAGTTCGGGCGGCACGTCGTCGAGCCGTTCGACCTCGTCGGCGTGCGGATCCAGTTCGGTCCTCACGAACTTGCCGACGGTCTCGACGATCAGGCGCTGCTCGTCGGTGAGCTCGAAATCCATGCTCGTCCTCTCCTCACCTGGTCCTGGTCCGTCGGCCGGCCCGGCTGCGGTGGCCGGGTATGCCCATGGGCTTGCCGACCGCTTCGGGCACGGGCAGTACGTCGTGCGCGGTCTGGATCGCGCCGAGCCGGCGCAGCAGTTCGCCGGGGAGCGGACAGGCGCGGGCATGCTCCGTGTCGACGTGCAGCAGCATCTGTTCGACTGTGGCCAGCAGGGTGCCGTCGGCGCCGTGCCGCATCTCGTGGAAGAGGTGCACACGCTTGGTGTCGTGGTCGAGCAACCGCAGGGTGAGCCGGAGCGGTTCGCCCTCCGCCACCTCGCGCCTGTTGTGCAGATGCGTCTCGACGGTGTAGAGCGACCCGCCGTTCGCCCGGTACTCCTCATCGATGCCGAGGTAGCGGAAGAAAGCGTCTGAGTTGTCGCCGAAGACGAGCAGATAGCACGACTCGCTCATGTGCCCGTTGTAGTCCACCCACTCCGGCCGCACCGGAGTGCTGTGCAGCTCCAGCGGCGTCGGTACGGGAGCTGCGTCGTCCCATGGCCGGTGCCCCGTCCCCTCGTACGGGGTGACCACGCGTGCCGGGTTCTCTGCCATCTGCCCACCCTGTGATCACGGTTCGGTAGTCGCCGCGCCGGTTCATAATGTGCGGCGTGCGTTCGTAATGTGCGACGCTACGAGTGGGCGTTTCGGCGCGTCAAGGGGCCGCGAGCGCCCGTACGAGCCGTACGAGTCGCGCGAGGTGGACGACTACGCTTCGCGGAGCGGACGAAGAGAGCGGAGGCAACGGAAATGGACGCGGCGCACGCCCCGGACTCCTTGGACGCCCTGGACTCCTTGGAAGAGCAGGGCGGAACGCGGCAGCGCGTGGGCCGGGTACAGGCACTGGAGCGGGCCATCGCCCTGCTCAACGCCGTCTCGGCGAGCGCCCCCGAGGGCCGTCCCGCCGCCGAACTCGCCGCCGAGTGCGGGCTGAACCGGGCCACGGCCTGGCGGCTGCTGGCCACCCTGGAACATCACGCGATGGTCGAGCGCGACCCGGTGGCCAACCGTTACACCATCGGTTCCGCGGTCAGCCGCCTGGCTTCGACGGCGAGCGTGGAGGGACTGATCCGCCGCTCCCACGACGTGCTGGAGCGACTGTGCCGGGAAACCGGTGAGACCGCGAACCTGGCGGTGGCCCGGCGGCTCGGCCTCACCTACGTCGACGAGGTGGTCCCGCCCGCAGTGCTCAGCGCGCGCTGGCTCGGCCGGCAGGTGCCGATCCACGCCACCTCGGCAGGCAAGGCGCTGCTGGCCTGGCAGACGCCTGGAGAGGTCGAAGCGCTGCTCTCCGGACCGCTGGCCGAGTACACCGAGACGACCCGCACCGACCGGAAGGCCCTGCACGCCGAACTCGCCGAGGTCCGCGCCCAGGGCTACAGCGTCAGCGTCGGCGAACTCGAACCCCAGCTGTACGGGGTCGCCGCTCCCGTCCTCGACGCAGGCGACCACCCCATCGCCGTCGTCAGCGTCTGGGGCCCGCGGGACCGCGTCCCCGAATCCCGCTTCGCCCAACTCGGCGCGCAGGCCCGACGGGCAGCACAGGAAATCCGCGAACGGCTCGCGCCCGGGGCGTAACCGGTCACTGCCGCGGCAACAGCTGCTCGGCGGCAGCGGTGATGATCTCCAGGGCGTGGCTGAGGGCGCGGATCTCCCGGGCGCCGAGACCGGTGACTTATGGGGCGTTCGTGTCAGCCCTCGCCAAGCACTGCCCGGATCACGTGCCGGGCGTTGCGCGCCATCGCCGGGTTGGTGCTGCGGTAGTGCGGCAGCGCGATCAGCGCCTGCGAGAGGGTCCGCGCCCGGCCGCGGTTCCACGTCGCATCGTCCACGGCGAGCGCTTCGCGGAAGATCTCCCGCGCACCGGACGGCAGCAGATTCCATACGGGGAACAGATCGCAGGCCGGATCGCCCACTCCCATGCAGCCGAAGTCGATCACCGAGGTGAGCCTGCCGCCCTCCACCAGCAGATTGCCCGGCATCAGATCGGCGTGGAGCCACACCGGCGGCCCGTCCCAGTCCGGGGCTCGCAGCGCGTCCTCCCATACGGCAGCCGCGGCGTCGCAGTCGACACCCTCCTGCGGGACAGCCCGCAGTTGCTCGATCGCCGCCCGGGTCTCCGCGTCGAGCGAGGCGACGGGCCCACCGCGGTGGGCCACCGGTGCCCCCGGCAGCGTGATGCTCCGCATCGCCGCCACGAACTCGGCCAGATCCCCGGCCAGCAGCACGGGCTCGCTCAGCGCACCCGCCTCGGGGTTCTCCCCCGCCAGCCACCGGTGCACCGACCAAGGCCACGGATATCCTTCGGCGGGCTCACCGGCCCCGAGCACCTCGGGGATGGCCGTAGGCAGCCGGGATGCGAGACGGGGCAGCCACTCCTGCTCCGTCGATACGTCCCCGGCTCCGCCCTGCACCAGTGGCAGCCGTACGACCATGTCCTCGCCCAGCCGGTACATGGCGTTGACCGTGCCGCCGGACGGGAACCGCTCCACCGCCAGCCCCGCCCACTGCGGGAACTGCCCGGCGATCAGCCGCCGTACGAGCTCGCCGTCGACGGGGTGCCGGCCGGGATGCAGCTGCCCTGTGCTCATGGGGCGCCATCCGATCGCCGGATACCGACGGGCGTCAAACGCTTTTGGCGGGCTGCCGCGTGCCGATCTCAATGGCAACGGCCGTGCGGGACGGTCGGTTGGTGGTAATGCCCAAGGGCCGAGGCGCCTCGCGTTCAGCGACCAGATCCGATCCGCCCCGGCGCAACCGGGGCCCTGACGCTCCCGTCCTCCGGAAAGGACAGGACGCGACCTCGGCGGCTGACGGAGTCGTGGTCGGGACCGACCTGTGGGAGCGGGTCGCGCCATTGCCGGACCGGCATGTGCTGAGTGTGATCCGAACACCTAAGCTGCCTGGACTGGAAGGCACGGAGGGGAAGAGCTGGATGTCATTGCAAAAGGGTGCCAACGTACCGGTGCCGGCTAACAGGATCCGGGTGGAGTTGGGTTGGCAAGGAGGGCCGGGGGCGCCCGATGTGGATGCGTCGGCGTTGTTGCTGACGGCGACCGGCAAGGTGCGGTCGGACGACGACTTCGTGTTCTACAACCAGCCGGTGCATCGCGGTGGTGCGGTGCGTCACGAGGGCAAGCGCCAGGAAGGCACCGGCGTACTCGAGACGATCGTGGTGGACCTGTCCGCGGTGGAGCAGGAGATCGGGACCGTGGTGGTCGCGGCTTCCACCGACGGCACGTTCGGTCAGGTGCCCGGCCTTTTCGTGCGCGTGCTGGACGCGGAGAGCGGCGCAGAGACGGCGCGGTTCGACGCCTCAGATGCCACCTCGGAGACGGCCTTCGTGCTCGGGGAGCTGTATCGGCGGAACGACGCGTGGAAGTTCCGGGCGGTGGGCCAGGGGTACTCCACCGGCTTGGAAGGGCTCGCCACCGATTTCGGTATCACCGTCGAGGAGCCCGCCGCGCCTGCACCGGCCCAGCAGGCCGCACCTCCGCCGCCCGCGCCCACGCAGCAGGCGGCACCTCCGCCGCCCCCGCCCGCGCAGCACGCCGCGCCTCCGCCGCCCCCGCCCATGCCCGCGCAGCAGGCCGCGCCCCCGCCGCCTCCGGCTGCGCCTGTGCCTGCGGCGGCCCCGGCGCAGCCCGTACGGCTGACGAAGGTCACGCTGACGAAGGCGGCGCCCGCCGTGTCGCTGACCAAGCAGGGCGCCACCTCAGGAGCCATGCGGGTCAATCTCACGTGGAGCGCTCGCAAGCCGTCGCGTGGCTGGATGATGAAGGGTAAGGGCGCCGTCCGGCTGGAGAACGTCGACCTCGACCTCTCCTGTCTCTGGGAGCTGCAGAACGGCGACAAGGGGATCATCCACCCCATCAACAACAAGTTCGGCTCGTTCGATCAGCCGCCCTACATCCGGCTGGACCAGGACGACCGGACCGGTTCGAGTGCGGCCGGTGAGAACCTGGTGGTCAACCTTGATCACACGGCCGAGATCAAGCGCCTCCTTGTGTTCGTGGTCATCTACGCCGGGGCGTCGAGCTTCGCGGGCCTGGACGGGGTTGCCACGCTGTATCCGCCGGTCGGGCCGCCGATCGAGATGCACCTGGACGAGTGCACCGTTCAAGCGCCGGTCGCCGCGGTCGCACTGATCGAGAACGTGGGCGGGGAACTGATCGTCCGGCGGGAGGCGAAGTACATCGTGCTGCCGCCCGGCATCATGAAGCAGCAGGCCGTGGATCTGGAATACGGCTGGGGGATGACCTGGAACGCAGCCGGCAAGAGCTGACCCACCCCGACCGCTGATGGAAGCTCCGGCCACTGCCGGTACGGCAGTGGCCGCGGGGGGGGCAGCGGGCCGTCCAGAACGCCGAGGTGGTTGCTGAGCCGGCTGAGGTGACGTGGACCGTTGACGCGGCGCCGGGCAGGGACCCCTCACCCCTGACCCGTCGAGTCGGCCTTCCCTGTCTTGCGGCTGCGGCCGAAGGTGACCGGGGAAGACTCCAACGGGAAAGACGCCAACGGGGAAGAAGGTCACCGAGGGCACAGGAAGCCGCTGGATCCATTTCGCTGGAGCGACCCCATGGACGACATCGCCGGGAACGGCATCGAGTTCCCCGCAGTGATCAACGGTCAGATATGGCATGTTGCCTGGCATCCGCCCCCTGACCCACCCTCGGGTACGCCGCACGGCGCGGAGGCGGTGTGCGTAGCCGACGGTCGGGTCGTCATGGTCAGCAGAGAGGGGGTGCGGTGGGGCCTGCCCGCAGGCCGCCCCGAGCAGCATGAGCAGTGGGTCGACACGATGCGCCGCGAGGTCCAAGAGGAAGCCTGTGCCGTGGTGACGGATTGCCGACTCCTCGGATTCAGCCGGGGCGTGTGCGTACGCGGTCCGGAGGAGGGGCTGGTACTGGTCCGGTCGATGTGGCGAGCCGAGGTGCGGCTGGCTCCATGGGACCCACGCTTCGAGATGGCCCACCGCCGACTCCTGCCCGCGGAGAGGGCGTTCCAGGCTCTGGCCGTCCCCGAGGGCCTCGGCCCCTTCTATCGCCGGCTGTTCGCCGAAGCCGCGCCGCAAGGCGGTTGCGCCTCCGGTACGCCGCACGGATGAAGCCCGGTGACCATCACTTTGCCGCTGCCCACGGCGGTCGCGGAAGGCGCCGGCGCCGTGGGCCGCCGCCTCCGCACTCACACGGTCCAGGCAGCAGCGCGGGCGGTTCCGCCGACCACATCGGCGGCAACCGAGAGCGCCCCGCTCCCCCGCTCCTCGTCTCGTTGCTGCTGCCTGCGCGCCTTGTTAACGTCTGCTGCGACATCTCACCGTAGGGTTCAGCCCTCGCCATTCAGCCTCCTTGTGTCCGGTGACATCAGGAAGGTGGGAGTCACACCAGCTTCTGACAGGGGTGTGCGGCGATGGCTGCGTTTCCGCGTTCAGACACGGCTCTGGAAGCCGTTGATCTTGTCAAGACCTACTCGGCAGGCAGGAAGAAGACCCCGGTCACAGCGTTGCGGGGGCTGAGCTTCTCCGCTGCGCAGGGGACCGTCTTCGGGCTGCTCGGCCCGAACGGGGCAGGCAAATCGACCACGGTGAAGATTCTCTCCACGCTTTCGGTCGCCGACTCGGGATCGGCACGCGTCGCCGGCCTCGACGTCACGGCGGACCCGGACAGGGTGCGCCAGGCCATCGGGTTCGTGGCCCAGAAGCCCGGCACGGACCCGATGGGTACCGCGACCGAGAACCTGCTGCTCGCGGGCCGTCTCCAGGGGATGTCACGCCGCGACGCCAAGGCGCGGGCTCGTGAGCTCGTCGACCGGTTCGGGCTGGCCGATGCCGCGAACCGGCGGGTGGGCACGTACTCCGGCGGCATGGCGCGCAAGCTGGACGTTGCATTGGGGCTGATGCATCGTCCGCAGGTGCTCTTCCTCGACGAGCCGACGACGGGTCTCGACCCGCAGGCCCGGAGCGAGATGTGGCACGAGATCGCCAGGATGGCTGCCGACGAGCAGATGACGGTGCTCCTCACCACGCACTACCTCGATGAGGCCGACCACCTCGCGGACCGGCTCGCGATCGTCGACCACGGGACAGTGGTCGCTGCGGGCGCCCCGGAGGAACTCAAGAGCGAACTGCGCGGCGATGCTGTGCATGTCGAGCTCACCGAGGCCGACAGCAGAGCCCGAGCGGTGCTGCGACGGGTGCCGGAGCTACGCGAGATCACCATCGACGGCTGCACGGTCCGCGGCCGTACCGATGACGGCGCACGGGCGTTGCCACCTGTGCTGGCCGCACTCGACGAAGCCGGAATCGTCGTGACCTCCGCGACGCTCTCCCGGCCTTCGCTCGACGATGTCTACCTCCGGCACACCGGCCGCAGCCTCGAGGCCGCCGCGGACGAGCAGCCGAACACGCCGGCGGAGGTGGCCAAGTGAGCACCGCACACGAAGTATCGATCGGTCCGCGTCCGTTGACCGCCGTCAGGCACTCCGCGTTCCTCACCGGCCGTCTGCTGCGCACCCTGTGGCGCATGCCCACCTTCCTCGTCATCGGGCTCGTGCAGCCGGTGATCTGGCTGATGTTGTTCGGGCAGCTCTTCCGCTCGGTCGCGAATCTGCCCGGATTCGCGTACGGCAGCAGCGGTTTCCTGCAGTTCCTCACACCGGGCGTGGTGATGATGACCGCGCTGTTCGCGAGTGCGTGGGCAGGGACGACCTACTTGCAGGACATCGACCGCGGCGTGATGGACCGGCTGCTCACCTCCCCTGCCGGTCGAGGGGCCATGATGTGCGCGACCATGGCCTACCAGGCGGTCCAGACCGTCATCCAGAGCCTGGCCATCGTGGTCATCGCGTTGGCCGCCGGGGCCCGTTTCCCCGGAGGCGTTGCGGGACTCGGCGTCACGGTGTCGGCCGCGGTGCTGCTCACGCTGATCTTCTCGGCGCTGTCCAACGCCGTCGCCCTGCTGACCCGTCAGCAGGCGACGCTGATCGCAATTTCCCAGTTCACCACGCTGCCGCTGATGTTCCTGAGCTCAGCGGTGATGGACCTCCGCCTCGCTCCGCGCTGGGTCGGGGATGTTGCCCGGTACAACCCCGTGGAATGGGCGGTCGTCGCGGCGCGGCAGGCGATGCTCGTACACACCGACTGGACCAAGGTCGGGGTGCACCTGGGACTCCTCGCAGCGGCAGCCCTCGTCATGGGCTTCCTGGCCACGCAGGCGTTCCGGACCTACCGGAAGTCGACATGAGGAGCAACTGATCTGCTCGCCGGACGGACTGCCGGGTCCGTCCGGCGAGCCGGGTGTATGAAGCGCCGGGGCCCGGGGCTTGCTACTTGAGGAGGTGGCCCCTCAGGTCGTCGAGGACCTCGTCGGCGGCGGTCACACCGAGACCCAGGTACCAGGTCTCGTCGTTCACGTCCTCGGCATGCCCTTCCTTGACGGCGCGCAGCTTCTTCCACAGGGGGCTGTCCTGGGCCTTGGCGCGGTCCGTCGCCTTCGGGTCGCCGTAGGCGCCGGTGAAGATCCAGTCCGCGTCGGCCTCGTCCATCCGCTCGGAGCTGATCTCGGTCGCGAGATCGTTGACTTGCTGGTTCTTGGGCCGGGGCAGGCCGACGTCCTGGAGGATGGTGCCGATGAACGACGCCTTCGCGTACAGCCGGATCATGCCGGGCATATAGCGGACCATGGAGATGGTGGGCTTCTTGTCCCCCAGATCGTCGCCGAGCTTCTTCGCCTTCTTCTCGTACGCGCCGAGCTCGGCCTTCGCCTGCTTCGTACGGTCGAGAGCCGCAGCGTTCAGGAGGAAGTTCTCCTTCCAGGTGAAGCCGGGCCTGATGGAGAAGACCGTCGGCGCGATGGCCGAAAGCTGCTTGTACTTGTCGGCAGCACGGAGCTGGCTGCCGAGGATCAGATCGGGCTTGAGCTTGGCGATGGCCTCAAGATTGAGGTTGTTGATGGTGCCGACGTTCTTCGGGTGGCCCGCCTGCTTCTTGAGGTAGCTGGGGATTCCGTTGTCGCCCTCGGTGGGAGCGAGGCCGACGGGCTTGACGCCGAGGGAGACGGCGTTGTCGAACTCGCCGACGTCCAGCACGACGACGCGCTTGGGCTGCTTCTTGAGCTCCGTCTTGCCCATGGCGTGGGTGACGGTGCGCGGGAATTCGCCCGGCTTGGCGTCGGTACCGAACGAGGCGGTCTTCTTCGCGGCGCCCGCGAAGTCCTTTCCGCCCTGCGCCACCTTCTCCTTCGTCTTGCCCTTGCCACCGCCGGAGCCGCCCGAGCTGCCGGACGAGCCGCAGGCGGACAGTGCCAGCGCGGCGGCGAGAGGGAGGGCGACGGCTGCGGCAACGCGCTTTCTGCTGCCGCTCGGGCTTATCGACATGGGGTGCTCCGGGACTCGGGATGGCTACTTAGGCAAACCTTACTTCGCCTTTCGGCCACGCCTGCATCCGGCCCCCGGCTCCGGCCCTCAGCCCGAACGCCCCGGATCGGGTACGGAGGCCGGGGAAGCGGCGGGTGCTCATGGCCTGTGTGCGGCGGCTCGCGACAGGCCCGGAGCGCTCCGACCGGATATGGGCCTCGCTCCCCGGGAGACAGCGCCCTATGTCAGTTGGGCAGCCGGTCGAGGCGGTCGCGGTGGGCCCGGAGCAGATGGAGACCTTCCGCAGCGAGGTTCTCCTCCAGGTGGTCGATCCGGGAAGTGCCCGGGATCGGGAGGATCACCGGCGAGCGGCCGAGCAGCCACGCCAGTGCAACCTGCGTGGGGGTGGCGCCGAGCTCTGCTGCCACGGCGGCGACCTCGGCCCTGGCCCCCGACTCCCCCCAGGCGACCGGGCGCCACGGCAGGAAGGCGATCCCCGCCGCCTCGCAGGCCGCGAGCACGGGCTCGTGCTCGCGGTCGAGCAGGTTGTAGCGGTTCTGCACGCTGGCGACGTCGATGATCTCCCGGGCCCGGGCGAGTTCGTCGACGGTCACCTCCGACAGCCCGATCCGGCCGATCTTGCCCTCGTCCTGCAGGTCCCGCAGCGTACCGAGCTGGTCGGCGAGCGGCGTCTCCGGATCGATACGGTGCAGCTGAAGCAGCTCGATCCGCTCGACGCGCAGTCGGCGCAGAGCCTGCTCGACCTGATCGCGCAGCACAGCCGGCCGCCCGTCGAGCTTCCACTCGCCCGACGGGTGCGACTTGGCGACCCCGACCTTGGTGGTGACGAGCAGCCCCTCCGGGTAGGGATGCAGAGCCTCGGCCAGAAGTTCCTCGTTGGCTCCCCCGCCGTACAGATACGCGGTGTCGATCAGAGTGACGCCCAGCTCGACGGCTCGCCGGGCGACCGCGAGGGAGGTCTCGCGCGCCGGGCCCGGCTCCGTCGCCAAGTGCATGGCTCCGAAGCCGAGCCGCCGTACTTCCCGACCCCCGCCGATACGAAACACAGTCGATGTCACGTGCTGTCTTCTCCCATGCTCAAGGGGCTCGGAGGTCCCCGACGCGGTCGTCACGTACGACTGCCGCTGTGACCTGCTCAAACCCTCGCTAAGGTTCGGTCGTATGACCGATCCCGTGCTGGAAGTCTTGCGTACCCGCCCGGAACTGGCGGACCTGGCCGCGTTTCCTTTCGACTTCGACGTGAGCCGGGCGTACCACGTCGAGGGAGTGCACCTGGCGTCCGGTGCGTCGCTGGAGCCGATCGCAGGCGACGACACCGGTGGAACGTACTTCCTGTGCGGGGGAACGGCCGTGCTGCACGCGTCCTCCGACGGGTACGCCTCGCTGCTCGCCGACAGTGTGGGCGAGGCGCTGGAGATGCTCGTCCGGCTGCCCTGGTGGTGCGAGGACGTCTCCGCGGAGATGGACGAGGAGGAGCTGCGCGCAGCAGTACGTGCGGGGGACGAAGAGGCGCGGAAGGAGTTCGCCCCGGAACTGGATGCTCAGCGGGCGGCGTTGCTCAGCGGTCTGGGGCTGCCGGACCGGCCCTTGGTCGAGCTGGCGGTCATGTCGGAGTCGGCCACCAGGCGGACCGATCCGGACTACGTTTTGCTCAATTCCCGGGAGTTGTGCGCGTACCAGCTGGAGGAGTCCTTCCGGCCGCCTCTGCACGATGTCGTCCTCGGGCCGGGTCGGGAGGTGCTGGCGCGGCTGCGCTCGGGCGATTCCGGCGCATGGCGGGCGGCGGCTGACGATCCGGTGCTGCGGGCGGGCGTGCTGCGGGCCGCACAATACGACCGCAGGGAGGGCGATCTGCCGCTGCTGCGGTTTCTGCTGGAGCGCGAGGACGCCTGGCGGACCGAGTGGTTCGAGGAGCGGCGGCTGGCCGCGGTGCTGGTGGCGCTGCACGGTCAGGACGAGGACGTAACCCTGCTGCGGTCGGCAACGTCCGGGCAGGTCACCAACAGTGCCGGGGGCGTGGAATGGGCCCGTGCCGAGGAGGCGAAGCGGCACGGGCGAGACGTGGCCGCGGAGAGCGAGTTCACCTGGATCGAGCTGGCCCGCCGACAGGGCCGCATCGAGCACGCCCGGGTCGCGCTCATCCGCATGCTGGACGACACGGGCCCGGACGCGGACCGGCTCCGGGAGCTGAGCCGGGCACTGGAACGCCTCGGCGACCACGCCCAGGCGGCCCGCGCCCAGTTCAACCTCCTCTCGCTCCAGGACACGGCATGGAGCCGGGCCTCGGAGGCGTATGTGCTGGCCCGGCTGGAGCGCCGCAAGGGCGACCTCGCAGCAGCGGGGCGGGCGCTGGAGCGGGCACGGGCGGCGGTCGGCGTCGATGGCACCGGACAGGACGAGACGGTGTCCCAGTGGCACCGCCGCGGACTCGGCCGGCTGATCACGGAGCAGCATCTGGAGCTGACGCTGGCCGCGGTCGAGGCGGGCGATGCCGAACTCGCGCGCGCCACGATGACGTACGCGAGGCTTCTGCTCGACACCATCGGCAAGCAGTCGGCGAAGGCACTCAGCAAGCTGTCCACCCGGGCCAAGTGGGCAGTGGCCGCACTGCCCCCGTCCGGCGCCTGACAGCTGTGCAGGAGCGCGCTGATGCACCGGACGGCTGAACGCGCATCGGCATACGGCCTGTCGCCGCCAAGGCGTCGGCTGGACGGCACAGTTATCCGTGACGGCCTACCGCTCGCGGCGGCGCTGTCCTCCGTAGAACGTGCCGGCCGCGGTCAGCGCGGCGAGAACCGCAGTGCTGCCGATGGTGATCTCCGTGGTGTTCTGCTGGTCGGGGCCATCGGGCAGCCGCGGTTCGAGCAGGCCGAGCGGATCTTTGCGGATCTCGACGCGATCGCCCTTCTCGGCCTGACCGAAGCAGTTCTCCTGCTGGGACACCTCGTACTTCTTGTGGTCGCCGCCGACCTCCTCGACGGTGCAGAACATGTCGGGGCCCCGACGGTTGTGCTGGTCGGTCACCTCGGTCACCACGGCAGCGACCGGGTCACCCACGGTCTTCATGTAGATCTCGTACGTCGCGGGCCCGGCGAAGAGCATCAGCGCGAAGCCGCCGAACGCGACCAGCGTCGCGGCACCCGCACGGTGCCAGACACCGCCGATCAGACACGCGGCGCCCGCGACAACCGCCATCATGACCACCACGCCGACCCAGAGCGCCCATTGACCGATCCCCGCACCCAGAATCATCAAGCCGGGCAGAACCACGGCCCACAGCAGAGAGCCGAGGGCCTTCCGTACCCCTGACATCGGTGGCCGCGAGTGGACCGCCGGAGTTTTGTCGCTGCCCCCAGGTGCCACTGTTGTCCCGTGATCACCCATGTCCCGCTCCTGTTGCATCCCGCCGTAGACCGCTGCCGACACAGTAGCCACCGCTCTCGTGCTGCCGTCATGTCCCCCCGAGGAACGTCGGCGATCAGCGCCTGTCAGAGTCGTCCACGAGAGACGGCGGGCGCGCCGTCCCTCATCGTGGTGCCCTCGCCGCCCCGGCTGCGGGGCGGTGACGGCCCGCCAGGCAACGGGTTGGATCATGCAGTTCGGATGTCAGCAGCACGCCGGACAGCTTTCCCGGGCGTCCGGTGAATGTAGAGGAGCGGCAACGCATGAGGCTCTGTTTCCTGGTGGAGGAGCAGTACCGCTACGACGGGATGCCCAAGGAAGTGATTCACCGGCTCAGAGCCTGGGGGCACGATGTGGACGTGCTCCGGCCCGGCAGCTCGCTGGTACGGGTCTCGGAGGACATCCGGGCGGGCAACCACGACGCCTGGGTGCTCAAGACGGTTTCCGGCGGTCCCGGCCTGACGCTGTTGGAGGCGGCGGCCTCGGCGGGGCTGGTCACGGTCAACGACGCACGGTCGATTCGGGGCGTCCGGGACAAGGCGCTCGCCTCGGCTGTCGGGCGCAGCCGGGGGCTGCCGGTGCCGGTCACCTACACGGCGGCACGGGCGGATCTGTTCGCGGAGGTGCCGGGCACGGAGTTCCCGCTCGTCGTCAAGCCGGCCGACGGCAGTTCCGGCAGGGCCGTGCGGCTGGTGGCTTCACCGGAGCTGCTGCCGCAGCTGTGCGGCGAGCTGGCCGGGGAGGGGGTGCTGATAGCTCAGCCGTATGTGCCCAATTCCGGGGTGGATCTGAAGGTGTACAGCGTCGGCGGCGAACTGTTCGCCACACAGCGGAGTTCCCCGCTGCACCCCGAACTGTCGGCCCACGAACAGTGTGTGCCGCTCAGCGCGGAGGTGGCCGATCTCGTGGCCGAGACCGGGAATGTCTACGGACTCGATCTGTACGGCGTGGACGTGCTGCTCGGCCCGGACGGCCCGGTGGTCGTCGATGTGAACGACTTCCCGAGTTTCCGGCAGGTGCCCGACGCGACAACACGCGTGGCCCAAGCGATCCTCGCCCTGGCACACACCGGTGGCACCGAACCGTCGGCGCCGCTGGCGGCCCTCCCCGGGGCCGCGTCCGAGGGCTCGGCGGGAGCCGCGCGGGTTCCGGTACAGGTCCCCGCGACAGCCGGTGACCTGCGGTGAGGGTCGGACTGATCACTCCCAGGCCGGACCATCCACTCCTCGCCGCCGCCACCGCACTGCTGAAGTCGCACCACCAAGTGGACGCGATCGACCCGGAGACGGTGGACGGCTCCGTTCCGTATGCCGAAGCCCTCGGCCATCCACTTGCCGATGTCTACCTGCTCAAGGCCCGCACTCCGCGCGCGCTCGCCCTGGCTCGGTTTCTGGAGCAGCAGGGCAGGGTGGTGGTGAATTCCGCCGCGGCGACCGAGCTGTGCCAGGACCGCACGAAGATGGCCGAGTTGGCACACCGGGCCGGCCTGCCGTTTGCGCGGACCCGTACCGTGGGCGCGCTGGGGCGGCTCGCCGGGGCACACTTCGGCCGTCCGGTCGTCATCAAGAGCCGGCACAGTCGGCGCGGAGACCTCGTCGCCCGGGTCGACAACGCGGAGGATCTGCATGCCCTGTGCGCAAGGTGGGCTGCCGAACCGGTGGTGATGCAGCCCTTCACGGCGAACGATGGCTGGGATCACAAGGTGTGGGTCATTGCCGGGCAGGTCTTCGCCGCCCTGCGCCGCTCGGAGCTGGCCGACGCGGAGCGCGGCCCGGCCGTGCCGCTCGCCGCCGGCGACCTTCCTGACGGGTGGTACGACCTCGCCCGGAAGGTCGGTGCGGTCTTCTGCCTGGAGGTGTACGGCCTCGACATCATCGATACCGGCAACGGTCCCCTGATCGTCGACGTCAACGCGTTCCCAGGTGTACGAGGACAGGTCGAAGCCCCCCGAGCCCTCGCCGAACTCGCCCTGCGCAAACGCGCACATGCGCAACGGAGCTGCCGCGCAGGCCGCAGCCCGATGAGACGCGGTAGGGCGCGGTAAGGCCGGGCGGTGGGCAACCCACGTCGTCGACACCCCGACTGCACACGCACCCCTCCATCGCCCACCGCCCGTTGACCAATGCCCCTCCGGTGCTGCTGCGCCTGGCCTGGCGCCACGGCACCCCGGCCCACCCGGCGCTCCCGGAACTGCTCCGGCTGGCCCGCGAGGTGGTGACGGCCCGCTGACGACCGGGGGCTGTCCCTCCCGTTCGCCGGGCCGGGCGGCTCCGGCGCAGTAGCTGCGAAGTCGATCATCGGCCCCTTGTCGAACGAATGATCTCTATGCTGAGGGCATGGTGGAAATACCTCTTTCGGCGCTGGAAGTCGCGGTGGTCCAAGCGGGCGCCCGGGTCGTGGACACCCTGCGGGACACCGCGGCCTTCGCGCAGGAACTGGAACGGCTCGGCTACCACCGGATCTGGTACGCGGAGCACCACCATTCGCCCGCGATCGGCGCGTTCCCGCCCGTCGTGCTGACCGCCCACGCTGCCGCTTCGACCTCGGTCATCCGCCTCGGCTCAGGCGGAGTGCTGGCTCCCAACCACGCGCCGCTCATGCTGGCGGAGCAGTTCGGAACGCTGGCCGCCCTGCACCCCGACCGCGTCGACCTGGGCATCGGCCGCGGACCAGGCACCTTCGACGAGGCCACCGCGCGGGCGCTGCGCCGCGGAGCCGGACCGACGACGGACGCGGAATACCGGGACGATACAGCCGCGGTCCTGTCCTTCCTGGTCGACGAAGTGGCACTCGGCCCGCTGCCGGAACCATGGTTGCTGGCCTCCAGCCCCGCAGGCGCCACGCTCGCCGCGGAGCTCGGCCTGCCGATCGCCGTCGCCCACCACATCCGGCCGGACAACACCCCCGCGGTCCTGGAGCGTTACCGGGCGGCGTTCGCACCGTCCCGCTGGTGCGAGCAGCCACGGGTTCTGGTGTGCGTGGAGACGGTATGTGCCGAGACGGAGGAAGAAGCCGCCTGGCGAGCCGGTCCGATGGACGTCGTCAAAGCCGGGCTCCTCAAAGGAGCGAGCGAGATTCCCTTCCCCACGCCCGAACAGGCCGCCACCCACCCCTTCACGGCGCAGGAGCGCCAGGCACTGGCCGCCTTCCGTGCCCAGCAGGCCACCGGAACGCCCGAGACCGTCGTGTACCGCCTCACCCAACTCGCCGACGAGACCGGGGCGGACGAACTCATGCTGACCACGCCCGTCTACGACCTCCGCGAGCGCGTTCGCTCCTACGAGCTCGTCAAGAAGTACGCCGGGGCCGCCGCGCACTGAGGGCTTGCCCGGCGGATCCGGCCCCTGCCCTGGCCTGTTCCGGGCAGGGCCCTCTGCCCGGCGCCTGCCGGCTGCGGCTAGGTCGCGGCCGGGCGCGCAGTTCCCCGCGCCCCTTCGGGGCGCAGCCCTGGAGCCAGTGCCAGTGGTGTTCTGCGCTGCTGCTTGGGCTCTGATGGCGTCCATCGGCGGCGCGTCGTACCGGAGCGCGAACCGATGTCACTTCACGTACGCCACCGCCCGCACTGACCGTGATCGGCCTATTGACTGCCCTCCGTTCACATCCCTAGCCTCCATCTCCATACATGGACATTGCCCCTCGGCCGTGCACGCCTTCGCCCCCGAGATCGCGAACGCCTTCTTCGTGCCGCTCGTCGAGCTTCGCGACCGCGTCCCCGGCTATGCCGTATCCCTGGTCAAGGCAGCGGCCCGGCCGGGTGGGTGGGCGACCGGCCGGTACGTGGCCGCTCGCCAGCCCGGGGACCGCGCGACCTCGCCGATCTCGGAACTCTCCTGACCACCGGACTCGATTCGTAGGAGCCGCACGATGACGCCGACACCGCCCCGCACACCGCAGAGCCGCCGGCTGACGATCAGCGACGTGCGGCTCACGCCGATCCTGGTGGCCGATCCGCCGCTGCTGAACACCCAGGGCGTCCACCAGCCGTACACTCCGCGCCTGATCGTCGAGGTGGTCACCGCGGACGGGGTGACGGGCATCGGCGAGACATACGGCGACACCAAGTACCTGGAACTCGCCCGGCCGCTCGCGGGCAAGCTCGTCGGGCACAGCGTCACCGATCTGAACGGGCTCTTCGCCCTGGCCGACGAGGTCGCGGTGAACGCCGCCCGGGTCGAGAACTCGGTGGACGTCGGCGGGCTGCGCGGCGTGCAGACAGCCGACAAGCTGCGCCTCTCGGTGCTCTCCGGCTTCGAGGTCGCCTGCCTGGACGCCTGGGGCAAGGCGGCGGGCCTGCCGGTGCACGCGCTGTTGGGCGGCAAGGTACGTGACCGCGTCGAGTACAGCGCGTATCTCTTCTACCGCTGGGCCGAGCACCCTCAGGGGGCGGGCGGGGCCTCCGACGGCTGGGGCGCGGCGACCGACCCGGCAGGTGTGGTGGCCCAGGCCGAACGCTTCGCCGACACCTACGGCTTCACCTCCTTCAAGCTCAAAGGCGGCGTCTTCGAACCCGACCAGGAGATCGCCGCTGTCCGCGCCCTGGCCGAGCGCTTCCCGGGCAGGCCGCTGCGGCTGGACCCCAACGGCGCCTGGTCCGTGCCCACCTCGCTGTACGTGGCGGAGGAGCTGCGGGACGTCCTGGAGTATCTGGAGGACCCGACCAGCGGCACCGGTCGGATGGCGGAGGTTGCCGCGAATGCAGGGGTGCCGCTGGCCACCAATATGTGTGTGACCACCTTCGGAGAGATCCGAGAGGCGTTCACCAGGAACGCGGTACAGGTCGTCCTCTCCGACCACCACTACTGGGGCGGGCTGCGCAACACCCGGGAACTTGCCGCGATCTGCCGTACCTTCGGCGTCGGCCTGTCCATGCACTCCAACACCCACCTGGGCATCAGCCTCGCCGCGATGACCCACGTCGCGGCCACCGTGCCGAACCTGGACTACGCCTGCGACAGCCACTACCCCTGGCAGACCGAGGACGTCATCACCGAGCGCCTCACCTTCCGCGACGGTCACCTCGATGTCACCGAAGCGCCTGGACTCGGAGTCGAGCTCGACCACGACAAGCTCGCCCCGCTGCACCGGCGTTGGCTGGACGACGACGGGACGCTGCGCGACCGCGACGACGCCGCCGCCATGCGGGTCGCCGACCCCCACTGGACCACGCCGCACATCCCGCGCTGGTAGTCCGTCTCTCCGCTCCCCTCCCCCAACCGTCCAACGGGGCGGGCGGCCTTCACGTTGGGGAGCCGCACGCGACCGCGGGCACAGCGCACGTCGCCTCGCAGAACCCCGCAGCCCGCAGCGCCGTCCGCGAGTCCCGTCCGGCCGACCCGAGCTGAGCCCTACGGGGTCACCGGTGCGGACTGCCGGTGGCCCTCCCCGCGGCGGCCGGGCGGCAGCCGACGCCGGTGCACCAGCAGGCTCCCCAGTTCGGTGCGCCGGTGCAGCACGGCCCGCCCGGCGCGGACGGTGGTGATCAGTCCCGCTCCGCGCAGCGCGGCGGTGTGAGCGGAGGCGGTGGCGTTGCTGACGCCCAACCGCCGGGCGAGCCCGCTGGTGGTGTGCTCATCCGCGAGGAGGAGCAGGATCTCCAGGCGGGTCCGCCCGAGCACCCCGGACAGCGCTTCGTCCGAGCGACCGGCTTCGACCAGCGAGAGCGGCATACCAGGGCCTGCCGGGTAGGTCACGTACAGCGGGCGGTCGGGCAGCTCGGCGACGAGGGGATGACCGGTCCAGTGGAAGCTGGGCAGCAGGACCACGCCACGGCCGCCGAGCTCGATGTCCCGCGAGCCGGGCCCCTCCAGGTGCCAAACGCCGTCCTCCAGGCGGCTGCCGGGTACGAGTCCGGCGAGTGAGGCGCCGATGCCGCGTTCGGCGGTGGCCACGGCGTATCGGACGAACTCCTGGTGGTGCAGGTCCTGGATCAGGGGCCATACGGGGCGCAGCACCGTCTCGAAGGCGGCGTGCTGTGCGCGGTGCAGGAGCTGCCAAGCGTCGGCATCGCCTCGGTGCAGATGGCGGATCCAGCTCGGTGGCGGGGACGCGTGCTTGACGTAGACGCGTTCGAGCTCGGAGCGGACCAGCTCCGGGCGGGAGGCCCGCACGGTGGCCAGGCCGTCCGCGAGGTCGTCGCTGAACACATCGATGAACGCGGGCGCCTCTCCCGCGGGGACCAGGTCCGCGAACGGCGCGGCGGCGGCCGGCAGGGCGCGGAACAGCCGCCGTCTCCAGCGGTCGAAGAGCACGGCGTCGTCGTGACCGCACAAGGTGCTCATGGCCGCGTTGAGTTCCTGCAGCGGGGCCGGTCGAGACGCGAACCGGACACGGGCGAGGTCGGCGGTGGTGAAACGAATCCGGATCACTACTCTCCCCGTCGGTGTTGTGCCGGCGTTTCGGCGAGAGCCTGAACGATGGCCGCCCTCCCCGCCGGGCGCCACCATGCAGGGCATGTCTTCTTCTTCCTCTTCCTCCTCCACCTCCCCGTTCACTGTAAAGCGGCGGACCCTCACCAAGTCGGCCGTGGTGGCCGCCGCCGCGCTACTGCTGCCGGCCGGGAGCGGTGTGGCCCGAGCCGCGGGAGGTGGCGGCTTCACCCTGCGCCTGCCCGCACCGACCGGCCCGCACCGGGTCGGCGTCACCGCGCTGCATATGACCGACCGCTCCAGGCGCGACCCGTGGCAGTCGGACAGGCATCGGGAGTTGATGGTCTCGGTGCTCCACCCGGCCCGCGACGTCCACGGCTACCCGGTCGCACCGCATATGACGGCGGGCGCCGCGCAGAGCTTCCAGGAGCTCGCTCCCCTCTTCCACCCGGAGTTGCCGAGGACCGGAGTCCACTGGGCGGCCACCATGACCCACGCGCACACAGGCGCACCCGTGCCGCCCGGACGGCGGCCGGTGCTGCTCTACAGCCCCGGCGGCGGCGATCCGCGCACCTTGGGCACCTCGGTGGCCGAGGAGTTGGCGAGCCACGGCTATGTGGTGGTCACCATCGATCATCCCGGCGACGCGACCGAGGTCGTATTTCCTGACGGCTCCGTCCGGACGACCGTCTTCAGGGGAGACCCCCGCGCGGACCCTGCCCTCTTCCGCACCGTCATCGAAACGCGGGTCGCGGACACCCGGTTCGTACTGGACCAGCTTGAAGCCCTCACAGCCGGGCGGAGCGAGCTGGGCCGGACGATGGATCTGCGGCGCGTAGGCATCTACGGCCATTCGGCAGGCGGAACGGCGGCTGCGGAGGCGATGCACGAGGACCGCCGCATCAGGGCGGCGGTCAATCTGGAGGGCTTCTTGGACCACCCGGACGGCGAGCTGTTCCCGGTCGCCGAGCACAAGCCGGACCGGCCGTTGCTCCTGATAGGCAGCGACGGCTTCTCAGGGCGGAAGGAGCTGGAGCGTTCCTGGTCGGTCATGCGGGGCGTTCCCCGACGGCAGATCGGCAACGCCACGCACTGGGTGTTCACGGACTACGCATCGATGGCGCCCCAGTTGCAGGAAGCCGGACTCATGTCGGCCCAGGGCCGCAACAGTCTGGTCGGAAGCATCGCCCCGAAGAAGTCGGTGCCCCTGGTGCGCGGCTGCCTGCACGCATTCTTCGCCCGGCATCTGCGGGACAGCTCCGGGCGTCACTGAGTCGCCTTGAAGCGCCGTTCCGGGTCGGGCGCTCGGCGAGGCGGCTCGGCGCCCTGCGGTCTCTCCACGTCGACGACGACGTACTGTCCTTCCGCAAACGTCAAGTGCAAGCCCGCAAGCGACCGGGTCACCCACGCGCAGCCGATGCGGGCAGGTCCTGCTCGGCCCAGATGAGCTTGCCGCCCTCGGTGTAGCGGGTGCCCCAGCGGCGGCTGAGCTGAGCGACGAGGAAGAGGCCACGGCCCCCCTCGTCGGTGGTACGCGGGTGACGCAGGCGCGGCGAGGTGCTGCTGCCGTCGCTGACCTCGCAGATGAGTACGCTGTGGCGGATCAGGCGCAGCCGGAGGGGTCCGGCACCGTGCCGGATGGCGTTCGTCACCAGCTCGCTGACCATCAGCTCCGTGGTCAAGACCAGGTCCTCCAGCCCCCACTCGCCCAACTGGCGAGCGGCCATGGAGCGGGCCTTGGCGACGATGGCCGGATCGCTGGGCAGCTCCCAGGAGACGACACTGCTCCCCGTCAGAGCGTGCGTACGGGCGATGAGCAGCGCCACGTCGTCCGACGGAGGGCTGGAGAGCAGGTTGTCGAGTACGGCCGAGCTGAGGCTCTCCAGCGGCAGGTGCGGCTGTGCCAGGACGCTTCGGAGGCAGCTCATTCCCACATCGATGTCCGGGTCGCACGCGCTGAGGAGGCCATCGGTGTAGAGGGCGACGAGGCTGCCTTCGGGCAGTTCCAGCTCCGCGGCCTCGAAGGGCAGCCCTCCGAGGCCCAACGGAGGACCGGCCGGAAGGTCCGGGAACGTCACGGAGCCGTCCGGGTACACCACCGCGGGCGGCGGGTGGCCGGCGCGCGCCATCGTGCAGCGCTGGGTCACCGGGTCGTAGACGGCGTACAGGCAGGTGGCGCCCAGCACGGTGATCGCGCTCGCCTCGGGGCGGTACTCCTCGGTGAGGCGCATGACCAAGTCGTCGAGGTGCGCGAGCAGTTCGTCGGGCGGCAGCTCCATGTCGGCGAGCGTGTGCACAGCGGTGCGGAGCCTGCCCATGGTCGCCGCCGCGTTGATGCCGTGACCCACCACGTCTCCGACGATGAGGGCCACTCGCGCTCCGGACAGCGGAATGACGTCGAACCAGTCGCCGCCGACGCCGTCGTGCGTACCGGAGGGAAGATAGCGGGACGCCACCTCGATGGCCATCCCGCCCTGCAGGGCGTGCGGGAGCAGACTGCGCTGGAGGGTCAGGGCCGCGGTGTGCTCGCGCGTGTAGCGGCGGGCGTTGTCCACACACAGCGCCGCCCGGGAGACCAAGTCCTCGGCGAGGAGCAGGTCGTCCTCCTCGAACGGCGTGGGATACCGCGACCGGACGAAGGACGCGACGCCCATGATGGTGCCGCGGGCCCGCACCGGAACGGCGATCAGCGAGTGCATGCCGAACTGGCGGATCTTCTCCACCCGGGCGGGGTCTTCGTCGAGCCACCGGCCTGCGGTTTCGCCCAGATCCCGGTCCAGCAGCGCCTCGCCGGTCTGGAACGCGCGGACGAAGGGCGATGCCGGGTCGATGGTGACCTGGTCCCCCCGCTCCACGATGGACTCCGGGGTGCCTTCGGTGACCGACCGGAGCCCGGCGCGCCGGAAGGTGGGGAGGGTGCCGGCCGGCCCCGGTACGGGCTCCTCGCCGCGCACCACCGACTCGACCAGGTCGACCGTGACGAAGTCCGCGAAGCGTGGCACGGCGACATCGGCCAGTTCCTGCGCGGTGTGTTCCACATCGAGCGTGCTGCCGATGCGGGTACCGGCCTCGTCGATAAGGGTGAGACGTTCGCGCGCCCGCCACCTCTCGGTGACGTCCATGACCATGTAGCACAGCCCCATGATGTTGCCGGCCGCGTCGTCGAGGCGGAAGAAGGAGGTGGAGTAGGCGTGCTCCCGTTGCGGGTCGGCCATGGTCCATCCGCGGTACTCGTAGTCGATCACCGGCGCTCCGGTCGCCAGCACCCGCCGCATCTGCGCCTCCAGCGCATCGGTGTCCAGACCGGGAAGCGTGTCCGCCAGACGGCGCCCCAGCCGCTCCGCACGCGGGACTCCGCCGCGGCGCTCCAGCGCGTCGTTGACCCACACGTACCGCAGGTCCGGACTGAGGACGGCCATGGCCAGCGGTGATCGCGTCAGGAATGCTTCGAGCACCGAGCCGCCCAGTACCCACGAGGGCGCCTTGCCCAGGTCGACAGCGGAGACGAGCCAGGAGTCGCGGCCGTCCAGGTCGGACAGCGGGCAGGCACGCAGCCCCACCTCGACCGGCCGGCCGCTGCGGTGCCGTACGGTCGCCAGCCCGGACCAAGCACCCTGCGCCCGGCTTCGCTCGGCCACGGTCACTGCTCGCGACACGTCGTCAGGGGATGTCAGCAGGTGCTCGGCGGACCGGCCCACCGCATCGGCCGCCGGGTAACCGACAAGGTCCTCGGCGGCCGGGGTCCAGCCGATGACCGTGCCCCGGGCGTCGATGACCGCCATCGCCGGGTCCGCCGCGTCCATCGGCCGGAGCGGTTCGGTGGGGATGATTCCTTCGGAAGAAACCATTGCCGACCGCCCTTCTGGCGGGTTTTCTTCCGCCCCCAGTCTACGTGCCGACCCCCTTCGGCGCCCTGCAGTTCCCTGGGGGCCAACGGCACGACCAGTATCGATACCATCCTGTTCGCCGAGCGCGATAAGACGACCACAGTTCGTGAAGAATTCGTCCGCGAACCGCCGGACCGCCCTCGGTCGGACCGACGTCGAATTCCCGTGGCCGACCCTGGCGAAAATGATGACGCCACGCTGTCTCTCGCGGCAGAGAGTAGCCGGAAGACTCCGGTTGCGACCGGCTCCCCAGCCGTTTTACTGAGAACAGACGCACGGGCCGAGAGCGCTGGAACATGTGCCGCGAGCGCGCTGCGTGGGGGCCGGGCCGACCCAGCGAACCGAGAGGATTCTCATGGCCACGTTCACAAGGATCTCGATCCCCCTTGCCACCGTGATGCTGGTCGGCGGGGCAACAGCCGGCACCGCCGGGGCCACCGCCGCTCCAGTGCACAGCGCGCCGCGGTCCGAAGCGGTGCAGTCCGAGCCGGACACGTCCAGGAAGGCAGCGGACACGGTGAAGGTCAAGAAAGGGAAGTACGGAAAGATACTGGTGGACGGAAAAGGGAGAACGCTCTACCTCTTCAAGAAAGACAAGAAGAACAAGAGCAACTGCCAGGGTGGCTGCGCAAAGGAATGGCCGCCCATGACGGTGGACAAGAAGGCGCGGGCCGGTAAGGGCGTCAAGAAGTCCGAACTGTCCACAACAAGCCGGGACGGCGAGAAGCAGGTCACCTACAACGGTCACCCCCTCTACCGGTTCGACGAGGACGAAAAGGCCGGGCAGACCAACGGCCAGGGCGTCGACCAGTTCGGCGCCAAGTGGTACGTCGTCGACACCAAGGGAAAGGCCGTCGTCCACAAACCGAAGCGCGGGGACTCCCCCAAACCGGAGAACACCGACGGAGGCTACTGAGCTCTCGGGACCGTGAGCGCCCGGCCGCCCAAGGGCGCCGCGGTACCTCCCTGTGGCGGGCCGTACCGTTGCCGCCATGATGGGGTGGGAGGGCGCACTGATCGCCGCAGCCGGTCTGTGGGCGGGCGCGATCAACACGGTGGTGGGTTCCGGCACTCTGGTGACGTTCCCGGTACTGGTCGCCCTCGGCTATCCGCCGGTGACCGCGACGACGTCGAACGCGATCGGACTGGTTCCGGGCTCGATCACCGGCGCCTACGGATACCGGCACGAGCTGTCCGGACAACGCAACCGGGTGCTCGGCTACGCGGTGGCGTCGCTCTTCGGCGCCATCGGCGGAACGGTGCTGCTGCTGTCGCTGCCGCAGAACGCCTTCGAGGTCGTCGTGCCGTGGCTGGTCGGCCTCTCGGTCGTCCTCGTCGCGCTCCAGCCACTGGCCGCCAAGCGGCTCCGTACGAGGGACGCGGAAAACCGTTCCGGTCCGCTGCTGTTCTTTCTCATCTTCCTCGTCGGCGTATACGGCGGCTACTTCACCGCGGCGCAGGGCATCATGCTCGTCGGCGTCATGGGGCTGCTGCTCGCCGACTCCTTGCAGACGCTCAACGCGTTCAAGAACACCTTGACCGCCGTGGTCAACGTCGTCGCGGGCGCCATCTACGCCTTCGTCGCCCCGATCAGCTGGCCGGTCGTCGGCATCCTCGCCGCCAGTTCCACGGTGGGCGGGCTGCTCGGCGCGAAGATCGGACGCAAGCTCCCACCGAACGTGTTGCGCGGGACGGTCGTGGTCATCGGCGTCGCAGCGGTCGTCCGGCTGCTCCTCTAGGGCCGCTGGAGAAGCTCTGGGTGCGTGCTCCCCGATCAGGTCGTCCGAGCGCTGTCCCGGCCGAGTTGCGCCAGACGTTCCAGTACCGGCAGGGCCTCGGCGAGTGCGCTGCGGTCCTTGGGGCTGAGGAGCTCCATGAGGGGCGCGAGGTGCCGGGCCCGCTCCGCTCGGCGAGACTCGCCGATCCTCCGGCCGGCGTCGGTGATGTGGACGAGGACGGCACGGCCGTCCTGCGGGTCGCTCGTGCGCTCCACCAAGCCCTCGCGTTCGAGGCGTTTCACGAGCTGAGTGAGGCCGGGCTGGCTCATCTGCTCGCTGCCGGTCAACTCGGTCAAGCGCTTCGGGCTGCCGTCGAAAGCGAGGGTGTCGAGCACCGACAGCGTGCTGAACGGGAGCAACTGCTCCTGGGGCAGGCGGATGTAGAAGCGGTTGAACGCCTCGATCGCTCTGATGAAGTCGGGCACGCTCAGCTCGCTCGTCGAGTCATACACGCGGGGAGCCTATAACCTGCGACGAGCAGACATACATTCTCAGCTTATAGAAATAGCTTATGCTGTTCCTGCCTGCGGTGGCGGCATGCCCGGCGCACGACCGCCTCCCCGGAACCATCTGCGAGAGGGAAGCATGACTGTTCGTATAGGCATCAACGGCTTCGGCCGGATCGGAAGGAACGTCTTCCGGGCAGCCGCCGCGAGGGACGCGGACCTGGAGATCGTGGCGGTCAACGATCTGGGCGAGGTGGCGACCATGGCCCACCTGCTGACCTACGACTCGGTCCTGGGCCGCTTCCCGGAAGAGGTCTCGGCGGAGTCCGGAGCGATTCGCGTCGGCGACCGGAAGATCAGCTTCCTGGCCGAACGCGATCCGGCCGCGCTGCCCTGGGGGGAACTCGGCGTGGACGTGGTCATCGAGTCCACCGGCATCTTCACCAAGGCGGAGAAGGCACGCGCACACCTCGACGGTGGCGCCAGGAAAGTGATCATCGCCGCACCTGCCGACGGCGAGGACGTGACGATCGTGCTGGGTGTCAACGACGATGCGTACGATCCCGAACGGCACACGGTCATCTCCAACGCCTCCTGCACCACCAACTGTCTCGGCCTGCTGGCCAAGGTGCTGCACGACGCGGTCGGCATCGAGTACGGGATGATGACCACGGTCCACGCCTACACCCAGGACCAGAACCTTCAGGACGCACCGCACAAGGACCTGCGGCGCGCCCGTGCGGCGGCCGTCAATGTGGTGCCGACCTCCAGCGGTGCAGCCAAGGCCATCGGCCTGGTCATGCCGGAACTCCGGGGCCGCCTCGATGCGTTCGCGCTGCGGGTCCCCGTTCCCACCGGCTCGGTCACCGACCTCACCGTCACCACGAGCCGCCGGACAACCGTGGAGGAGATCAACGAGGCGTACGCGGCGGCCGCCGCCGGCCCGTACCAGGGACTGCTCTCCTACACCGAGGCGCCCATCGTCAGCTCCGACATCGTCACCGACCCGGCCTCCTGCATCTTCGACGCAGGTCTCACCAGCGTGGTCGGCCCTCAGGTCAAGGTCGTCGGCTGGTACGACAACGAGTGGGGCTACTCGAACCGTCTCCTCGACCTGGCGCTGAAAGTCGGCGGCTCACCCGGAGAGTGAGCGGCGTCGACACGGAGAGGGTGCGGAGCAAGTCTGGGGCGCGCCCCGGCTCGGACGGTCTCCGGGGCGATGCCGCCCTGGGGATCGCCGGTGATCAACCCTGCCGTAGCTGAACGGGCTCAGGCGTTCGAGGACGCCCGCCGACCGGCTCTTCCCGGACTGCCGGAAGATCGGTCAGGAGCGCGGGGGGCGAGGCTGATCGCCGCGCTCCGCGTTCTTCTCCTGCTCCTTGAGCCGCTTCTCCTTGAGGCGTACCGCTTCTTTGCGCACCTCGGCCTGGGTGGCGCGTTCCTTTTGCAGCCACTCCGGGCCCGCGCTCTTCAGCTCTTCGATCTGCTCGGTGGTGAGCGGCTCGGTGACTCCGCCACGCGCGAGGCCCGAGATGGAGATCCCCAGCTTCGCCGCGACCACCGGGCGGGGGTGCGGGCCGTTGCGCCGCAGCTCACGCAGCCACTCGGGCGGGTCGGCCTGCAACGCCTTCAGCTCGTCGCGCGAGACGACGCCCTCCCGGAACTCCGCGGGGGTGGCATCGAGGTACACACCCAGTTTCTTCGCCGCGGTAGCGGGCTTCATCGTCTGGGTGCTCTGGTGCGACGTCATGCCGTCCAGCATATCGAGCGTGTGTGCCGCTCCTGACCACGCCCGGTAACCTGGCCGCGTGACAGGCTCCGAAGCACCCCCTTCGTTCCGGCTCGCCTACGTCCCGGGCGTGACCCCCACCAAGTGGGTGCGGATCTGGCAGGAGCGACTGCCCGACATCCCCGTGGACCTGGTGGCGCTCTCCGCTGCCGAAGCCCCCGACGTACTGCGCCGCGGTGGCGCCGACGCGGGTTTCGTACGGCTGCCGATCGACCGGACGGAGCTGAGCGCCATCCCTCTCTACACCGAGACGACAGTGGTCGTGGTCCCGAAGGACCACATCGTGACGGCGGTCGACGAGGTGTCCGCCGAGGAGCTGGCCGAGGAGATCGTGCTGCACCCCCTCGACGAGGTTCTCGACTGGGAACACCGGCCGGGGCAGCCCGCGAAGGAGCGCCCCGCCACGACGGCTGACGCCATCCAGCTGGTGGCGGCAGGGGTCGGTGTGCTCGTCGTTCCGCAGTCGCTGGCCCGCCTGCACCACCGCAGGGACCTCACCTACCGGCCGGTCACGGACGCTCCCCAGTCGCAGGTCGCGTTGTCGTGGCCCGAGGAGAAGACCACCGACATGGTGGAAGACTTCATCGGGATCGTCCGCGGCCGAACCGTCAACAGCTCACGGGGCCGCCGCCCCGCCCCGGCCCAGCCGGAGGAGAAGCGCCCCGACTCCGGCACCGCACGACGGAAGTCCGCGGCCCACAAGCCGACCGGCAGGAGCCGACGGACCGGTTCCGGCAGCGGCAAGGGCAACAGGCGGGGCAGGCCCGGCCGCCGGTCGTAGTACAGCCACGAGCCGGATGCGGGCCCGAACGACGCGGCCCGGAACGACGCAGGCCGGATGGACACAGGCCGGAAGGACGCGGGTCAACCGCCGCTGTCGGGCGTTCAGCCGGGGGCCGTTGCGTAGTCGGCGAGGGCGGGTTCCAGCAGAGCGAAGACGCGTTGGGCGTCCTCGGCGACCCCCTGGGCGATGGCGTCGTTGGTACGGCCGGCCAGGGTGAGGTCCTGGATACGGCGGAACAGCAACCGGTGGGCGGCGCCGAGTTGGGCCGCGACGGCGCTGGGGGTGATGTCGTCGGGGTCCGCGTCGGTGGCCTCGGCGAGGGTGTGTGCGAGGGCCTCCTCCCGCAGGTCGTGCAGGTCGCGCAGGCGGGCGGTGAGGGTGGGGCTGTCGGCGATCATGCGGGTGAACCTGGGCCCGGCGAACCCTGCGACGGGGCTTCGCTGCTCCAGGTCGGCGTCGAAGGCGCGGCGCAGCGCCGCCAGGGCGGACTCGCCGGGGCGGCGGTCGGCGACGGTACGGGCCAGCGCGGCTACGAACGCGTCCTGATGGTCGAGCGCCATGTCCTCCTTGCGCGCGAAGTAGTTGGTCACCGTCTTCTTCGCCACGCGGGCCGCCGCGGCGATCTCGGCGATGGTCGTGCGCTCGAAGCCCTGTGCCATGAAGAGCTTGGTGGCGTGATCGGAGATGAGCTGCCGCGTCTCCTGCTTCTTGGCCTCGCGCAAGCCTGTCGTCTCAGTACCCATGAGAAAATTTTACCACGGACGCAAAAATACTCTTGACGTCCGGAAGGTCTCGGGGTAATTTTACGTCCGACGTAAGAAGTGGAGTCCGGTCGAACGGACCGACGACGCCGCACCCCGACGAGAGGACGCGCATGCGCAAGGTCGACATCAACGGCATCACCGCCGCTTTCTCCGCCCCCGCCGCCCCCACCGCGTTCCCGGCAGCGCCGTCCAACGGCCCCCTCCGCCGTGGTCCGCGCGGTCCCCGGCAGCTGGCGCCCACCGGCCGCCAGGGGAACACACCTCCGCGCACCCGTAAGGCGCCCCACCGCACGTACTGATTCGAAGGCCCCCGGGAACCACCCGAGGGGCCGGGCCCAGGGAGCACCCGCTTCCACGCCCCAGCGTTCCGCCCCAGCTTTCCGCCGCCATCGAAGGAGCCCCGTACCCGTGCAACTCTCCGCCACCACCGTCTCCCTCACGGTCGACGACGTAGCCGCCTCCCGCGACTTCTTCGTGACGCACTTCGGCTACCAGGTCACCGTGGAAGCCGACGGGTTCGCCTCTCTCAGCCATGAGGGGGCGGCCGTCGACCTCGTCCTCCTCACCCGCGGCACCGAGGTCCTGCCGCCCGACCAACGCGACCAGCACGCCGCGGGCCTGATCCTGGCATTCACCGTCACCGGCCTCGAAGCCGAGGAGAAGCGGCTGCGCGCCGAAGGCGCACCCATCACGCTGCCGCTTCGGGAAGAGCCGTGGGGCGAACGTCTCTTCCAGACGAGAGACCCCAACGGCGTCGTGGTGCAACTCGTCGAGTGGGTGACACCGGCTGAGGGTGGCCCGGGAGCCGAGGAGTGACCTGTCCCCAGCCGCTGCCGTATCGGTGAACTGCCAGGAAATTCGGTCGAGTTGAGGGCAGGCGGCGTACGGCAATCGAGAGCCCGCCCGCTCACCGGCGGCCGATACGGTGCGCCCCGCGTTCGGAGACGAGCGCGGGGCGCACCGTGCCTTCTTCCGCCGGCTACACCACCGCGCCCGAGCGGTCCTTGCCGCGCTGCCGAGCCGCCGGCTCGCGGCGCGGCTCCGGCCGCCACTGTTCCAGTGCCGCGGCCATCGGGGTCGCCGTCAACACCGTCGAGGCCGTGCCGAAGACCACTCCGGCCAGCAATGCCACCGAGAAGTCGGTCAGCGAGTCACCGCCCAGGAGCGCGAGGGCGACGAGGATGAACAGCGCACCTGTTCCGGTGTTCACGGTGCGCGGCAAGGTGCGGAGCACGGCCGCGTCGGCCAGGTCCGGCAGCGGCGTCGCCTGGTCCGCGCGGCGCATACCGCGAAGCCGGTCGAGGACGACGACGGTGTCGTTGACCGAGTAGCCGACGACGGTGAGCAGCGCGGCGAGGAAGACGCTGTCGACCGGCTTACCGAGCCAGGCGAACAGCCCCACCACCAGCAGGACGTCCTGCACCATGGCCGCCACGGCCGCGGTGGCCAGGGTCCAGCGGAACCTGACACTCAGATACAGCAGCTGGGCTCCCACGGCGATGCCCAGCGCGAGCAGAGCCTTGTACCGCAGTTCGCTGCCGAGGCTGGGCCCCACCATCTCGTCCCGCTCGACCGAGACTTCGCCCCCGGCAGGCTCCAAGCCCTCTCGGATGTGCTCCCGTTGTGCGTCGGTGAGCTTTTCGGTGCGTACGGAGATGCCGCCGTCGCCCGTCTCCTGCACCACCGCCCTGGGGAAGCCCGCGTCCGCCACGGCCCGGCGTGCGGTCTCGGCGTCGACGGACCGGCTGGTGTTGTACTCCACCAGCCGGCCACCGGTGAACTCCACACCGAACTCCAGCCCCCGGAGCCCGATCCCGGCCAGCGCCACCAGTACCAGCCCGGTCATGACGCTCAACCACAAGCGGGGACGGCGTGCGAGGCGCGGTTTGCGCGCGGTCAGCCAACCGCGCAGCCGGGAAGAGCCGACCAAACCGGTGATCGCGGGCCGCCGCAGCACCCAGCGGCGCCGCACCGCCCAGTCGGCGAGCACCCGCGTGATCACCATCGCGGAGATCATCGAGGCGAGCACCCCCAGCGAGAGGGTCACCCCGAAGCCCTTGACCGGCCCCGTCGCGAAGAAGAACAGCAGCCCGGCAGCCAGCAGTGTGGTGACGTTGGAGTCGATGACGGCGCTGTACGCCTGCTGGAACCCCGTGCGCAGCACCTGCCGCAGATCCCGCTCCCGCCGTGCCTTGTCCGGCCGCGGGGAGGGCCTGCTGTACATCTCACGGGCCCGTTCGAAGACCAGCACGTTCGCGTCCACCGCCATCCCGACGGCAAGCACGAAACCGGCGAGCCCGGGAAGCGTCAGAGTAGCTCCGAGCGCAACGAGCGACGCGTACGAGATCAGTCCGTACAGGCCGAGAGCGAGGGTCGCCAGCGCGCCCAGCAGGCGGTAGACGACGGTGATGAACACCGCGGTGCACACCAGTCCGATGACCGCGGCCTGAGCGCTCGCCCGGATGGCGTCCGCACCCAGCGAGGGCCCGACCGTCTGTTGCTCGACGACCTCGACGGGGACGGGCAGCGCGCCGCCCTTGATGAGAGCCGCCAGGTCCTTGGCCTCGTCGTCGCCGAAGTCCCCCGTGATCTGGGTGGACCCGCCGGTGATGCCGGTGCGGCAGGCCACACTCTGCTGGATGCGGGGCGCGGAGACGACCCTGTCGTCCAGGACGATCGCCACCCGTCGCTGCGGGGCATCCGGAGGCCGACAGGCGGCCTCACCGGTCAATTCGGCCCACTGTCCGGCGGCTCCGTCCCGGAAATCTACGGTCACGCTCCAGCCGTCGCCCTGCGCGGTGTCGAGCTGCGGCTCGGCGTTCTTCACCCCGTCACCGGTCAGAGCGGTCGGCCCCAGCCGCAGGAACGCGCCCTTGCGGTCGGGGTCGGGCAGAACCCTGGTGCCGTCCTTGCCCTCCTGCTGCCGCGCGTCCTGCGCGGGCCGGCGTGCGGTCTCCCCCGCCACCGGATGGAAGGTCAGTTGGGCGGTTCGGCCGATCACCTCGGCGGCCTCCCGAAGATCCTGCACCCCGGGCAGTTCGACGACGATCCGGTTCTCCCCCGCACGGGACAGCGACGGCTCGGCCACGCCAAGAGCGTCCACGCGCTGTCGGAGCACCTCCAGCGCACGGTCGGTTGCGGCCGCGTCGGCCCGCACCCCGGGGCCGTCCCGGGTCTCGAGAACGATATGAGTTCCGCCCTTGAGGTCCAGCCCCAGCCGGGCCGGGGTCGTCAGGGCGAAGAAGAGTGAGATTCCTACGACAACAAGCGCAAGCAGCGCACGCCACATCGGCGCGCGGGAACGGTGCGGAGCACCAGCAGTACGACTACGGCGAGGCGTACGGGACAAGTCCACTCCAGGCTGAAAGGCACCGCGCGACACACGCGCAGCACACACGGCAGCCGACCGCTCACTTCCGCCGCCCGCATCAGACAGCGGAGTTGTGGGGGCATGAACCCCCTGCCTCCCGGTGCCGCGTCACGGCACCTCTGCCGTACGGCGTGCGTGGATACGCCGTACGGCAATGTGCGGCGGCACGCGGCAATATGCCGCGGCCCCGCGACATGCAGTGGCCCCGCGGCGAAGTGCAGCGGCAACGGCGGAGAACAGGCCGTCACAGCAGGCACGCCACGGTCCGTACATGCCGGGCGTCAGGCGCGGAGGGCGGAAGGAGTCGGCCGACTCGGTCAGACGTCGAGCGGCGAGTCGGGCGGGCCCCGGCTGGTGCGTGGGTCGTGGGAGGAGCGCGGCGGCGCTCGCTCCTGGGAGGGGTTTCCGGCGACGCGGCCGACAAGCGGCGCAGCGGCCGTGGTCGGCGCGGAAGTCGGTACCACCGGCGGGTGAGCAGGATGGCCGGGTGGCCGCACCTCGCACGGGGCTGTCACGGTAGCGCCGTGTGCAACGGCCTTCCGCCGCGCGTCAGTGCGGGAAGCGGAGGAACGCGTCTCTCCGCTGTGGTGTGCTCCCCGGTCCACCGTCACGGTGACGGTCGACGGCGCACCGCCCGGCACCGGAGCAGCCGCGGCGGCGCCCGCCAGAAGCAGCAGAGCACCCCAGACAAGCGCGAGGAACGCGGACGCGGAACGGCGCGAGGGAAGACCCGGCGCGCGCTGCTGCATGGCCCCTCCCCCGCCGAACATCCGTTGCCAGTGCGCGCCAGTGTACGCGGGCACACATCGGCTGAAGCAGCCTCGCAGCAGATCGCCGCAGGACTGGTCCGCGGAGAGTGGGTGGACAGGCCCGAACCCGTCTGAAGCCGCGACCGCATCCGTCCGCTCCGGAGCCGAGGGCCTGAACCTCACCACCGCCGGTGACCTGCCCCGTGCCGACTCCCCCGACGCCGAGGCGGGCAGGACCCCGGCGCCGTCGGACGTGACCGGATCGTTCTGGCCGGGTGCGCAAGATCCGCCGGGGAAGCCCTGGGCGCCGACATCGCCTGCCGACGGCTCCCCTCCTCCGGCCCATCCGGACGAACTGGGTGATCCGGATGGGCCGGTCGGGCCTGGTGCCTCGTCACCAAGGGGCGCAGTAGTGGCCCGTGGTGGCGCGCCAGAGCGCGGAGAAGGCGGCTTTCGGCCGGTCGTTGAAATCGTGGTCCGGAAGGTTGCCGAGCAGCTCCACCACGGCGCTGAGATGCCCGCAGTTCGCGGCCTGCTCGATGAGTTTCTCGGTCGGCCTCTCACGTTTGGCGCGTGGCGTCCTGAGCAGCTTGGCGTGCGCCTCGGCGAGAGCCGCGACGTCCTCCTCGGTCGGTGTCGGCGGCAGGGCCCGCCTCGGTGCGCCGTCGGCGACGGCCCGGGCCCGTTCGTACTTCTTGCCGACTATGTACCACGAGTCGTCGAGCCATGAGCGGAGCAGATCGGGTCGGCCGAGCTCGACCAGTGCATTGATCATGCTCAACGGGCGGTCCCCGGGCGGGACGCACGCTTCCATGAACTCACCGGCCAGGTCGACCCGGTCGGTGCTCAGCAGGTAGAGCAACCATGGTTCGGCGTAGAGGCCGTTGGGGCGGTTGAGCCGGCGGTCCTCGTCGGGCAACGTCCACAGCGACCGTGCCTCGTCCACGCGGCCGCACTCGGTGAGGGCCCAGATGACCGCGAGACGGTTCTGCCATGCGTTGGTCTCCGGCTCGATGGCATCCCGCGCGCGAGCGAACCATGCGTCGGCGGCGGCCGTGTCGACGCGCGGCTCGCCGAAGTCGAAAGTGGCGCGGGCCTGTTCGGTCCGTCCCGCGCAGCGGAAGCCTCGACGCGCTCGTCGATGTCGGGGATCGCCTCCAGCAGCTCCGTCGCGCCCTCCGCCTCCCCTCGCCGCGCCCGCAGCCGTGCCGCGTGAAGATCTGGGAGGTTCCCAGCGGCCGTTGCGTCAACATCCTGGACCGTATCGAAGGCAGCGAGGTTCTCATTTACGGCGAAATTCCAGGTGCTCCCGAGTCCGGCGACGGAACCCTGGCTGCCGAGAAAAGGTCGTCAACCGTCGCGGTGTTGGGCCGGAGGCGGCCCTCGGAGCCCATAACGTCGCCCGCGTCACCTCCGCGATGGCCGGTGCCTGTCAGGCCCAGATCTGCAGGGCCCCACCACGGCGATAGTTGTCACCGACCCAGCTTCCGGTGGCCAGATAGCGTCCGCACGGGCTGAGCGCGGACGACTCGATCTCCGTGATGTGGCCGTACGGATGCTGCAACCGCGTGCCGTCGAGGCCGCGGATCCGGTCGGTGGCGAAGCGGTGGGCCTCGGTGATCCCCTGCGTCCGTTCGAGCTCCAGCAGCCGGTCCCGGAGCGGCAGCAGATCCCGCTTCGCCACGAAGGCGGACCAGTCCGCTCCCCGGAGAACGTCCAGCAGCGCGTCCGGGGCGGCGGCCGACATCAGCGACGCGTGCTCCACGAAGGTCCCTGTCTCACCGGCGGACCCGTCGTCGGCCGAGGGCTCGGTGGCCCTCTTCAGCACCGCGCGCAACGCCTTCCCGTCGTAGATCGGAATGCCGAGCATGCTCGCCTTCCCGAACGTCGGTTGTCCCCGCGCGATGGCCGAGGCGAAGACCACGTCCGTCTTGACGGACACCGAGTTCGATACCCGGGCGCCCAGTGCCACAAGTTGGGCCTTCACGGTGGCGCGCGACAACCCTGGGAACCGCCCCATCAACAACGCTGTCTTTCCCCGCAGTTCCACGGCCGCGACCTTACGGCCGCCCACTGACACTCCAGCTGCTGCCCGCGTGGGCGGCGGCTTCCCGTGGTCGCCGGTCAGGGCACGAGGTGCGCCATCACGTCGGGTGGCAGCGAGGGGTTGGCGGCGGCCGCCTCCGCCACCTGGCAGTCGTCATCGGCGAGCAGGTCGACCACCACGGGCGGCGGCAGGGCCGGATGCCCGGCCGCGATACGTCTCGCCTTGTCGTCCGCGAGGCAGACAAGCAGCGCCGAGGGGGTCGCCCGGCGGTGCCGGGCAATCTCACGAAGGGCCTTCCGCACGGGCGGCCGGCGCTGTGCCAGGCTCTCCAGCAGCTCCGGGGACGCGTCCGGGTTGGCCGCCACCTTGGCCACGACCGGATCTCCGTGCCGGTCGACCATCGCGCGCAGCCGGGCCTCGGACAGGCCGGGGTGGCCCGCGACGGACTTGACGACTTTCGCGTCACCGTCGGCTGCCAACGCGTCCCGGATGTGCGGCGGCAGATCGCGACGTACGGCAAGGAGCATCCGCATCGCCGGGCTCGGGGAAGCGGCCAGCTCCGCCACCTCGGCAGGCGAGGCAGCGGCGATGCGGGGCAGGAGAGTGGCGCCGATCTTCGTGCCGTCGGCCAAGCGGGCCAGGACGTCGAGCGGCACACGAGGGTTGAGCGCGAGAGCGCGCCGTACCTCGGGGTCACGGTCGGCAGCCAGCCGGCGCATCAGTGCCTCGCCGATGGCGGGGTTCCCGGCAAGGTCGGCCCGGACGCCGCCGGTTGGATCCTCGGCGAGCCGGACCCCGACGCGCGGCGGCAGACCGGGGCGGGCCGCGAGCGCCCAGCGCAGCTGGAGCGAGGAGTGGCCCGCGAAGCCGACGACAGCTTCGGCCGGTGTCGCCGGGTTGCGGACCGCTCTCTCGTACAACTCGTGCATGGCGGACTGGTGGGATCCGTCGCAGGCGGCGCCGGGCGGCAGCCGGCAGTCGGTGCGCGGGCAGTACGGATCGTGTACGAAGGGCGTGGCTTCGCGGTCGCAGACCAGACACCGCCACGCCGGAGCCAGCCCTTCGCCGGTGACCAGCGCCGCCAGTACGGCCGGTGGCGTCGTTTCGTTGGCCGCCACAGCGCTGCGCACCTCGGCGTGCGGGTGCCGCGCGAGCCTGGCCGCCACCTCGGGCGTCGTCCACAGCGCGAGCTCGGCGACGACGCGTATGTCCGCATCGGCGGAGAGCTTTTCCACCACATCGGACGGAAGACCGGGGCAGCCGGCCAGCTTCTCCCGGTGCTCGGCGACCGGATCCGAGGCCAGCAGGCGCGCCCACTCCGGACATCCGGCGCCCTCCTCCAGCAGGGCGAGCGCGGCGTGCGGCTGTGTCACCGGGTCGATGTCGGCGGCGGTCAGCGTGCCCCGGTGGGCAAGCCGCACCGCTGCCTGTTCGCCATGCGCGGCCAGCTCTGCCGTCTGCGTACGGCTGAGGTCCCCGCGGTCGGCGAGGGCTGCGGCAACGTCGTCGTCCGCCATCTTGACCAGCCGGTCGACCAGTTCGGACGGCAGGGCGGGGTTGGCGGCGAGCCCGCACAGGACATGGTTCACAGGAGCATCCTGCCCGCACCGTGCGCGGAGCTTCGGGCAGCGGTCGAGGCCAACGGGCGGTCACCGTCGTCCACGCGGCCTTCAACGACACGGCACGCTGCCCCATAGTCGGACCATGAACGTCTCACCGGATCATCCTCCCCGCCCGCGCGACGGGACGCCGACCGCCCGGCCCCGCGGCCGTTTCGGCGTCCGCGAGGCAACGGCAACCGTGCTGACCGCCACGGTCGCCCTGTACATCGCGCTGGTCGCGTTCGGGAACATCACGGACTTCGACACCAACAGACAGTTCGTACGCCATGTACTGGCGATGGACACCATCTTCCGGGACGACGACCTGATGTGGCGGGCGATCACCTCGACCGCCTGGCAGGACGCCGCCTACATCGCGATCATCGGCTGGGAGACCATCGCGGCACTCATCCTGCTCGCCGCGACCTGGCTGTGGCTTCGGCGGCGCGACCTGCGACGGGCCCGCTTCCTGTCGACAGCCGGTCTGCTGATGCTCCTTCTGCTGTTCGGCGCGGGCTTCATCGCCATCGGTGGTGAGTGGTTCGCGATGTGGCAGTCCGAGAAGTGGAACGGTCTCGAAGCCGCCACCCGCATCGTCCTGCTGAGCGGACTTGCCCTGCTGTCGGTGCACACGACGAGCAACCGCCCAGGCGCCGCGGATTCCGGCTGAAGCCTGCCGGTTGCCGAGCAGCCCGTACCGGCCACCTGATACAGACAACACCGGCAAAGTCGAAACGGCACCCAAATCCGGAAACCGAACCAGTAACCGTAGACATAGACCGCAGACCAACAGTGCCCCGGCGGCCGACGTCGTGTTCGACGCCGCGAACGCGGGCGGGGTTCCCGGCCCAGTTCCAGCAGCTGCTGAAGAACGCCTCTCTGCCGGTCTCCTGAGGCCGGCCCCGATGCCCAGCGCTCGACGACGACGGCCGGGCCCGCACACCCGGGCCCGGCCGTTCCGTGTCGCAGGTTCCGGCCGCTCTCCTCCGGCCGGCCGCTCCGCCTGCTGTTACGCAAGATTCACGCCGATGTATTGACGGCCATTCACTCGGACCCCAGCATGAATACCCCCATACAGAACCGTGGGGTGCGAGAAAGAAGGTGCAACGGATGGCCGGAGTGGTGGAGCGGCGATCGATCGACGTGGTCCCGGACGCGGAACGACACGGCAAGGCGTTCAGTCAGTTCACTCTCTGGCTGGGTGCCAATCTCCAGATCACCGCTGTTGTGACGGGTGCCCTCGCCGTCGTCTTCGGCGCGCAGGCATTCTGGGCGGTGCTCGGCCTGCTGATCGGCAACCTGCTCGGCGGAGCGGTCATGGCGCTGCACTCGGCGCAGGGGCCCCGGCTGGGGCTGCCGCAGATGATCTCCAGCCGGGCCCAGTTCGGAGTGCGGGGCGCGGTGGTGCCGCTGGCGCTGGTCATCGTGATGTACATCGGCTTCTTCGCCAGCGGCAGCGTGCTGGCAGGCCAGGCGGTCGGAGAGCTGACGCACCTCGGTGAGACGCCGGGCATCATGCTGTTCGCGCTCGTCACCGCGGTGGCCGCCGCTGTCGGGTACCGGGTCATCCACGCGCTGGGCAGGGTGGCGAGCCTGGTGTGCGCGCTCGCCTTCGTCTACCTGGGCTTCCGGCTGCTGGAGCGCGCGGACCTGTCCGAGCTGCTGGCCGATCGCACGTTCTCCTTCCCGCTCTTCCTGCTGGCGGTCTCGCTGTCCGCCTCCTGGCAGCTGGCCTTCGGACCGTACGTCGCCGACTACTCGCGCTATCTGCCACGCTCCACCTCGGCCCGTGCCACGTTCTGGTGGACGCTGAGCGGCTCGACGCTGGGCTCGCAGTGGTCCATGACGTTCGGGGCGCTCGCCGCGGCGGCGGCCGGTCCCGCGTTCGTCGGACACGAGGTGAGCTACGTCGTAGGGCTGGGCGGGGTCGGGCTCATGGCCTCGTTCCTCTACTTCGTCATCGCGCTGGGGAAGCTGACGATCAACGTCCTCAACACCTACGGCGGCTTCATGTCGATGGTGACCGGTGTCAGCGGTTTCCGGGGCCAGCGCGAGCTGGGACCGCGGGCCCGGGCCGGTTACATCGCCGCCATCATGGTCGCCGGCACGGTAGTGGCGCTGGCGGGCAAGGACAGCTTTCTGACCTCGTTCAAGGACTTCCTGCTCTTCCTTCTCACCGCCTTCACCCCGTGGTCGGCCATCAACCTCGTCGACTACTACCTCATCGCGAAGGAACGCTACGATCTGCCGGCGCTCAGTGATCCGCAGGGACGGTACGGCGCCTGGCGGTGGAAGGCCCTCTTGGTCTACGCCGTCGGCCTCGCCGCGCAGTTCCCCTTCCTCGTGACCCACTTCTACACCGGCCCGCTGGTGAATCCGCTCGGCGGCGCCGACATCTCCTGGCTCGTCGGGCTGGCCGTGCCCGCCGTCCTCTACTGGCTGCTGGCCCGGGGCGACACCGCACACATCCCGGAGCACACCATTTTGGCTTCGCCAGGACCGATGGAAGCCGCGCCCGAGGTCCCGCGGGTGCCGTCGTGAACCCCCTTGGGGGTGCCCCTGTCCGACGCTTGCGGGCTGCGGCTTACGTCGTGGCTTGTCGCGCAGTTCCCCGCGCCCCTGACGGGGCGCGGTCCCGACCCCCTGCGCTGCGCTTCGGATATCCGTCAGCCCCGATCCGCGGCTTGTGCCCGGACCATCGGAGCCGAGCATCGTTCTCGCCGTACTCTCGGTGCGCCCCTCTCCCCGCCGGCCAGGACACTGGAGCCAGATGACCGCCCCCGCGCCCCGTACCGAACGCGACCCCGGTGCCGACCTGTGAACCGGTTCGGGACCCGGGCCGGAATCCGTGCGGCCGACCGGCCCTGCACCCTCGTCGTGTGCCGCGGCTGCTGCTGCGGCAACCCGCGCAAGTACCCGGACACGGACCACGCTTGGCAGCTCGACCGGCTGCGCGCTGAGGCCGCCGACTCGGGCGGGCAGTTCGCCGTCCGTACGACGGACTGCCTCGGCCCGTGCGGTCAGGCCAATGTCATCGTCGTCCAGCCCTCCACCGCCGGCCGCCGGGCCGGGGGCCGGGCGACCTGGATCGGCTTCGCGACGGACGACGACTGCACGGACGACCTGCTGCGCTGGGCCGCCGAGGGAGGTCCCGGAGTTGCGCAGCCGCCGGTGACGCTGGAACTGCAGTTCATCCGGCCACCACGCGAGGCACGGGCCCGTACGCGCCGGTGAAGAACGCCCGGAACCCCCAGAACGCACATCGGCCCAGGAGGCTGACAGGGCCGAGCACGGCGTACAGCTGGGCACGGCTCAGGAAACTCCTCTGATCCCCACCGGCACTTCGCGCCGGACGGGGATCGCGTCGCGGATGTTGCGCAGGATGGCGACGCACTGCTCGTCGTCCCAGTCGTGCGGTACCGCCTTGAGGACGTACAGATCGCCGCCCTCGGGCACGAAGGTGAAGAAGTCGCCGGTGACCACGCTGAAGCGGTCGGCCACTCCGGCGATATCCGGTGGAACTTCGAGAAGTTCCTCATCGCTCCCGACGGCACCGTCGCCGCCCGCTTCGCCCCGCAGACCGAACCCGACGCGGCCGAAGTACCACCGCCGTCGAAGCCGCACTGCATGCCTGAGGATCTGCGCAGTGCTCCCCTCCCCGCGGCCGGCCCGGCTGTTCACCGACGGAAGACGGCGACCGTGCGGGCGGGGACGGTGAAGGTGCCGGTGGCTTGCTTGTAGGCCGATTGCTTCACCACCGGGTCGGCGCCGGCGGCCTGTACGGGGTGGAGGGCGTATCCGCGCCCGGCGAGGCCCGGGAGGCGCTGGGTCTGCCGGCGTGGGGTGGCGTTGAGGACCAGCACCAGATCGTCCAGTTGTGCGGTGACCACGCCGGGGGTCTCCCCGGCCGCGGGGCCGGACAGCGGGAAGGAGAGGGAGCGCTGCACTTCGGCGGAGGTCTTCTTGCCGAAGGCGGGTTCGGTGGTACGGATGCGCACCAGGTCGCGGTAGGCGGCGGCGGTGGCGGTGATCTGTGCGCAGTCCGGCTGCAGCCGGGGATCGCTGAGCAGGGGCTTGGCGTACTGCCACTTCGCCTCGTTGTCGGGCGCCGGGGGCAGACCGCGGCCGAAGCCGTTGCCGCGGCGGCAGTCCCAGTGCAGGGCGTTGAACCAGTCGCCCGAGTCGTAGGAGTTGCGGTCCAGCGACTTGGAGCGGAGCAGGTCGGAGCCCGCGTGGGAGAGCGCCGGGCCCTGGGACAGGGCGGCGGTGGCCATGCCGAGCACCTGCATCCGGGCCCGGTCCGCGGGCCTGGTGCTCCGAGGCAGTTTGTAGGCGAGCGCGTCGTACAGCGTCTCGTTGTCGTGCGCGTCGGCGTAGGCGAGCGCATCGCCGGGCCGCTCGGCGTACCCGGCGGGGGCACCGTTGTAGTCGACCTCGGCGCCGGTGACGCGGCGACCGCGGGAGTCGGTGAAGTGGTAGCCGGCGAGGTTGCCGCTGAGCCCGACCTTGATCAGGTCCTGGTGGTGCAGCAGCCGTGCCCGCTGCTGTGCCGGGCTGCCGTTGGCGGGTGAGGAGTTGGGGGCGGTGTAGAGGCCGGAGGCGAAGCCCTGCACGCGCGGGTCCTCGTCGAAGGGGCCGCCGCCGCGGATCGCGTCGCGGGCCCGGTCGGAGAAGGTGGCGATGCCGGTGCCCGCCATGTTCTTCTGGGTGGCCTGGACGAACCGGGCGTCGTCGGCGACCTCGCCGAAGTTCCAGCCTTCGCCGTACAGGACGATGCTCTTGCCGTCCACACCGTCCCGGGCCGGGGTGAGTGCGTCCAGGGCACGGCGTACGGCGAGGATGTTGGCCTTGGGATGGTGGCCCATCAGGTCGAAGCGGAAGCCGTCGACCTTGTAGTCGCGGGCCCAGGTGACCACCGAGTCGACGACCAGTTTGCCCATCATGGCGTGTTCGGGTGCGGTGTTGGCACAGCAGGTGGAGGTGGCGACGGTGCCGTCGGCGTTCAACCGGTGGTAGTAGCCCGGCACGATACGGTCGAGGACGGAGCGCGGGTCCTGGCCGCCGGCCACGGTGTGGTTGTAGACGACGTCCATGACGGTACGCAGCCCGGCTCGGTTGAGGCCCTGCACCATGCCGCGGAACTCCCGGGTGCGGGAGGGTCCGTCGGGCTGCGAAGCATAGGAGCCCTCCGGGACGGTGTAGTGCTGCGGGTCGTAGCCCCAGTTGAAGGCGTCCTTCCCGGCGGTCTCGCGTATGCACTTCTGCTGCTGCTCGGAGTCGGGGGGCAGTGCGGCCAGGTCGCAGTCCGGCTGCTGCCGGTCCGCGCGCCGCTCCGGTACGGAGCTGAAGTCGAAGGCGGGCAGCAGATGTACGTGGGAGGTCCCGGCGCGGGCCAGCTTCCGCAGCTGCCGCATTCCGTCCGAGCCACGCTCCGCGAACGCCCGGTAGGTGCCCCGGTGGCGGGCGGTCACCGTGCGGTCGTCCCGGGAGAAGTCGCGGATGTGCAACTCCTGGATCTGCGCGTTCCGCAGGGCTGTGGGCGTCGGCTTCCGCAGCCGGGACCAGCCTGGTGGGGCGAGCCGTGGATCGCGGAGGTCGGTGGCGACGCTGCGTGCGGAGTCCGCGGTGAGGGCCGTGGAGTAGGGGTCGGTGACGTCGTTGGTGACGAGCTTTCCCTCGCTGGGCGACCACACGGTGACCCGGTAACGGTACGTGGCGGCACGCCAGTTGCCCTCGGCCCGCCAGATGCCGCTCGCCTCGTCCCGGCGCAGGGGCACGGACCGGCCCGCGACCAGTGCCCGTACGCTGCGTGCGGTCGGTGCCCAGAGGGCCAAAGAGGTGCGGCGACCGCCGTGGAAGGCGGGGCCGAGATGGGCGCGCTTCGCCTTCCCCGCGTACAGATCGTCCAGGACGCCGGGCAGTTGGACACCGGTGGCGGCCGACAGCTCGCCCGCTCCCGCCGTGGCCACGACCTGACCGCGCAACGCCTTGCGCAGTTCGCCCAGGTCCGGTTCGGATACGCGGTAGGCGTCGTATCCGTCGGCCAAGTGCGGCCATTTCGCCCGCTGTTCGGGGCTGAGGCCGCCTGGTACTCGCGTCAAAGGGATGGCGCGACCGCCGCCGGTGAGCCTGCCGTCCCGTACGGCGAGGTCGCCTTGAGAGTCGGTGACCAGCCGGTGGGGCGCCGCGGGATCACCCAGCGTCCTGGGCCAGGCCACGGTCGTGCGGTCGATCCATTGCACCCACGCCGTGCCGAGGTCGGTGGTGTCCGGTGCCGTGCCGTCCCCGGCGGCGCGGGCCGGGGCGCCGCCCAGCAGCGGCAGGGCGAGTACGGCCGCGAGCAGGGCTGTGCCGAGTCTCTGCACGGGCGTGAGCTCCTTCACTGGCGAGGCTGTTTCGCGGGCGGTTTCCGGGGCGCCATCGGTGACTTGACGGTGTGCTGCGTACGGCGCGGAACGGAACGTAACAGCTTGCTGAAACTTACGGAAGAGTTTGCGCAGTGGCAGTGCGTCCGTCGCGTGGGCCGCGAAGGCGTGACCGGTAAGCGCGCTCTGGAAGTCAGTCCCAGGCGTTGAAGAGCACCCCGCCCAGCGTGGTGACGCCGTAGAAGCGGATCTCCCGCCACTCGCCCTGGCTCAGCACCGAGGTGTCGACATCCGTGAGGGGCATACCGAGTTGCTCACGACCGAGTACCACGAACCCCGCTTGCTCGAAGGCGCGAGCCCAGGGCGGAGGGGTAAGGAACTCCTCGGTGTACCAGTGCCGGCGTTCCCGTACGAATGCGATGTAGGGATGGTGGGCGTGACACAGAAGGATGTGCTCGCCTGTGTCGTCGACGAGCGCCGCTGTGTGGAACGTCCGAGGGTAGACACGTTCCTCCAGCTCGCCCACCTTCCCTCCGGCGGCGCGGGCGGCTGCGTACAACCCGGTGCGGAGGGTGCGGAGTTCCATCTCGGGGAGCGGCCCGTCCTGCGGGCTGAAGAATCCGGTCGCTCCCCGCGGCAGGGTGAACCCTGGCTGCTTCTCGTCACCGAGCCCCGTACCGTCGCCTGGCCGCATCCCACCGCTCCTTCACCCCGGCTGAAGCGCCGCGCGCCCCTGCTGCAGATCGGGCACAGGATCGGCTCCTTGCGGCGTTCGGCAACGACTACGGCCGGCTCTGCACGGTAGCGCGGGAGTCACCGCCGGCCGAGGCGGCCCTTGCTGCGCATCGCGGCGGCGACGCGTTCCTCGGCGAGGCGGCGGCCGGCGAGGTGAGGCGTGGTAGCACCGTGCCGAGCGGCTTCGAGGACGGCCAGGGCATTTGCGCGGAGCCGCTGGGAGACCGTTTCGAAGATGGCGGCGCTCTCGGGGCGGAAGCCGGAGTAGCGGGCGTCCATGGCGAAGGCGGCTGCGACGACGCCGCCCGCGTTGGCGATGAAGTCCGGTACGACGGTGATGCCGCGCTCGGCGAGGACGGTCTGCGCCTGGGGCGAGGTGGGCAGATTGGCGCCCTCCACCACGAGCTTGGCCTTGATCCGGTGGGCCGTTGCCTCGTCGATGACGTCCTGGAGCGCTGCCGGCACCAGGACGTCGCAGTCGACGGTGAGTTCCTGGCCGGGCGGCAGAAGGGTGCCCTGGTGGTGTCGGGTGACGAAAGCGTCGCCGTGTTCTTCGCGCGCGGCCCGCAGCGCGTGCACATCGAGTCCGCTGGGGTCGTGGAGGGCACCCCGGGCGGTGGAGACGGCGACGATCGTGGCACCGAGCTCCGCGAAGCGCAGCGCGGCGGCATGGCCGACGGCTCCGAAGCCCTGTACGGCCACCCGGGAGCCGTTGAGGGGCAGTTCGAGGTGCCCGGCTGCGGCGTCCGCTGCCTCGGCGACTCCGTAGCCGGTCACTCCGAGCTTGTCGTAGGCGACCCCGCCGAGGTGTCCTGGGGTGCCGACCGCGGCGCCGCGGTCGCCGAGTTCGTCCTGGATGACGGCAGCGTCGTCCTCGGTCAGTCCCATGTCGAGCCCCATGACGTATTCGCGCGGCACCTCGTTGGACAGGGCACGTGCGAAGGCCCGCAGGACGGCTTCCTTGTCGGGAGAGGCAGGGTCCGCGACGATGCCCGCTTTGGCGCCCCCGTAGAAGAGATCGACCCCGGCCCACTTCCAGGTCATGACCCGGGCCAGCCGGGCGATCTCGCCCACGGAGACGTTCGGCCCCATACGGGTGCCGCCCTTGCCCACTCCGCGCGCCGTGTTGTCGATGACCAGCACGCCTTTCATGCCGGTGCGCCGGTGGGAGACGACGACGATCTTTTCGGGTCCCCAGTCGTCGACGAGGGAGAGGGCGTCGGTCACGGTGCGGATCCTTGTCTCTCGGGAGGGATTCAGGAACGGGTGGGCAGGGCGCGGGCCATCAGTTGCGCGAGATGGGTGCCGCTGCGCTCGGTCTGCTGGGCGATCTGGGTGCGGCAGCTGAAGCCGTCGGCCAGCACGACGGTGTCCGCCGCAGCGGCGCGCACGGCGGGCAGGAGGACCTCTTCACCGGCCGCGACCGATACGTCGTAATGGCCGCGTTCGAAGCCGAAGTTGCCTGCGAGGCCGCAGCAGCCGGAGTCCAGGACGCTGTTGCTGACTCCCATGGCCGCGAGCAGGGTGCTGTCGGCGCCGAAGCCGCTGGTCGCGTGCTGGTGGCAGTGGGTCTGACTGATGGCTTGGGCCTCGATGCGGGGTGGTTGCCAGCCGGGGGTGTGGTGGACGAGGAGTTCGGAGAGGGTGCGGGTGCTCTGTGCGAGGGTCCGCGCCGCCGCGTTGCCGTCGAGGAGTTCGGGCAGGTCCGTCCGCAGTGCCGCGGTGCAGCTGGGTTCCAGACCTACGACAGGGATCCCGGCGCGGGTGAGAGGGGCGAGCGCGGTGACGGTGCGGCGGGCGATCCGACGGGCCACGCCGAGCTGCCCGGTGGTGATCCAGGTCAGCCCGCAGCACTGGGTGCCGTCGGGAACCTGGACGGTGTAGCCGGCCTGCTCCAGTACCTCGACGCCGGCTTTGAGTACCTCGGGGGTGAAGTGGTTGTTGAAGGAGTCCACCCACAGCACGACGGGCCCGCGGTGGCCGTCGCCCCGGGCGGAACGCGTGCGGAACCAGGAGAGGAAGGTCCGGTCGGCGAAGCGCGGAACCTCCCGCTCGGCGGCGATGCCGCCGAGGCGTTTGACCGCCGGTGCCAGACGGGACGCGGTCACCGCGTTGACCAGCCGGGGCACGCGTGCGGCTGCGCGGGAGAGCAGCGGCAGCCAGCCCATGGAGTAGTGGGAGGCGGGGCGCAGGCGCCGCCGGTAGTGGTGGTGCAGGAACTCCGACTTGTAGGTGGCCATGTCCACGCCCACCGGGCAGTCGCTGCTGCACCCCTTGCAGGACAGGCACAGATCGAGCGCGTCACGTACCTCGGTGGACCGCCACCCGTCGGTGATCACTTCGCCCTGCGTCATTTCGTACAGCAGCCGGGCACGGCCCCGGGTGGAGTCCTTCTCGTTCCCGGTGACGCGGTAGCTGGGGCACATCACGCCGCCGCCACCAGGCGTGGCCGTACGGCATCTGCCGACGCCGACGCATCTGCGGGTGGCCTTGGCGAAGTCGCCGTCATCGGCAAGGAACGGGAAGACGGTGGTCAGCGGCAAGGGCGTGCGGTGCGGGCTGACGCGCAGGTTGCCGTCGAGGGGCAGCGGATCGACGATCATTCCGGGGTTCAGTCCGTTGTCGGGGTCCCATGCGGCCTTGAACTGCTCGAACAGCGCGATGACGGCGGGCTTGTACATCAGCGGCAGCAACTCCGAGCGTGCCTGTCCGTCACCGTGTTCTCCCGAAAGTGAGCCACCGTGAGCGGCGACGAGTTTCGCGGCGTCGGTGACAAAGGAGCGGAAGACGGCGGTGCCGTGCTCGGTGGCGAGGTCGAAGTTGATGCGTACGTGCAGGCAGCCCTCGCCGAAGTGGCCGTAGACGGCTCCTTGCAGCCGGTGCTGCTGGAGGAGGTCGGTGAACCGGCGCAGGTAGGAGCCCAGTTGTTCGGGCGGTACGGCGGCGTCCTCCCAGCCGGGCCAGGCTTCGGCTCCCCCGGGCAGCCGCGTGGCCAGGCCGGCGCCGTCCTCGCGGATCCGCCACAGTTGCCGGGCCCGCGCCGGGTCGGTGACGACTTCGCTGCTGGTGAAGCCGGCGCTGCGGCCCGCTGCCGAGGTGAGTGCCGCGGCGTGTGCGGGCAGTCCGTCCTCCGTGCCGCCGAGTTCGGCGAACAGCCAGGCCCGGGCGCGGGGCAGGGTGTCGATCGCCTGCCGGGTCTCGGGCCTGGTGACGATGTCGGTCAGGGCCTGGTCCAGCCCTTCCAGGGCCAGCAGCCGGTGCTCGAGGAGGCCGGGGACCGCGTCGGCTGCGGCACAGGCGTCCCTGTAGCCGAGCACGACCAGGGCCCGGGCGGGCGGGGGCGCCACGAGGCGGACCGTGGCGGAGAGGATGACCGCGAGGGTCCCTTCGCTGCCGACCAGCGCCCTGGCGAGGTTGAAGCGGCGCTCCGGCAGCAGCTGTTCCAGGGCGTAGCCGGACACCTGCCGGGGGAAGCGCCCGAGCTCCGTACGCAACGTCGCCAGGTTGCTCTCGGCCAGCCGGTGCAGGGATGCGATGAGCGCTCCCCGTTCGCCGCCGGCGGCGACGGCCTCGTCGATCTCGGCCCGCGTCATCTCGCCCAGGCGCAGGACCGTGCCCCGGTAGGTGACCACCTCCAGCTCCACGACGTTCTCCGCGGTGCGTCCCCAGGCCACGGAGTGCGAACCGCACGCGTTGTTGCCGATCATCCCGCCCAGCGTGCAGCGGCTGTGGGTGGACGGGTCGGCGCCGAACAGCAGCCCGTGCCGGGCAGCGGCCCGCTGGAGGTCGTCCAGGACGATGCCCGGCTGCACCGTGGCTGTGCGGTCGGCCGGGTCCAGTGCGAGCAGGCGGTTGAAGTAACGGGAGAAATCGATGACCACCCCGGAGCCGACGGCCTGGCCCGAGGTGCTGGTACCCGCGCCCCGGGAGGTGATGGGTACGCCCAGGCGGCGGCAGACGGCGAGGGTGTTGAGCACATGCTGCCGCTCGCGGGGGAAGACCACGGCCAGCGGGATCTGCCGGTAGTTGGACGCGTCGGCCGAGTACGCGGCACGGCTCCCCGTATCGCCGTGCACTTCCCCGCAGTTGCCCCGGCCGAGCGCCTCGGTGACAGTTTCCGCGTCGGAAGGGTCCGGGAGTTGCGCTGTCGCGGGCACTGCGGTCACTGCGGTCGCTCCTTCTCGCTCCACGGTCGTGTTCGACCCGTCCCCCGCCACGATCTGCGTCCACCGGGCGAGCCACAAGACCCAGCAGCACGAAAGAAATGAGCGCCGAGACGAAGGAATGCTTAACCTGAGTGCTTACCCTGGTGCCACGTCGCCGTCCCATCGCGCGCTCACATCCGTCGCCCCAGGAGGACCCGTTGCTCAAGCCTTCACATCTGCTCACCCTGCGGGCCGTCGTCCGCAGCGGCTCGTTCGTCGTCGCCGCCCGGGAGCTGGGCTACACCGCCTCCGCGATCTCGCAGCAGATCTCGGCGCTGGAGAAGGAGACGGGGCTGACGTTGTTCGAACGGGAGGCGCACGGGGTCCGGGCGACTTCGGCGGCTCACCGGCTGGTGGATCTCAGCGTCCCGGTGCTGGCCGCCCTGGATGACCTGGACCACCAGGTGCAGCAGCTCGCCACCGGTGCCACCGGCCGGCTGAGGCTGGGCAGTTTCCCCACCGCCGGTGTCCGGCTGGTGCCCGCCGCGCTCTCAGAACTGGCCAGGACGCACCCACGGGCGCAGATCCAGCTGGAGGAGGGAGAGCCGGACGAACTCGTGGCCGCGCTCAACGACGGTGAGCTGGATGTGGCGTTGGTGTACGAGTACGGCCTCGTCCCCCGGCAGTGGCCCGAGGGCCTGAGCTGCCACGCTCTGCTGCAGGAGGATCTCGTTCTTCTCCGGGCCCGGGACAGCGGCTTGAGCAGTCGCCTGGCCGGGCTGTCCCGGGCCCGGTGGATCACCAGCAGGGAAGGCACGGCCGGGGCGCTCACCGTCGTTCGGCTGTGCGCGGCGGCCGGCTTCGAGGTGTCGGTCGCCTTCCGCAGCAACAACTACGACGTCGTACGGGAGTTGGTCTCCACCGGCCTCGGGGTGGCGGTCGTGCCCGCGCTCGGGCACGCCCCCGACAAGACGGTCGAGGCCACCCGGCTCACCCAGCGCTCGGCGTTCCGGCGGGTGCTGGCGCTCCATCGCAGCGAGAACAGCAATCCGCTGCTCGGTGGGATGCTGCGGTCTTTGCGGAGCGCGGTGCCTGAGGGGGAGCCGTTTGTGCACCCCGTGCAGGACGGTGCCACCTGAGCCGTGTCCCGCGGGTCTTGCTGAGAAGGGGCTGCCCCCGTCTCCCCGATGCAGACTGCGGGTACGTCGTAGCCGTGCGAGCGGTTCCCCGCGCCCCTTCGGGGCGCGTCACGGGGTCGGCGTGGGGGCCGGTCCGGGAGAAGTCGGTTCCGCGGAGTCGGACATGTCGTCGAGGGCGTCCAGGTCCACCGAATCCCCGGGCATCACCTGGCGGGTGCGCCGGTAGCCGTAAGCGGCGTAGATGACGAGACCGACCAGGAGCCAGGCTCCCAGTCGCACCCAGGTGTCCCACTGCAGGAACGACATCAGCCAGACGGAGAAGAGGATGCCGAGGACGGGGACCACCGGCATTCCGGGGCAGCGGAACCCGCGCTTGAGGTGGGGTTTCCGGTAGCGCAGTATCAGCACGGACGCGCACACCACCATGAAGGCCAGCAGTACGCCGATGTTGGTCAGTTCGGCCACGGCGTTGATCGGCAGCACGCCCGCGAGCAGCGCGGAGACGGCTCCGATGATCCAGGTGGCACGGTGCGGAACCTTGCGCTTGGGGTGGATGGCACCGAACCAGGCCGGCATCAGTCCGTCGCGGCTGAGGGCGTACCACAGACGCGAGGCGCCCATCATGAAGGAGAACGTCACCGTGACGATGCCGACGACAGCGCCGACCGCGACGACGTTGGCCAGCCCGCTCAGCCCCACGCTCGCCAGGGCGCTGGAGATGCCGCTCTTGGGGTTGAGCTCGCTGTAGTGCTGGAGTCCGGTGAGCACGATGCAGACGAGAACGTAGAGCGCCATGGAGATGCCAAGCGACAGCATCATGGCCTTCGGCAGTTTGCGGCGGGCCTCGACCGACTCCTCGGCGGCGGTGCTCAGCGCGTCATAGCCGAAGACGGCGAAGAAGACGGTGGCCGCACCGGTGAAAGCGCCGCCGAGCCCGAACGGTGCGAAGGGGTGCAGATTACCGGTGTTGATCTTGGTGAAGCCGACCACGATCACCAGCAGCACGATGGCGATCTTGATGATGGTGAGCACCGTCTCCACCCGGGCCGAAGTGCGGGTCCCTCGGGTCAGCAGCCAGGCGACGGCCAGGCAGATCACGACCGCCAGCAGGTCGATCCGGTGGCCGTCCCCGGTGCCGGGGGCACCCAGTGCCCAGGTCGGCAGATGGAGGCCGACGGCGTTCAGCAGAAAGTCGAGGTAGCCGGACATGCCGATCGCGACGACCGCAACGATCGCGGTGTACTCCAGCAACAGGTCCCAGCCCACGATCCAGCCCACGACCTCCCCGAGGACCGCGGCGCAGTAGGTGTAGGAGGAGCCGGCCTTGGGGACCATGCCGGCGAACTCGGCGTAGGCGAAGGCAGCGCACAGCGACGCGGCCCCGGCGACCAGGAACGAGATCAGTACCGCGGGGCCCGCGGTGTCCCTGGCGACGGCCGCCGCCAGGCTGAAGATGCCGGCCCCGATGATGGCGCCGACGCCGATCATCGTCAGCTGGGTCAGCCCGAGGGTGCGCACCATGCGCTCACCTGTGGGCTGCTCGGAGGGAAGGGTTCGTCTGAAGATTCCCCGGGGTCCCTTCCCCAGCAACAGGGGAAGGCCAGGCTTCGAGGGGTGCTTGGTGGACATCGCTCGCTCGCTCCATGGGAGGCAACGGCGACACGAAGGGCCGCCGCCGTGGCGTGGGTCACCACTGGCCGGAAACCCTCGCTCAGCGCCTGCCGCCCGGGAAGACGTAGCAGCGCGACAACTTCCGCCCCTCAGGGCAAGGAATGCTGAGCCTGCTCCTCGCCGTCTCGGTCGCCGGCCCCTGAACGCAGCACCTCCACCAGAGCCGCCACCGTGGGACGGTGCTGCGCGAAGGACCGGAAGACGACCACGATGTGGCGCTCCATCGTTTCGCGCAGCCCGATGACATCGATACGTGAGGCACGCAGGCGCAGCATCAGGTCCGTCACCACGCTCACCCCCACGCCGGTCTCGACCAGGGCCAGGGTCGCAGCCGTGTCGGTCACCTCGTGCAGCACCAGGGGTTCGAAGCCGGCCCGGCGGCAGACGGTGAGCACGGCGCGGCCGTAGTAGCTGTTGGCCGACGGCAGGATCCACCCCAGCTCTCCCGCCTCCGTGAGGGAGACCGTCTTACGGCCGGCCATGGCGCCCGCCGGGACCGCAAGGGAGAACCGCTCCCGGGACAACGGCATCACACACAGGGACGGGTCACGCGGAATGGGCACGTCCGGATAGTCCAGCCCCAGGGCCAGATCCACCGCACCGCCGGCCACCGCGTCGTACACATCGTCCACGTCCATGTCCCGGCTGCGCACGGTCAGGCCGGGGTGCTTCTCCCGGGCACGCCGCAGCGCCGGCGGGAGGATCTCGGCGGCGGCCGTGGTGAAGAGCCCGACCCGCAGCGTCCCGGAGACCTCGGTGCGGGTGCGCTCCAACGCCTCGACGGCCTCGGCCTCCGTGGCAAGGATGCGCTCGGCGTGCCGGGCGAGCGTCATGCCCGCGTCGGTCAATTCGACCCGGCGCCCCACCCGCCGCAGCAGCTCCATGCCCGTGGACTTCTCCAGCGCGGCAATCTGCTGCGACACCCCGCCGGGGGTGTACCCCAGGGCCTGCGCCACCGCGGTGACGGTCCCCCGGCGGGTCAGCTCGACCAGCGAGCGGAGTTGGGCACTCGTCCATTCCATATAGGCATCGTAAACAAAAGTGCGCAGAAACTGTTCATAGACGTCAACGGTTGGGCTGCTGCACGATGTGGGACAGCCAGCTGATCAGCTCCGCCACGCACTGACAGCCACGCCGTGCCCGGGCCGGGCCCGCCTCATCGCCCGCCCCGTCGCCGGCCGTTGGAAGGGATCGGCCTCATGCCCTCCTCCGCTTACCGCACCGTTCCGCACTCCGCCGATGTCGTCATCATCGGTGGCGGCGTGATGGGTGCCAGCACCGCCTTCCACCTCGCCGAGGCCGGAGTACGGAACATCGTCGTCCTGGAGCGGGGCGACCTGGGCTGCGGCAGCTCGGGCAAACCGATCGGCGGCGTACGCGCCCAGTTCTCGGACCCGCTCAACATCGAGCTGGGCCGCCGCAGCCTGCACGCCTACCAGAACTTCGCCGCCCGCCCGGGAGCCGACATCCGGCTCGACACCGTCGGCTACCTCTTCCTGCTCACCAGCGAGGACCAGGCGGCGGACTTCGCGACCAGTGTCAGCATCCAGAACGGTCTCGATGTGCCCAGCCGCATGATCGACCCGGCCGAGGCACAACGGCTGTGCCCCTACCTCAGCACCGACGGTCTCGTGGCCGCCGCGTACTCACCGGCCGACGGCCACGCCCGCCCGGGACTGGTCGTGCAGGGATATGCGAGGGCCGCAGCCCAGGCAGGCGTCACCATTGCCGAGCACACCGAGGTCACCGGTATCGACACGGCCGGCTCTCGGGTGACCCGGGTGCACACCAGTCACGGGTCCATCACCTGCGGCGCCGTCGTCTGTACGGCAGGCGCGTGGTCCCGGCAGATCGGCGACATGGCCGGCGTCAGCCTTCCCGTACGGCCGGTGCGCCGGCAACTGGCCTTCACCACGCCGCTCGTGCCGCCCGCGCCCCGTATCCCCTTCACCATCGACTTCTCCTCGAGCGCCTATTTCCACAACAGCGACGACGGCCTGCTGTTCGGGCTGGCCGACCCCGCGCAGGAGGAGGGCTTCGACACCGCCTGGACCCCGGAGTGGCTGGAGCTGTTCCGCGCCGCCGTCCGCCGCCGCGCCCCCGCGCTGGCCGGTATGGAGACCGTCGCCGGATGGGCCGGGCTGTACGAGAACACGCCGGACCACAACGCGCTGATCGGCCGCTCCGGGGAGCTCGGCAACTTCCTGTACGCCACGGGGTTCTCCGGTCACGGCTTCCTCCAGGCACCCGCGGTGGGCGAAATCATGCGCGACCTCTACCTGGAACGCCGCCCGTTCGCGGACATCACCCCGCTCGGCGCCGACCGGTTCCGCACCGGTGCCGAGATCCGTCCAGAAGCCCATGTGGTGTGAAGCCGCGAGCACATCGAAGCGAAAGCGCCACCCCGAAGGAAAGCGTGACCCTCGAAGCGAAAGGCCGAACCATGTCAACGCTCAGCCAATGGCAGCTACGGGCCGCCTTCGCCGCGCGGCTCTCGGAGATGTACGGGCAGGAAGTGCCCGCCTACACCACGCTCGTGGACGTCTCCCGCGAGGTCAACGAGGACGTCCTGCGGGCCCGCGGCGCCGACGCCGAGCGCCTGGGGTCCATCGGCAGGGTGACGGCCGAGCGTCATGGCGCCATCCGCGTCGGCACACCGCAGGAGCTGCGGCAGGTCGCCCGGATCTTCGCTGCCCTCGGCATGCATCCGGTCGGCTTCTACGATCTGCGCGAGGCCGCCGCCAGCGCCGTCCCCGTCGTCTCCACCGCTTTCCGGCCGGTCGACGGCGAGGAGCTGGCACGCAACCCCTTCCGCGTCTTCACCTCCATGCTCACCCCGGCCGACCCCCGCTTCTTCGACCCGGACCTGCGCGCCCGGCTGGAGACCTTCCTGGCCGGCCGTGAACTCTTCCCGCCGGAGCTGCTCACGCTGGCCGACCGCGCCGCAGCGGAGCAGGAGCTGTCCCTGGAGGACGCCGAGCGCTTCCTCCAGCTCGCCGTCGGAGCCTTCGAGCTGTCCGGCGAACCGGTCGACCGGGCCTGGTACGGGACCCTGGAGCGGATCTCCGCGGTCGCCGCGGACATCGGCGGCGTACGCAGCACGCACATCAACCACCTCACTCCGCGCGTCCTGGACATCGACGAGCTCTACCGCCGGATGACCGAGCGCGGCATCGAGATGATCGACACCATCCAGGGCCCGCCGGCCTGGCGGGGGCCGGACGTCCTGCTGCGGCAGACGTCCTTCCGGGCCCTGGCCGAGCCCCGCGCGATGCGCACCCCGGACGGCAGTGTCGTCAGCGGCGCGCTGCGCGTCCGGTTCGGCGAGGTCGAGGCACGCGGCATCGCCCTCACCCGCGAAGGCCGCGCACGGTACGACACGTTGCTCGGCCTCGTCGACCAGCTGAGCGCGCAGGCGCCCGGAGAGGGTCGCGGCGCCGTCGCCCGCAGCGTGTGGGAGGAGCACATGCCCGACACCGAAGAGGAGCTGGCCGTACAGGGGCTGGCGTACTTCACCTACCAGGTGGCTGCCGACCGGCCCCGCCACGGCAACCCTCCGCCGGCCGATATCGGCGAACTGCTGCGGCGGGGGTGGGTGCGGGCCGAGCCCGTCGTCTACGAAGACTTCCTGCCCCGCTCGGCCGCCGGCATCTTCCAGTCCAACCTCAGCTCGGAGGGCACCCGCGACAACGCGCAGGAGGGTGCGGCCTACGACGCCGAGTGGCTCTCCGGCGCCGTCGGACGCGAGGTGCTCGATCCCTTCGCGCTCTACGAACAGCAGCAAAGCCGCTCCCTCACCCAGGTCGCGCGCGCACTGGAACTCGACGGCGCCCTCGCCTGATCCCGTCCCTCCCACCCCTAAGGATGACCATGACCAGCACCGCCCTGCCCACCACGGACGACCTGCGTACCCGGGCACTCACCAGCCTCGGCAACATCGGCGTCACCGTTCCGGAAGGCAGTGACCTCTCCGCGCGGACCCCCATCACCGGAGAGAACCTCTTCGGGCTGAAGGCCGCCGACGCGGCGGACACCGAAGCCGCCGTCGGCGCAGCGCGCGAGGCGTTCCTCACCTGGCGCACCACGCCCGCGCCGCGCCGCGGAGAGCTCGTGCGCCGGCTGGGCGAGCTGCTGCGTGAGCACAAGAGCGACCTTGCCGATCTCGTCACCATCGAGGCGGGCAAGATCCGCTCGGAAGCCTTGGGCGAAATTCAGGAAATGATCGACATCTGCGACTTCGCCGTCGGACTGTCCCGCCAGCTGTACGGCCGCACCATCGCCTCGGAACGCCCAGGTCACCGCCTTGCGGAGACGTGGCATCCGCTCGGTGTGGTGGGCGTCGTCTCCGCCTTCAACTTTCCCGCGGCCGTCTGGTCGTGGAACACCGCCGTCGCGCTTGCCTGCGGCGACACGGTCGTCTGGAAGCCCTCGGAGCTCACTCCGCTGATCTCGCTGGCCTGCGACCATCTGCTGGCCCGCGCCGCGGACGAGGTCGGGGCGCCCCGCGATGTCCACCGGCTGCTGCTCGGCGATCGTGTCGTGGGTGAGCAGTTGGTGGACGACCCCCGCGTCGCCCTGGTCAGCGCCACCGGCTCGACCCGGATGGGCCGGGAAGTCGGTCCCCGCGTCGCGGCCCGCTTCGGCCGCAGCCTGCTGGAACTGGGCGGCAACAACGCCGCGATCGTCGCCCCTTCGGCCGACCTCGACCTCGCTGTCCAGGGCATCGTCTTCGCCGCGGCGGGCACCGCGGGTCAGCGCTGCACGACGCTGCGCCGCCTGATCGTCCACCGTGATATCGCGGAGACGCTGGTCGAGCGGCTGACCAGCGCCTACCGCAAGCTGCCGGTCGGCGACCCGTTCGACGAGAACACCCTGGTCGGCCCGCTCGTCTCCACCGCGGCCCTCGACGCGATGAACAGCGCACTGACCCGGGTCCAGGCCCAAGGCGGCAAGATCCTGGCGGGCGGCAACCGGCGGCTGTCCGAAACCGCTCCGAAGGCCGCCTACACCGAGCCGGTCCTCGTCCGCGTCGACGAGCAGAACGATGTCGTACGGGAAGAGACCTTCGCCCCCATCCTCTACGTACTCACCTACGACACCCTCGACGAGGCGATCGCGCTGCACAATGACGTCCCGCAGGGGCTGTCGTCCAGCATCTTCACCCGTGACCAGCAGGAGGCCGAGATCTTCCTCTCGGCCGCGGGCTCCGACTGCGGCATTGCCAACGTCAACATCGGCACCTCCGGTGCGGAGATCGGCGGGGCGTTCGGCGGGGAGAAGGAGACCGGCGGCGGACGCGAGTCCGGCTCCGACGCCTGGAAGTCCTATATGCGCTCGGCCACCAACACGATCAACTACTCCAGCGAGCTCTCCCTCGCCCAGAACGTCAGCTTCCTCTGAACGGACGCCGGGCGCACGGAAGAACGCACCGAAGACGCACCGAACAACGCCCGGGAGCCCGCGCCACCTTGCCGGTGGTTGCGGGCTCCCGGGCGTTCCCGGTGAGGTGGTGGCGCGTATGCCGAACAATCCACCGCCTTTACCGGTTCTCGGCACGTAATGTCCGGATATAGACGACTTACCGCTCCCACGTGGGCACTTCATAGTCGCTGTGTCAAGAAACACATCACCGCTTCGAGTGCGCGCGCAAGATCTTCTGTCGGGTCGTCAAGAGACTCTCCACGGCGAGCTTTTCGAAAATCCCGCCGGTTCGCCGCTTTACGCTCAGAAAATGATCCACAGCATAGCGTTGAATAATTCAGAGATCATTCTCCGCGGATACCCGGCATTTGAATCCGGCATCTTGCTCCCAACAATCCGGTGTGTTTCTGTGTCTTCGCTCCGGCCTCCGTAAACGGCCGGAGTTCCCGCTGCCGGGGCGCCGAATCCTGCCGCCCGGTGAGGGATATTCGCACCAGACCACGCCGGCAGGAGCGGGGGACCCAAGTAAGCGCCGTGCCGCATCCAGCGGCCCGGCTAGGGGTGAAGTCATGCCCGTTGCGCCTCGCGCACGGGTTATGGCCGGGCAACTCCAGCCCGAATCCGACAGCTCACCTCGCAGGCGCTAGGAGAGGACACCCCCATGTCACGTGGCCGTCATGCCCGTAAATCGCGCAATGCCCGCCGCTTTTCCCGGCTTTCGCTTGCCCTCGTCGCCGGCGGTGCGGGAATCGCCGCTCCCCTGCTGACCGCAGGTAGCGCGCACGCCGCCCCCGCGCCGGCCAAGGTGCAGGACCAGAAGCAGGCCACTTCCGCCAAGGCCGCCGCCCCGAAGGCGAAGACCGAGGAGAAGGCCGACTCCTACACCGTCGTCACCGGCGACACGCTGTACCGGATCGCCGTGGATCACGACATCAAGGGCGGCTGGTCCACCCTCTACAAGGCCAACAAGCAGACTGTCGGCAGCGACCCGGACCTGATCCGTCCCGGCCAGAAGCTGACCCTGGACGCCACCCCGGCGCCCGCCGAGCGGAGCAGCAAGCCCCAGCGGGCCGACCGCAGCACCGCCGAGCGGACCACCAGCGTGCACAAGACCCAGTCGACCAACCTGGACGGCTGGATCAAGGAGGCGCTGACCATCATGAAGCAGCACGGCATCCCGGGCAGCTACGAGGGCATCCACCGCAACATCATCCGGGAGTCCGGTGGCAACCCCAACGCCATCAACAACTGGGACATCAACGCCCAGAACGGCACCCCGTCCATCGGTCTGCTCCAGGTGATCAAGCCGACCTTCGACTCCTTCCACGTCAAGGGCACCGTCTACGACCAGCGCGACCCGGTCGCCAACATCGTCGCGGCGTGCAACTACGCCGCCAACCGCTACGGTTCGATCGACAACGTCAACGGCCCGTACTGAGCCGACGACCCGCAACGCGGCGGCTGCCCCTCACCATGCCGGTGACGGGGCAGCCGCCGCGTTCTGGGCACTCCGGGCACCCGCGGCCCGGCCCGTCGGCAACCCGTGGCCCGGCCCCGTCGGCCAGCCGCATTCCGGCCGGTCGGCCGCCCGTGGGCGTAACCGGCTGGCGACGGGCGTAACCGAGGACCAGCGGCGGGCGTAACCGAGGAGGACCTTGGCGTCTCCCTTGTGGAACCCGGTCGTGTAGTCGGTGTCCGCGCCCGCGCCGCAGGCCCGCATCTTGTGGTGGTAGCGACGATCTCCGCAACTCAGAGTGTGCAAAGACCTACTCTCCGTTCGAAATCTGTCGAGCGGAGCGCCCGATTCACCCGAACGCGGCACCCCCGTGGCAGGGGTACGTCCCGGTGGGCACCGTCTGTCCATGGATGACTCGAAAAATCTCGTAAGCGTCATAACTCCCGCCTACAATGCGCTCCCCTATCTCAAGCGCTGTATCGCCTCGGTCACACACCAGTCTCTCGACCCCGGTCGGATAGAGATGATCGTCGTGAACGACGGTTCCACGGACGGCACCACAGCCGAACTGGATCTCTTGGCCGAACAGCACCCGCGGCTGCTGCGGGTGCTCCATCAGGAGAATTCCGGCGGTCCCTCCGGCCCCCGCAATCGCGCCCTGGACCTGGCGAGCGGGCGGTATGTGTTCTTCCTCGACGCGGACGACTATCTGGCACCCGAGGCGCTGCAGCGGCTCACCACCACCGCCGAGGAGAACAGGGCCGATGTCGTACTCGGCAAGATGGCCTCGGTGGGACGCGGGGTGCCGCGCTCGATGTTCCGGGCCAACCAGCCCGACGCCGACCTGTTCACCTCACGGGTCTACTGGGCGCTCTCCGTTCAGAAGCTCTTCCGCAGAGAGCTGCTCGACCGGTTGCATCTTCGCTTCGACACCAGTCTGCGGATCGGCGAGGACCAGCCCTTCACGGCGCTCGCCTACTTGCGCGCACGCCGCATTTCCGTGGTCGCGGATTACGACTGCTACTACCTCGTGCGCCGCCCCGACGGCCAGCATCTGACCCTCACCAACAAGACCGAGCCGGTCCTCGACTCGCTCCACCGGGTGTGTGAGCTGCTGCGGACCGAGCTGGAGCCGGGACCGCGACGCGATGCCCTGCTGGAGCGGCACTTCCAGGTGGAGTTGAAGGGCGCCTTTCGATTCCTCGGCAATGAGACGGAATCCACGGTCCAGCAGCGCGAGTTCAGCCGCATGCAGAAACTCGTCACCGATCACGACTCGGACTCCTTCTGGCCCCGGCTCTCCCCGGTCCAGCGCCTGCGCTGTCATCTCACCCAGCACGGCGATCTGGAAGAGCTCCTGGACCACACTCACCGGGCCGACAGCCATATGCCGTTCCGCATTCATATCTCCCAGGGGCGGGCGCTGGCCCACTATCCCGTGGAACGTGAAGCCTGTGCCACAAGCCCCGCCGCATGCTTCGACGTAACGGAGCATCTCGCCGTCATCCACTACCTGTCCTCGATTTCCTTCACCGGCACCCGACTCCGGCTGCGCGGTCATGCGGGATTGAGCGAGGCCCAGCACATCGGCGGGAGGACCGTAGAGGTTTTTCTGGAGCACCGCGGAAAGGACAGCAGGACCCACCACGCCGATATCCGCGTCGAAGGGGATTCCTTCGAAGCCGACTTCGATCTCCTCGGCGGCGACGGGACCGACGAACCACTGGCCGACGGTTTCTGGGATCTGTATCTGCGCTACACCGTGAACGGGCTCGCCAAAACCGTACGGCTGGGCAATCAACGCGACCCCGACGCCGGTGAGTGCCCGGTCAGCTGCCTGTCCGACGACGGTACGGGCGGCATACGGACGGCCAGGCTCTACTCCACCGCCTTCGGCAATCTCACCGTGCGCCTCCAGCATGGCTCAGCGGCCCAACTCGGCGAAGAACTCCGCCTCGAACCGGAAACGGCTGCTTGGCGCGGCCCGGCCCTGCACATACACGGGACGACGAACCTCATCGCTCCGCCACCGGGAACCGCCGTCGTACGTCTGGAAACCGCCGATGCCACGTGCGACTTTCCCGTGGTCCTCCAGGACGACGGCCGGTTCTCGGCAGAACTGCCCCTCGACTCCCTGCCCCCGGGCCGGTGGACAGCAACACTCCTGATAGCCGCCGCCAATTGGCGCCGCGCCCTTCCCCTGGAGGACTCGGTCGTACCGCCCGGTGGGACACGCTGGCGACGCGGCCTGATGCAGATGTACGCCAAGCCCGAGTCCGGCCCCCCGCTCCTCCTCCACGTGGACCGGGTACGCCTCACCCGCGGCCTGCGCCGTAGACTCTTCCGACGGAAAGCCTGATGCCCGCCGCCGTCCGTGACGAGGGTCCAGCCGGACGGCAGGGACGCCCACGCATGGAACGGGGCCCGGCCCAGCTTCGCCGCGTGTGCCAGTACGTAGGTGTGCGCCGCCCGGCGCACCATCAGTTCCTTCAGCCGGGTCCGGCGCAGATCGGCCTCGCAGATCCCGTCCTCCGCGGTGACGCCGTCGGCGGACAGGAAGACCCGGTCGAACGTCATCCGCTCCAGCGCCGCCTCGGTCAGCGGGCCCACGAACGCCTGGCTGACCTGTCGCAGCGTCCCGCCCAGGCACTCCACATGGACGCTCTCGACATCGGCCGGCTCGTGCAGCGCCGTCAGTCCGGTGGTGGCCAAGCAGCAGCAGGACCTGGCCCGCCGCGGCACCCGGGCGCCTCCGCCCTTCCCTGTGCCCGGGGCAGTCAGTCAGCCGCCTGGTGGGAGGGACGCTCGGCTTTTGCGGTGGCGGCCCAGGAGGAGAGCAGGCGCAGCCCTTCCTCGGAGGCCGAGCCGGGTTCCGCGGTGTAGATGGTGAGCGTGAGGCCGGGTTCGGCGGCCATCTCCAGGCCCTCGTAGGCGAGGGTGAGGTCGCCGACGGCGTGGTGGTGGAAACGCTTGGTGCCGGTGCCGTGGTGGCGGACGTTGTGGGCGCCCCAGCGGGTGCGGAAGTCGTCGCTGCGGGTGGACAGCTCGCCGACGAGGTCGTGGAGTTCCTTGTCGTGAGGGTTGCGGCCGGCTTCGGTGCGCAGGATGGCCACGGCGATGTCGGCGGCCAGATCCCAGTCGGGGTAGAAGCGGCGCGAGGCGGGGTCGAGGAACTGGAACCGGGCCAGGTTGGCCTGGTTGCCGACCGAGGCGTAGACGTCGTCGTAGAAGGCGCGGGCGAGCTGGTTGGTGGCGAGAAGGTCCATGCGGCCGTTGCGGACGAAGGCCGGGCCGACGGTGACGGCGTCCAGCACCCATTGCAGGCTCCGGTGCGCGGTCCAGGTCCGGGTGGTGCGGCGGCGGGGCCGGGTGAGGGCGTCGGAGCCGTCGGCGGCCTGCGCCAGGTTCATGAGGTGAGCGCGTTCGGCGTCGTCGAGCTGGAGGGCGCGGGCGACGGCTTCGAGGACGGCCGGGGAGGCTCCGGCGAGGTTGCCGCGCTCGAGCTTGGCGTAGTACTCCACGCTCACATCGGCGAGCGCGGCGACCTCGCTGCGGCGCAGGCCGGGCACCCGTCGGCGGCTGCCGGAGGGCAGGCCCGCCTGCTCGGGGCTGATCTTCGCCCGCCGCGAGGTGAGGAACTCGCGGACCTCTGCCTGGTTGTCCACGCCTTCGACGGTACGTCCTGCCCGGCGTCCATAGGGATGTACTGGCAGTACACCCCTTGATGGTGTCTCGCTGCACTCGCGAAGTGCGGGTTACCTGGCTGACGTGGTGCTTTCCGCCCGCCCCGGCACGACGGGCGTGCACCCCGCCCTGCACACGGCGACGGTCCCGGATCCGGCGGCCGCACGCCTCGGCACGCAAAGGAACCCCACTCATGCGCGGCGCAGTGATCCACGCTCCCGGCGACGTCCGGTTCGAGACCGTGGACGACCCCAAGATTCTTCACCCGACCGACGCGGTCATCCGGACGGCCGTGACATGCGTGTGCGGCTCGGACCTGTGGCCCTACCGCGGCGCTGAGCCGATCGGCGACCCGCATCCGATGGGGCACGAGTACGTCGGCTTCGTCGAGGAGGTCGGCTCCGAGGTGACCTCGGTGCGGCCGGGACAGTTCGTCGTCGGCTCCTTCGCCACCTCCGACAACACCTGCGCGAACTGCCGCAACGGTTTCCAGTCGAACTGCCTGCACCGCGAGTTCATGTCGACCTGCCAGGCCGAGTACGTGCGCATACCCAACGCCCAGGGCACCCTGGTCGCCACCGAGGAGGTTCCGGGCGAGGAGTTCTGGCCGGGGCTGCTGGCCGTGTCCGACGTCATGGGCACGGGCTGGTGGGCCGCCGATGCCGCCGAGGTGCAGCCCGGCTCGACCGCCGTGGTCGTCGGCGACGGCGCGGTCGGCCTGTGCGCCGTGATCGCGGCCAAGGAGATGGGCGCGGAGCGGATCATCACCATGTCCCGGCACGAACCCCGCCAGAAACTCGCCAGGGAGTTCGGCGCCACCGACATCGTCACTGAACGCGGCGAGGAAGGCGTCGAGCAGATCAAGGAGCTGACCGGCGGGATCGGCGCCGACAGCGTGCTGGAGTGCGTCGGCACCGCCGAAGCGATGCAGCAGGCGCTGCGGTCGGCGAGGCCCGGCGGGAACGTCGGCTTCGTCGGCGTCCCCCACGAAGTCGCGATCGACGGACAGGAGCTGTTCTTCTCCCACGTCGGCCTGCGCGGCGGCCCCGCCCCCGTACGCCGCTACCTGCCCGACCTCATCGACCGTGTGCTCGCGCGCCGGATCGATCCGGGCAAGGTCTTCGACCTCAGCCTGCCCCTGGACCAGGTCGCCGAGGGCTACAAGGCGATGGACGAGCGCCGCGCCATCAAGACCCTCCTCAAGCCCTGACCGCCCACCGCCCGAAGGAGCGATCATGCAGATCACCCGCAGTTCGATCGACACCGCCAAGGGCCCGGCCGACTGGTTCACCGGCGACGTCTACATCGACGCCGTCGCCGCCGCACCGGCCCCGTCCCGGGTCACCGCATCCCTGGTGCATTTCATGCCCGGCGCCCGCACCCACTGGCACCGCCACCGCCCTCATCCTGGACGACCCGCCGGCCTTCTCCGTCAAGGGCCCGGTGACCTGTGTGAACGCTGTCCTGCCCGGGATGCGGGAGCTGGGCCGGGGCACGCTGCTGTTCGTCAACGGCGGCAGCGCCGTTCGCCCCCACCCCGAGCGGGCCGGCACCTCGATCGCGTTCGCCGCCGAGAGCGCCTACGCGGCGATGCTCCACGACGCGCTCGCGCCGGAGGACATCCACGTCGCACAGCTCATCGTTCCCGGTGCGATCCGCCCGGACTCTCAGCACTCCAGCCCCGACGCGCCGGCCGAACGGCTGTACGCCATCCATGCCGAGCGCGGCGCCTTCCGGTACTACGCCGAGCCCATGCCCACCTGATCACTCCGGGACGCCCCTCATGAACTGTGCGGTTCGCCGCCGTCTGATCCGTGCCGCTCCGGCAGCCGCCCTGCTGCTGGCCGTGACCGCCTGCTCCAGCGACGCGCAGGAAGCCGACTCGGCCGCCACGTCCTCCGGCTCCGCGTCTTCCGCTTCCGCGTCCCCGGGGCAGCAGGAGACGGCGGCCACCACCCCGTCATCCACCTCCGAGAGGAGCACTGCCATGGACATCCGGGTCACCCTCGACGGCCACCCCGTCGGGGTCTCCTTGAACGACAGCCCCGCCGCCCGCGACTTCACCGAGCTGCTCCCGCTCACCCTGGAGCTGAAGGACTTCCACAGCATGGAGCGGGTCGCCGACCTGCCGCGCAAGCTGGACACCTCCGGCGCTCCCGCACCGGCTGCGGCCAAGGTCGGCGACATCGCCTACTACGCGCCCTGGGGCAACCTGGCCCTCTTCTACCAGGACGGGCCCGCCCCCTCCGCCGACCTGCTCGTCCTCGGCCACCTCGACGTCAGCGCCGACCAGCTCGGCCGGGCGACGCGCATCACCATCGAAGCCGCTTCCTGACCCCTGCCTGGGCGAACGCCCAAGTCCCCGCCCCTCGCCCGCAACCCGAACCGGATCGTGGCCCAGCGCACCGCCCCGGCCCGCGTACCCAAGCACGGCGTGATCGGCCTGACCAAGAGCGCCGCCCTCGAATACGGCCCCCGCGGCGTGCGCGTCAACGCCGTCTGCCCCGGCGCCGGCTACGTCACGGGCATCGCCCTGCCCGTCGACGGCGGCTACACCGCCCAGTGACCATCAGCTGCTGAACACGCTCGAACCCGTCATGGCTGCGCCACGCGGAAGCCCTCAGCACAACTGCCCGGCGGAGCCGACCGAACGGCACCGAGGCCCGTGATCAGGTAACCGCCACGGGCAGCACCGACTCCGCCGTACGCGCCGCGCGCCTGAGCCGCGGCGCGTACGGCTGCCTGTGCCGGTTCACCCGCGAGTGGCTCACACCTCCAGGCTCGCCTCGATCTTGCGCAACTGATGCCGTGCCATGGCGAGGTTTGCCTTGGCGGAGTCCAACGCGATGTAGAGGAACAGGCCGTTGCCGCTCTTGGCCCGCAGCAGGCGGATCAAGTGGTACTGCCTGCCCAGGGTGATCAGGATGTCCTCGATCTCGTCCTTGAGACCGAGGAGCTCCATCGTGCGCAGCTTGGCGCGTACGACATCGGTGTTGCCGGCCGCTGCGACCTCCAGATCGAAGTCCTTGCCGCCGCCGAGCGTTCCCAGCGCCATACCGCTGGTGTAATCGACCAGGGCGACCCCGATCGTGCCGTCGATGCTGCTCATCGCTTCCTTGAGGGAGGCGTCGGTGTTCGACATGGTGGCGTGCTGTCCTTTCGTCGATACGTTGTCCGGCCTGGTGCGGTCGTTCGGTGGCCGTGCTCCGGGGCGGAGGGCTCACTCCGGGGTCGGAGAGCCGCGGCGGCGCCGTTCGAGCGGCAGCCGGCGGCGGTCCGGCGGGGGCCTGCCGTCGGGCGGCGAGGCGTTGGCGGTGGGGTGCGGAGGCGCGGAGAGCTGGGCCTCGGCCACGAGTTCGCCGATGCGGCCCGCCGTACGACGTCCCTCCAGGTGCAGTCGCCCCACATTGATGCGGTCGTCCGCGAGCAGCGTGAGCACGGCTGCCGGTCCGGCGGCGTAGGTGGCGACGTAGCCGAGCTCCCCGTGGATCAGCAGTTCGCGGAAAGCGCCGCGTCCCGTCGCCTCGTTCATCCGGAACGCGAGCCCGAGCGCGGCGGCGGTGAGGGCGGCCAGGGGCTCCGCCTCCGGACGCTGCTGCCCGGTCTGCGCCGGGGGGATGTCCTCGGCCAGGACCAGTCCGTCGACGGTCGCCGCCAACGCCCCGCCGACCTGCGGAACCCTGGCTCGTAACCCCCGGAGTTCCTCGACCACGGCCGCCTCCGCCGCCATCAGCACTCTCCTCTCGGCACGCTGACGGAATCCTCTGATCACAGTGCCTCCAGCGCGTCCCTGAGCCTGCGCAGCAGGGCGACGTCCGGATCCGGGAACCCGTGCACCGGCGGTGCGGCGACGGGCGTCCCGCCCTCGGCTGGGGCGGCGGGGGCGGCGCCCTCGGCGGCAGCCCCCTCCGGGCGGGCGGACCGGGCCGGGACGACCAGCCCGCCGGCCGCCAGCCGGCGCAGCTCCACGAGGGTGTGGAAGGCGGGCCGGCCCAGCACCCGCGCGATGTCGGTGGCCGTACGGGTCCCGTCGGCCAGTTCCAGGGTCCGCAGCTGCCGGTCCGGCACCATGTGCAGTCGATCACTCACGGCCGTCGGCGCAGGGGGCAGCACATCTGTGCGGGCGTCCGGCCAGATACGGTCCAGAAGCGCCAGGCGACGAACGGTCTCCCCCTGTACGGCCGTCGGCGTGACACCGCCGCCGGCACCCAGTGGGTCCCGCACCTTCCGCCGAAAACGGCCCGGTCCGCCACCGGGCGCCAGGACGAAGAACGCCGCGTCGTACAGGGCCGTGCGTCGGCACAGTTCCAGCACTCCGAGGGGCACATGGCCCGACGCCACGAGGTGCTGCGCCACACACCCCTCATGCGCGGCCTGGGTCAGCGCCGCCTCCCAGCACTCGTGCGACAGTGCGCAGCCACGGGTCAGCAACACGTCCAGCCCCGTCGCGGCCGGGCTCTCCGCGTGCACGACCTGGCCGTCGCGGAGGAAGAGGGTGCCGCCCGCCCGGGTGAAGGCGCCAGTGGCACGCTCCGCCGCCAGCCGGTGCAGTAGCGGAGGGTCCGGCGCGGAGTGCTCCGAGTCGGCCCTACGCGTTACGGGTTGAGCCGGTAACGGGCGCTCCGCGTCCCAGGGGACGGGGACGGTATGTCGCATCAGAGCACCATCCGCCCCGCCATCTCCGCCAGCCGGATCCGCGCCAGTGCGAGATTGCCCTCGTCCCGGCCGAGCCACAGGTGGAGAAAGAGGGTGCCGTCGAGTGCGCCGGTCACGAACCGCAGCAGGTGGTAGCTGTCGCTGTTCGTCGTGATGATGTCTTCGACGGCCGGTGCCGTCCCGGCATGCTGCGCGGTCGGATCAGGAGCCGTCGGTGTGGTTCCGGTCGGGGGGCCGGCAGCGGAGAGCGGGCCGAGTGAACGGTACTCGGCGACCATCCTGGCCAGCTCGGCGGTCTCGCAGGCAGTCGCCTCGTAGTCGCCGCCGGGTGGGTCCCCGGCGACACCCAGCGCCAGCCCGCTGACCCAGTCGACGACGGCGGCACTGCGTGCACCGGGTAATCGCATCGCCTCCAGGAGGCACTCGTCGATTCCGGGCACGCTGTACTCCCCTCCCCTGCGCGGTACACGGCATCGCCACCGGTACCGCCCGGCCACGGACAGTGAGGCTCAGACTACGCATCTGCCCGACGATCCGGGCCCGTTCCGGCATTTTCCTGGGGAACATGCCAAGACCACCGGGAGATTGACCAGAACCCTTCGAGAATTGACCGTTCGGTTGCCGAGCTGACAGAAAATGGAACCCGCTATGTCAGTTGGGGGCGCACCACCCGCCGACAGCCTCCCGTCAGGCCCACTTGCGGGCAAGCCCGCTTCCGGACAGGCCCGCTTCCGGACAGGCGCTACGAGACGGACAGTTGACGGGAACCGTCATAACGGAGGGGGACGGAGGTAGATCGTGGAGAAGGTCTTCGACAGCAAACATTTCCCGGAGGCAGACGCTCTTTCCGCATGGAAGGAGATCACCCGGGACGCGGTCATGCCGACCGACCTCCGACTCGTCGGCACCAAGACCTTCCGCGGCTCGTTCGCGACGGCATCACTGGGACCGGTGCAGACGTCGCGCATGGCCTACTCCAAGCTCCGCACGATCCGCACGCCGAGACTGATCCGTGTCTCGGACCCGGAATGCCTCCAGTTCGCCCTTGTCCGTTCCGGCCCTCACGTCATCGAACAGAACCGGCACCGCGCCCCCGCGCAGCCGAGCGAGTTGTTGCTGTTCGACAGCTCTCGTCCGTTCGACGGGTACGCCGACGGTGAGGCGCTCCTCCTCCAGGTCCCCCGCCAAGCGCTTCCCTTCCGCGTCCACGGACTCGATCGGCTCATCGCCCGCCCGCTTCCTGGGAATCAGGGGACCGGCCGGCTGTTGGCGGAGTTCCTGACCCGTACGGCACGGGACGGCTACAGCCGCACCACGCAGGACGCCGCCCGGCTCGGCACCGTCGCCCTCGATCTGGCCGCTGCTGTGCTCGCGGACCATCTGGACCGCGTGGCGGAGATCCCGGCCGACTCCCGGCAGCGCGCCCTGTATCTGTGCATCATCGCGTTCGTGCAGCGCCGGCTGGGCGACCCCGCTCTCACCCCCGGCGAGGTCGCGGCAGCGCACCACATCTCGCTGCGCTCCCTGCACCGGCTGTTCCAGCAGCACGGCACGAGCATCGGCTCCTGGATCCGGAGCCGGCGGCTGGAACACTGCCGCCAGGACCTCGCCGACCCCCGGGAACGCCGGACACCCATCCATGCCATCGCGGCCCGCTGGGGTTTCCCCCGCCCCGGGGACTTCACCCGCGCCTTCCGCGCCGCGTACGGCACCACCCCGAGCGACTATCGGCATCGAGCACACCAGGCCGACGGCTAGACCACCCCGGCATGCCAAGGTCGGGGTTGCGCCTGCGAGTTGGCACCGGCAATGGCAGACTTCGCCCAAAGTTTCGAACTTGGGATCTCGGGGTCTGGGGTATGACGCAGAAGCGGCGCGCATGGTGGTGGGCCGGCGGGATTTGGCTGGCCCTCGTCGTCACAGGTGGGACAGCCACTCTCGTACTGGAACCCGACACCCCGGAGCGGGACGGCCACTCGCACGGCGGGCAGTCGTCGCCAGGGGGTCAGAACGTGGACGTACCGGAAGGCTGCGAAGACGAGGCAGCGGAGGCCCGGCGGAAGGCCCTGAGTCGTGGAGACACGAGTTACGGCTACGTCTGCATCACGTCGTCCTCCCAGGAGCGGGATCCGGAGCCTGAGCCGGAGCCGAGCAGCCCTTTCCGACCCTGACCCGCTCGCTCCGGGGCTGCGGTGATAGGACGGCAAGCAACAACTGTCCGAAGCAGTTGTCCACAAGGAAGGGCCGCCCATGCATTTCCGGACCGTCGACATTCCCACCCCGGACGGCGCGGCCGACGCCTACGCCGCCTGTCCGAAGGAGGACGGCCGCTACCCCGGTGTGCTCCTCTACATGGACATCATCGGGCTGCGGCCGGTGATCAAGGAGATGGTCGCCGAGCTGGCCTCGCACGGCTACTACGTACTGGCCCCCAACATCTTCTACCGGCACGGCCGCGCCCCCGTGGTCGAGGTGCCCGATCTGAGCAGGACCGAGGAGCGGGAGGCGTTCCTGGGCCAGGTCTTTCCCATGATGGAGTCCCATACTGCCGACAAGGCCGTCCGGGACGCCGGCTCCTACCTCGACTTTCTCGCGCAGCAGCCGCAGGTGCGGAACGGGAAAGCGGGGGTGACCGGCTACTGCCTGGGCGGCATGCTCGCCCTGCGTACGGCCGCCGCGTATCCGGAACGGGTGGGCGCTGTGGGCAGCTTCCACGCGGGCCACCTCGTCACCGACGCGCAGGACAGCCCGCACCGGGTCGTCGGGCAGATCACGGCACGGCTGCATCTCGGGCATGCCGAGAACGACGCCTCCATGACGCCCGAGGAAGTGGCCACGCTGAACAAGGCGCTGAACGAAGCCGGTGTCGACTACACGTCCGAGATCTACCCGGGCACGGTCCACGGCTTCACGATGGCCGACACCGCCGCCTTCAACCCGGCAGCGATGGAACGGCACTGGAACCGGCTGCTGTCGCTCCTCTCCGGAACGCGGCCGACCGGCTGACGACGCTGCCGACCGGCTGACGCGGACGGATCAGGCGCGGGTCGGGCGGGAATCCGGCACGGCGGCCGGCGGCCGGGGCGTGAACGAGGTGGCGTACACGAGCGTGACCAGCACCAGCGCCATCGGGACCAGCATGGCGGCGCGGTAGTTCCACGCGTCACCCAGCGCCCCCACCAGCGGTGATCCGACGAGGAAACCGACGTAGTTGAAGATGTTGAGCCGCGCGACGGCCGCGTCCGAGGCACCCGGGAAGAGCCGGCCCGCCGCCGCGAAGGTCTGCGGCACCAGCACGCAGAGGCCGAGTCCGAGCAGGGTGAAGCCGAGCATGCCGGTCCACGCCCCCGGGGCCGCCGCCACCGTGGCGAACCCCAGCGCCGCCAGCAGCGTGCCTGCCCGGACGACGGCCGCGGCGCCGAACCGTCGTACCCCCAGATCCCCCAGCGAGCGGCCGATCAGCGTGGTCGCCATATAGACGTTGTACGGAACGGTGGCCAGCTGCTCCGAACTGCCCAGCACGTCCTGGAGGTACTTCGCGCTCCAGTTCGAGACGGTGGAGTCCCCGATGTATGCGAAGGTCATCACCAGACACAGCGGCAGCAGCAACCGGAACGCCACGGCCGCCTCCCCCGCCTTCGCAGGCCGCTCCCCCTCGGCCGTCGGATCCGGCTCGGCCGCGTCCACGTACCATCTGCTGCCCACCAACGCGGCGGGCAGCAGAACGGCGGCCACCGGCAGATACGACGCCAGGAGCGGCAGCTCTCCGTGTGCCCCCAGCCAGGCCACCGTCGCCCCGAAGATCCCGCCCAGGCTGTACGCGGCGTGGAAGCCCAGCATGATGCTGCGCCGGTACGTGTGCTGGAGGCTGACCCCGAGCATGTTCATCGAGGCGTCCAGTGCGCCGACGGCGAGCCCGAACACCCCGAGTGCGACCGCGAGTTGGACCACCCCGTCACCCGCGCCGACCCCCAGCAGCGACAGCAGCACCACAGGCTGCGACCAGCGCAGGACCAGGCTCGGCCGTACGCGCTTCACCAGTTGCTCCGCGCCCACGCTCCCGGCACCTGCGAGCACCGGCACCGCAGCGAGGAAAACGGGCAGCAGGGCGTCCGATATCCCGTACCGGTCCTGTACGGCGGGGATGCGGGTCACCAGCAGCGCGAAGGCGACGCCCTGCGCGAAGAAGCTGAAGGCGAGCGCGGCCCTGCCGTGGCGCATCCGTGCGTCCGTCATGGCCGGACAGCGTATGGCCCTCCACTACCCACCGGTAGACAGATCACCGCGCCAATTCGGCCGACAGGCCCGAACACGGCCCCGGCCGACACGGCCGACAGCGCCGCGCGATCGGTCACCGCGGGGCTCGCCCTCCCGGCCCCCTCTCCCGAGCGCCCCTCGGACACCCGCAGAAATCCTCACTCCTGTGTGCCCGGGCTCCAGATGCCGTCGGCCAGGTCGTCGAAGTGCCCCGCCCAGATCCGTTCCGGGTCCGCGAACGGCAGCGGATCGTAGGTGCGAAGGTCGAGTACGAGGTCATCGGCGACCCAGAACGTCGCGTCCGGGTGCGCGTCCTTCGCCCCCACGCGCCAGCGCCGCAGGCCGCGGTGGAGCGCGTACAGCAGATACGTGTAGGACTCCAGATCGCGGTGCGCGGGCAGTACCCGTTCGAACCCCTCGTCGACCTCGTGCACAACGCCCGTACGGCCGTCGAGAAGCAGATCGCCGTACGCCAGGAAGTCCAGATGGAAGAGGGCTTCGAGGGGGCCCGGCAGGCCCTCCGTCGCGTGCAGTTGCTCGGAGACCTCCTGCCAGGCCGGTTCCTCGCTGATCGGGATGTGGCAGCGCACCGGTGTGTCCGCCCAGAAGTACGGGTCGATGCCGCCGACCGGAATCCCGACCTCGGTCAGGAAGCGCCGGGTCGGCTCGTGGGTCATCCGGGGGTGGAGCAGAGAGGGAGGAAGTCTCAGCAGTCCCTCCTCGCCGAAGACCTCTTCCAGCAGCGCACGCGTCACCCGCACCGGGGGAGGGCAGGGCGCGCGGGGCGGTATGGCGCAGGGGTCGGTCAGTCCGGCGAGCCGCGCATGGGTGGGCAGATGCTCCGTGACGTAGTCGGCGGATCCGAGCCGTTCGGACACCGGCCAGCCCGCCATCACGGCGACGGCGTCGCGATGGTGCGCCGCGGTACCACCCGGGAGCGGCGGCAGCCAGCGGGCCGCCGCCTGCGCGAGACAGTCGGGGCGCAGCGCGTACACCGGGATGCCGGGCTCCACGGTGGGCAGTGCTGCGGCAGCCGCGTCCACCGCCGCGGACGCAGCCTCGGGGTCGTCCGGATGCCGAGCGCAGTGCAACAGCCGCCACACCGACCCGGTCATCGGCCCCTGGGCGAGGGAGAGCGTCGCCGCCGCGTCGCGGGCCGGTGCGCCGAGACCGTCGAGCCATGCCGCGCACACCTGCTCGGCCACGGCAGGGCGCGGTGCGCCGACGGCGGAGCCCCGCGCCCGGGCGGCGACGGCGGCCAGCCCCACGTTCGGGTACGTCTCGGCGGGGCCGAAAGGCGAAGTGCCGGGCAGGGTCGCCGCCTCCGCCTCGTACCACGCGGCGAAGGACGCGGGGTCGGTGAGCCGCGGATCGTCCAGGTCGAGCACCAAATGCCGGGTCGGCGCCAGGACCTCGGGATCACGGGCCTCCACCAGCACCCGTACCTCCGGCACTTGCGCGAGGGGGCGGATCAACTGCTCGACGAGCCGGGCGGATTCGGCGCAGGCGTCGAGGTCGGCGACCGTGACCATCAGAGGTTCGCCACGCCCGGCCACCGCGGCGAGCAGCGCCCCGCAGTCGGGGTCCTCGGAAACGGTCCTGTCGCCGGCGAACTGGGCGTGCAGGACACGGGCGCACTCGGCCGCATCACGGCCGACGGCGGAGACGGCAGCCGCACGGGCCGGGCCTCCGACAGGGAAGGGGCTCAACCACTCCTTGAACGTGGACTCCGTGAACCACGACAGCAGATGCGTCTTCCCCGCTCCCACGGCGCCCGTCAGCACACATACGGAAGGCCCGCACAGGTCCCCGCTCCAGCGCAGCAGAGCCTCCGCCGCGGGCCCGCGTCCCGCGGTGAGGGGGTGTGGACCGTCGTACGCACCCGCTGCCGCGGCGTGGTCGGGAAGCCAGGGGCAGGCATCCACGTCCGCGTAGTCGGGCACCGAGGGGACCGCGCCTGTGCCCTCCAGCAGTTCCACGGCCAGCGGCACATGCTCCGTACGCACCCGGGCTGCGTGCCCGACAGTGGCGGCAGCGTGCTCGCGCCAGCGTTCGCGCACCCCCGCCACACAGGGCGCGTCACTGTGCCGGGCGATGCCGAGCGGCCCGCCGTGTTCCTCGGTCAGCTCCTCCAGGGCCTCGTGGAAGGCGTTCTCCGTCTCCGACATGACCCGCACGAAGGTCTCCAGGACGCGAGCCTGGGCGGCAAGCTGACGCGCCGCCGTTCCGTCTGCCGCTCCGTCTGCCGTTCCGTCCGTTGTCCAGTCTGCTGTTCCGTCTGCTGTTCCGTCTGCTGTACGGGAACCGGCCTCACGCGCGGTGCGAGCGAGCGCCGCGTACCGCTCCAGCGGCAGGTCGGGCCATTCCAGGCCGACAGCACGGAAGGCGGCGTACAGCCGGCCGGGCAGCCTCTGCGGCGCCATGAAGGGGGTCATGGCGCCGCACTCTAAGGGCCGTCCTCGGCAGCTCCGCAGGCGGCCCGGCTCATGGGTGCGTTGTCAGCGGTTCGGCTGGGCGGAGCTCACGTCGGCGAGCGCGGAGTCGGGGTCGCGTTCGAGAGCGATATCACCGATGCTGACCGTGCCCACGAGTTCGTCGCCGTCCACGATGGGCAGGCGACGGATCGCGTGCTCGCGCATCAACCGCACGGCTTCGTCGATCCCCGCGTCCGGGGCACAGGTGACGACGTCGCTGCTGCACACGTCCTGGGCCCTGGTGGAGTGCAGGTCACGGTCGTCGGCCAGCGCACGGATCACGAGGTCCCGGTCGGTGACGACGCCGCGGAGGTGGTCCTGCTCGCTGACCAGAACCTCGCCGAAGTCCTCGTCCCGCATCAGGCGGGCTATCTCGTTGATGTCGGTCTGCGGCGTGACGGTGATCGGATCGGCCGTCATGATTTCGCTGATCTGCTGGGCCATGATCTCCTCCTGACTGCTTGCGCTACGGTGCGCGGCGGCGTGCTGCCGCCACGAGGCCGTCTTTGCCTCCCGTGCGTTGCCAGCGGGGCGGGGTCCTACACCTGATGGGGCTTCCCGAATGCGTTCCGCAGGTGTCCCGCATACGTCCCGGATGCCTCCGGAGTGCGGAGCTGGTGCACAGCCCCCAGCCTGGGAGGGAGAAGCCTGGAGAAGCGGTGCATGGGGCGCACAGGCGCACGGCAGAGGACGGACCGAAGCGATGGCACGGCTACTGATCAAGGGGGACGACCTGGTCGTCCGACCGTCCTGGTGGGAGAAGATCGCCACAGGACACCGCCAGATCCGGGTGCCGCTGTCCGCTGTGGCCCGGGTCGAGGAGGCGTCCGCCTGGTGGCGGCCGCTGCGGGGCGAGCCGAAGCGGACGAGTTACCTTCCCGGCATGGCGCACCTCGGCGTGTGGCGGCACGAGGACGGGCAGGACTTCGTCGCTCTCCATCCCTGGAAGCCCGTCGTGGTCGTCGAGACGTACGGAAAGGCCCCGTTCGCCCACATCGCGGTATCGGTACGGGACGCGCAGGCAGCGAAGAACCTCGTGCCGGATCACGGCCGCTGAGAGGACAGGCGGTACCCATGGCCGACGAGACGGCAGACGGTGACGAGATCTCAAACAGTGACAGGCGGCCCCGGCAACGGGAGGAGCGCGGTCATCGCGCCGTATCGCACACGGCTGACGTGCGTATCGAGGCATGGGGCGCCGACCGGGAGCAGTGTCTGGCGGAAGCGGTGCTCGGCATGGTCGACTGCTTCGCCGACCGCTCCGGGGCCGAGGCGCACTCCGTACGGCAGGTACGCGTGGCGGGAAACAGTGACACAGACCTGCTGGCCACGCTGCTGGACGAGATCGTCTACCGGCTGGAGGTGCACGGCGAAGTGCCGGTAGCCGTCGAGACGGACCTGCTGGCCATCGAGACGGAAACCGGCGGCGAGACGGAAACCGGCGGCGAGACCGAAACCGGCGGCGAGACGGAAACCGCCGGCACCAGCGGCACCGAGTCCGGCTCGGAGACGTCCGGCCCGGAGACCGAGTCCGGCCGGGAAGTGGCGGCGAACGTACGGCTGTCGGTGACAGACCTGGGATCGGTGCCGGTCATCGGTGCACCGCCGAAAGGCGTCTCGTGGAACGAACTGCGGCTGGCGCAGGACCCGTCCGGGTGGTCGTGCGCGGTCACGGTCGACGTCTGACGGAGGCCGCTGCCGGTCCCCCGGCGGCTCACCCCTTGACCACGCCGAGCGGGACCAGACGGGCCACCTTGCGGCACAGCCCCGCGCCTTCGCTCGCCTCCACCACCGCGGCGACGTCCTTGTACGCCTCCGGGGTCTCCTCGGCCAGACTGCGGGGGGACAGCGGGCGCACCGCGATACCGTCCGCCTCCAGCCGTGCCCGCAGTTGCTTGCCGCCGATGGTCCGTGCGGCCTGGTGCCGGCTGAGGGAACGGCCCGCGCCGTGGCAGGTGGAGTGGAAGGCGTCGCCCCCGGTGACGCCGGTCAGGACATAGGAGGCGGTGCCCATCGTGCCGGGGATGAGCACCGGCTGGCCGACGCCGCGCAGGTCCTCGGGCAGTTCCGGGTGACCGGGCGGAAAGGCCCGGGTGGCACCCTTACGGTGCACACACAACTGCCGTTCCCCGCCGTCCACGGCATGCTTCTCCAGCTTGGCGAGGTTGTGCGACACGTCGTAGACGAGGCTGAGCCCGGCGCCCGCCGTACGGCGGAAGACCCGGCGCGCGGCCTGGGCCAGCAACTGCCGGTTGGCGCGGCCGTAGTTCGCCGCGGCGGCCATCGCCCCCAAGTAGTCGCGGCCCTCGGGCGAGTCGACCGGAACGCAGGCCAGTTGCCGGTCCGGCACCTGGATGCCGTACCGGGCCATGACGTTGTCCATCGCCCGCACATGGTCGGTGCAGATCTGGTGACCGAGCCCGCGCGAACCACAGTGGATCATCACGCACACCTGGTCCGGGGCCAGTCCGAACGCGGCGGCGACCGGCTCGTCGTAGACCTCGGCGACCTGCTGGACCTCCAGGAAGTGATTGCCCGAACCGAGGCTGCCGACCTGCACCAGTCCGCGCTCGCGGGCCCGCTCGCTCACCTGGCCCACGTCCGCGTCGGCCACAGCCCCGCCGTCCTCGCAGCGCCGCAGGTCCCGCTCGTCGCCGTGGCCCTGCTCCACGGCGTACCGGGAGCCGCCCTCCAGCACGGATTCCAGCTCCCGTCGGCCGTCGGGCTCCCAGACGCCGCCCGGCCCCGCACCCCGTGGGATCGCGTGACCCAGCCCGTCCATCACCGCTTGCAGCGCCGGTTCGAGGGCCTGCCGGTCGCAGTCGGCGGCCAGCAGCCGCACCCCGCAGGAGATGTCGAAGCCCACGCCGCCGGGTGAGATCACCCCGCTGTCGGCAACGTCGGTGGCGGCCACTCCGCCGATGGGGAAGCCATAGCCCCAGTGGATGTCCGGCATGGCGTAGGAAGCACCGACGATGCCCGGCAGTGTCGCCACATTGGCGACCTGCTCCAGCGATTTCTCGGCGTCCCGCACCAGCTCCTGCGAGGCGAACACCACTCCAGGAGCCCGCATCCCGTCCCGTGGTTCCAGCCGGAAGCGGTAGGGGCGTTCCTGCACATACTCCATCGTGGCCTCCTGACCGGCCTGCCGATCCCCTCCGGTTCCCCCGCCCGCGTGCCCGCGCCCGCGGTGGGCGCCGGGTCCGTGTCGGCACAGCCTCGACAGCCTCACGGAGTAACCACCCCGCGCTGGAACATGCCCCCGGCGGTACGCGGCGCCCGTACGCACCCGGTTTCACGCCGCGCGCCCCCGGCCACCCGAAGGTGAGATATCGATGCTGTCCCGAACGGCTCGCGGCCGGGGCAGTCGATTCCCGGTCCGGGGCCACTTTCACGTTACGTGTCCGCTCAGTGATTGCCTGCGAGACCGCCATGTCCGCCCCGTACGAAGACCTCCAGCCGACCGGCCGAGAACCCGAGCCCCCCACTCCTGGGCCGGGTCCGGGATCGCCCGGGCCGGGACCCGGGCCCGTGCCGGGGCCGGCGCCCCCTTCAGGGCCCGACCCGGTGCCGCCCGAACCGCCGCGCCCCGAGCCCGACCCCATACCGCCGAATCCGCAGCCCCCCACCCCGGGCCCCGAACCCGGACCGGCCCCGGACCCGATTCCTCCCCCGGTGCCGACCCGCGACAAGAGGGTCTGCGACGCGGTTGCGAGGCGCTGGCGAGAGGGCTTGTGAAGCCGCTTGCGAGGCGGCTTGCGAGGCGCGGGAAACGGTAACTCTGCGCAAGCAGTAGCTACCGGTACGCATCCGGCAAGCAGGGTGCGGAGGCGCTGGATGTGAGGGCGCCCATAGGGCCCAGATCACTTACGAGGCAGCTTCGTATGTCTGCGCTGCTCTGACCTGGGGTGGGAGGGGGGATGGTCGACCCTCTGTCCGGTTTGTCACGATTCTGGATCGTACGTCACATATTTGCCGGGTGGGGGAGCCGGTTCCCAGGGTGGGTGCCAGGCCGCGACGAGACCGGGACAACGCACCGCTCCCCGGGGCGCGCGGCCGGAACGTCCCCCCACGAAAGGCTCCTCTGCTCGCATGCGTAACACCCTGCGTACCCTCAAGCTCGCCCGCCTCGCCACCACCGGCCTGACCGCGCTGGGCGCGGCCGGTATCGCCGCCACCGCACTGGCCGGCACCGCCCACGCCGAGGCCCCCGCCAAGCCCGCAGCCAAGCCCGCCGCCATCGAGAGCGCCGCCTCGACCGCGCAGCACGTGAGCATGCAGGCCGCGCACGCCAAGAAGGCGCAGAAGGCGGACGACCAGGGCACCGGCGCGAAGAAGTACGCGGACAACCTCGACGGCTGGATCCGTGAGGCCCGCGCCATCATGGCCAAGCACGACATCCCCGGCTCCTACGACGGCATCAAGCGCAACATCATCCGCGAGTCGGCCGGTGACCCCAACGCGGTCAACGACTGGGACATCAACGCCAAGAAGGGCACCCCCTCCAAGGGCCTGCTCCAGGTGATCCAGCCCACCTTCGACCGCTTCCACGTCGAAGGCACCCCCGACAAACTCACCGACCCCGTAGCCAACATCGTCGCCGCCTGCAACTACGCAGCCGACCGCTACGGCTCCATGGACAACGTCGACTCCGCCTACTAAGGCAGAACCACAGCCACACCCAGCACACACCGCATGCGAACAGGAGCGGGTGGGAGGAACACCTCCCACCCGCTCCTTCGCATTCACTTGTCCAGTCCGACGGTGAAGAAGGTGCGGAAGTAGTCGGGTGGATGGTCCTCGCCGACCGGGGTGCCCTCGGCCTCCACCCAGGCGTGCGCGGCGAACGGCGGCAGCCGTCGGGCTCCTACGTGCCATACCGGCCAGCGGCCGTCCACGCGGCACAGCAGTGCGGTGGCCAACGAGCGGGGCAGACAGCCTTCCGGGCCGGCGCAGGCGGGGCTCACGGCGTTGACCGAGTCGCGCGCAGCGAGCGTCTCGGCATACCGGGCAGGCCGGGCGCCGCGCCGCACGAGGGTGAGGACGGTGCGGATACGGCGAGGGGGCATGCGGGCCAGCAGCAGAGCGCAGCGGACCGCGAGCCGGGTGAGGGCGCGGCGCCGCCAGGGCGGGGGAAGCGGGTAGGTCCGTGTGGTGGGTGCCGGTCGCGGTGTCACCGTTCGACCAGTCCGGTGGAGGTGAGGGCCTCGATCAGCGCTTGCACGTCCTGATGGGCGCTCTCGTCGTCCACCTCGTACGTCTCGCTCAGCCGCTGTGCTGCGAGCTGTGGGCTGCCGCCGTCCAGCAGGGTGCGCAGGGCGAGTGCTGCGGTGAGGTTGAGGTTCCAGTACTGCCCGCTGTCCTCGTCGAGGAGGGCGATGCCGTCGTCGGTGTCGGCGCAGGACACGCCGGATCGCAGCTTGATCATCAGGGCCTCGCTTCCGCGTCGGTGACGGGTGTTCCCCCAAGCTCTTCGAGCAGGGGGTGCCCCCATGGCTGGTCGGAGGCCGCCGACCCCTCCAGCGAGCGCAGCCAGAGCTCGCAGGCCAGCGTCTGGTAGAGCCCGCCGTGCAGATCGTGAGCATGGTGGTGGAGCGGGCCGGCGCAGATCTCGCGCAGTGCTGCCGTGTCGATCAGTCCGCTGCGGGCCAGCCTGGAGTCCTCCCACAGGGTGGCCAGTTGGTCGCGATGTGCTCGGAGGGCCCCGTCCGGGTTGCTGTTGGTGACCGATTTGGTCCGCCCGGTGAGGCTCTCGTCGGGGACGATGCCGCGTACGGCTTCCACCAGGAGCGGCTTGTAGCTCCCGGGAGTGCGTCTGTGTTCGGGTCGTACCGCCAGTACGGCGTTGAGCACCGCGTCGTCGCAGTAGGGGGCGGCCAGTGCCGTCCCGTCACGCAGCGCGAGTTGACCGATCTGGCGGAGCGGTCGTGCCGCATAGCGCAGGCCGGTCACATCGTCGTGGACCCCGGGGTGGGCCGAGACCGGCTCCGCGTGGGGTGCCGCCTCAAGGATCAGCTCGCGTACCGCGTCGGCGGCGTCCGAGGTGGCCCAGGGCGCCAAGCGTGGTGGCTCGCCCCAGCTCAGTCCGGGACGGTCCAGGGGAGGCGGCGGATCGGTGAGCGAACCGGCCACCGACTCCAGCCAACTCCGGTAGGAGCCCTGAGTACGCAGCTGCCGCAGTACGTGTCCGCGGCACCATCGGTTGGCGGCCGCGTAGGTGCGCAGCATGCGCGTTGCTGTCCACGGGCTGCGGCGCAGCAGTGTGCGCAGATGGGCCGCGCTGGCGATGAGCAGTTCGTCCCCTCCGAAACCGGCCAGGTGCAGTGCCGAACCCGCCGCTGCCGCCCGGCGGGTGAGCGACAGCCAGCGAGCGTGATCCGCGATGACGGCACACGGCTCGTCGAACGGCTCCCGCATGCCCGGCAGTGCTTCGTAGATCGTCGGCATGTCCTGGTGCGGCACAAGGTGGTGCTGGACGCCGGGTACGGCAGCAGCCGTACGGAACGCCCACGTCACATCGTCGTCGAGGGGGTCCGGGGACGCCGCGGTGAAGGCCACCACGCGTGTTTCTTCTTGCCGGGCGGCCAGACAGCACAGCGATGTCGAGTCGAGGCCGCTGAGGTCCGAGCTGACCACAGTCCGCCCCGTGGTCCGGACCGCGACGGCGGCGTGCAGTGCCGCGCGCAGTGCGGGGGCGCCCTCGGAGAGCGGGAGGCGGGCCGCGGGCGGCGACCAGTGGCGCACTTGCCGGGCGCGGCCCTGTTGGTCGCACAGCAGGAAGTGATCGGGCGGGACGTACTGCACCCCTCGCCACACCGGGTGTTCGGTCAAGGGAGGCAGCAACGCCGGGGTGAGGAGGTGGAGGGCGAGGCGGCGGTCGTCGAGACCCGCGCCGGTGAGGTACGCCAGGACGTCGGCCCGGTCCGCGGCAACCGTGGCACCCGCCACCTCGGCCGCGTACACCCGGCGCAGCCCGCTCAGCGTGCCCTGTACCCGCACCCGCCCGGCTACGGAGGCCACCAGGTGGAAGCTGCCGGAGACGCCGGAAGCGTACGCCGCGGCTTCCTCGGTGGTACGGATACGGGCCGCGGCTTCGGCCAAGTCGGCTGACGCGCCGACCTGTTGGCCGATCAGTGCGAACACTGTCTCACCGGCCCATGCCGCACACACCGTCTCGGCGCCGGATCCGTGTGCGGCCGGCCAGCGTCCCAACAGGAAGGGACGGCCCGAGGGGTGGGACAGGCGGCGGTCGGCGAACCGACGCAACCGTGCGGCAGGCTCCGCGGCCGACGGACAGTCGGGGAACACCGCGAACCACAGCGGGGCTGCGGCGAATCCGGCTGGCTCTTGAACCATGTGCGCCCCCTCCTTCCGGCTCCGCCTCACAGTCAGGACGTGACGGCCATCTGACGGTGGCGGGCGGTTCTCGCCGCCCGTCACCACTTCCATGGCATTCCTCGGCCCTCGGTCAGCGCAGGAGGCTGTGCTGTCCGAGGAAGTCGGGCGATGCCGTTGACTTGGCCCCGGTGACCCGACGGAAGGAACCGACAAGCATCAGCGTCGGGCGCTCGTATGCGCGGCGCATCTCGCTCACCTCCTTTCCCTTTCCGTTGTCGACGGATCGCGGCAGTGCCGCATCGGAGGAACTGCCCCGGCACGCCGGTGACGAGACAGCGCGGCACGGGCGTGCGAGGTGGGCCGGAATCGAAGTACGACCGTCACAAGAGCGCTGTGTGCATCGACGCATCACTTCCGTATGACCATGACGAGTGTGTTTGCACGGCTGCCGGGATGCCTCCGGCCGCGAAGGGAAGTTCTCGCGTCATCCGCATGCAAGAGGAGGAGGGTGGGAGCCGGTGGGCGACAGCACGTACGCCGTTCAGGCACGCGGGCTGGGCAAGACGTACGCGGGAAGGGGCAGCGGCGGCGTACCGGTCGAGGCGGTGCGTGGGGTGGATCTGGAAGTCGCCCCCGGTGAGACCTTCGGGTTCCTGGGACCCAACGGTGCGGGAAAGACCACCACCATCGCCATGCTGTGCGCACTGGCCGTCCCCACCGCGGGCCGCGCGTGGGTGCACGGCGCCGAAGTGGCGACCGAGGCCCGGCTCGTACGGCAGCGTGTGGGGTACCTCTTCCAGACGAGCTCGCTGGACGACGGCATGACGGCGCAGCAGAACCTCTACGTGCACGCGCGCCTGTACGGGCTTTCCCGGCGGTACGCACGCCGACGCGTGGCCCGCCTGCTGGAGCTCGCCGAAGTGACGGAGCGGGCCCGGCAGCCGGTACGCACCTACTCCGGGGGCATGCGGCGCCGGCTGGAGATCGCGCGGGGGCTGCTGCACCAGCCCCGGGTGCTGTTCCTGGACGAGCCCACCGTAGGACTGGATCCGCACGCCCGGGTCCAGATCTGGGAACACCTCAACTCGCTCCGCGCGGGCCGGCGCACCACGCTGTTCGTCACCACGCACTACCTGGAAGAGGCCGAGCACTGCGATCGCATCGCCATCATCGACGCCGGCCGCATCGTGGTCTCCGGAACCCCGGACCGGCTGAAGGCGGCCATCGGGCGGGACCAACTGCACCTGCGGACAAGCGACAACGCCGCGGTGTGGGAGGTGGCGCGGGACACCCCGGAGCTGCGCGGAGCGCTCACCGTCCGCGGCATACCGGACGGCCGGTATGCCCTTGGGTACCCTCGCCCGCCCGAGGCCCCGCAGCCGACCGAAAGCGAGGGCGTCACCCTGCGCGTCCGTGAAGCGAGTGCCTGGCTCCCGCGGCTGTGCGGAGCCCTCGCTCGGCGGGGCGTCACCGTGTACGCCGCCGCGGCGACACCGCCGACGCTGGACGATGTCTTCTTCCACCACACGGGCCGCAACATCGGCGTGCGCTCCGCCGAAGCTCCGGCCGCGTGCGGAAGTGAGGAGCGACCATGAGCACCGAGCCCGCCTCCCGCACTCCCGCGTCCGGTACTCCCACTGCCCACACATCCGCTGCCGGCACCCGGGCCGGTGAGGGCTTCGAACCCGCCGGGTCCGTTGCCGCCCCGGATCCCGTGCCCGGTTCAGCGCTGCGCCGCGAACTGCGGGCGGCGCACGCCCTGGTGTACCGGGAGTGTCTGCGGCTGCTGTCCCTGCGCGTCCATACGGTGCTCATCGTGCTGGAACCCGCGCTGTACCTGGTGGCGCTCGGGAGCGGGCTCTCCGCTCTGATTCCGTCCCACACCGTGGGCGGCGACTACAAGACGTTCCTCTTCCCGGGCATGCTCGCACTCACCGTGCAGGCTCCCGCCATGTCCGTGGGCATCCGCCTCATCATGGACCGGGAGAGCGGCTATCTGCGCGAGACGCTCATGGCGCCGGTGCGCCGCTCGACGCTGCTGTGCGGACACTGCCTGGGCGGCACGCTGATGGCCACGGCCCAGGGCTGCATGCTGCTGTTGGTCTCCGGCGCGGTCGGCGTGCCCTACCGGCCGCTGTTGTTCTTCCTGCTGACCGTGGGCATGGTGCTGACCGCCTTCGCCTACACCACACTCACCCTGGCACTGGCGGTGCACCTCCGCACCGTCGAGACCTTCAACACGCTGCTCGGGGCGGTAGGGATGCCGTTGCTCTTCCTCTCCGGTGTCTTCTTCCCTCTCACCGCACTTCCGCAGTGGATGACCGTGGTCGCCTCGCTGAATCCGCTGTCCTACGCCGTCGACGCGATGCGCCGCTGCATCGCCGGCCAGGTGCCCGGACTGGCCGCGCCCGGGGGCCTGGAGTGGGCGGGCCGGCAGCCCCCCGTCCTCCTGGAATGGGGCCTCCTGGCGGCGGTGGGGGCCGGCGCACTCGGCTGGGCGGCGTACCGGTTCGGCCGCCGGGAATAGCGGGAGGGCTGTCAGGCTTCGATGCCCGCCGCTCGCAGTCGGGCCCGGACCGCCTCCCAGGCCGGATCTGCGGGTGGTGGGGTGTCCGTACCGGTTCCGGCGTCCTTGAAGCCGCTGGATGTGGAGATGCACACCACTGGCCCGTCGAAGCCCACGCCGTCCTCGCCGTCTGCGGTCTCCGGCAGGGTACGCAGTCCCGCCAGGCCCGCCGCTGCGGAAAGCTCCACCCACATGCCCTGCCCAGCGAGTTCGGCCTGCGCACGGCGCATCGCCGGGTCGTCGACGAGCAGGGCACGGCCGTTGCTGTTCCTGACGGCGAGTACGCCTCGGTAGCTGTTCACCCGGCAGTCGATGCCGTACGCGTCCGTGCCGCCCACCTCGACCCGGGTGGCGGGCACATCCGCGTGCAGTGCCGCCGCCAGCGGCCCGCCTGCTGCGGGCTCGCATGCGAACAGGCGCGGAGTGCGGTCGGTCAGGCCCAGCCGGTGCAGCTCGTCGAAGCCCTTCCATACGCCGAACAACAGCTCGCCGTAACCGGTCGGCACGAACACGGCTTTGGGCACGCCGAGTTCGGCCGCGATCTCGTACGCGACCGTCTTGTAGCCCTCGGGGCCGAAGGCATGGCCCGTATGGAACCTGGTCAGATTGCTGACCGGATGGAAGCCGAACTCCTCGGCGATACGCTCGGTCAGCGGCCACCGGTCCTCGACGGGAACGGGCAGCACCACGGCCCCGTACGCGGCGAGGAACGAGCCGACGGCAGGCGGCAGTCCCCTCGAGGTGAGCACCACGCAGCGCAGTCCGGCCCGTGCCGCGTACGCCGCGGCGGAGGGCTCCGTGGTTGCCCGACGACGCCACCACGACGCCGGGTGCCCCGACAGCCGAGGCGGCGCTGACAGCGCAGCGGTTGAGCCGGTCCTTGTGGCTCCATGTGGGGTTACGCGACTCGTCCTTGATGTACACCCCGTCGCCGATCTCCACCAGCGGGGTGCCGCCTTCGCCCAGGCCCGGCGCGGCGAGCGGCGGCAGCAACGGCGCCCAGCGGTCCAGCCCGGAGCCGCGCGGGGCCGGTGCGGTCAAGAAGCCGTCGGGCACGCGCGCGTAGTCGTAGTCCACCTCCACCGGGTACGTCATGCCGTCCGAACTCGGGCGCGGGCAGCCGCGCGTCAGCGGCGGCCACAGCGGACAGCGGATCTCCGGATCACCCAGGGAGCGTTGGCCGACGGCCAGCGAGGCGGTGGTGGTCATGATCCGGAGCCTAACGCGGGTGAATGAAGACGCGCCGCTTCCGCCCTGTCCAGGAGACCGGTGCCGACCGGACAGCAGCTGCGGGTGTGTCACTCGGGCGCGTACGGCTCCCAGCAGGCGAGGACGTCCTCCCACTCGCCGCACTCCTGCGCGGCACCGCGCCATACGCCGAGCCGCCGGTACTCCGTGGCGACGTCCCGCAGCCAGACCGTGGCGTCGGGCACCCATCCGGCGAGCATGGTGCAGCCGTCGTGGACGGGCTGGGCCAGGCCGCAGGACGACAGATAGCCGCCGACGGTGACATGCACCCCGTCGTAGTGCTCGGCCACGGCCTCCCAGTCGGGCAGGTACCAGGGGCCGTCCACGTCGCCCCAGTCGCGCCACTCCCCGTTGTGGGTCCCCGACACGTCGCGGGGGAAGCGGGACACGAGGTCCAGCCAGTCGTGGGGGCGCCCGATCTCCGCAACCCGGGCCCGTTCGCCGACGGTGAGGCTGCCGACGGTTGCCGTGGACTCCTCGAAGGGCGCGAACGTGTCGATGAAGTGGCCCAGTTCGAGCGCGGGCAGTCCACCCCGCGGGCCGGTGGTCCAAGTGCCCGTCGCGAAGTCCGGGGCCGACCACCAGGTCGCGCCGAGGCTGCGCTCGCCGGGACGCGGGAGCCGGCGCCGCCCCTTCTCGTTGGCGGAGCGCTCGCGTGCCATATCGCGCCGCACGGCCTCCTCGACGCCGGCCAGCCCTCCCCCGTCGCCGTTGCCCGCCCATATCAACTGCCGCTGGTCCGAGCGGTCGACCGGGTCCCACCACCAGGAGGCCGCCGGTGACGCGACGAGCGCCGCAGCGACCGGCCGCAGTTCCTCGGCCGCGAGCGCGGTGAGGCCCCACAGCACCGTGTCGCCGCCACCGAAACCGAACCCCTCGGTGACCCCGGACAGTTGCTCCATCAGCTCGGCTTCGGACAGCTCCCCCAGGCCGCGCCACTCCCCCCGGCCGACGGCGTCCCGCAGTGCGGCCCGCACCTCTCCGGCGGGTACGTCGCGCCAGTCCCTGCGCTTGCGCCGGCGGACGGTACGGCTACGGGGCTCGGAACCCGGCCCGTCGTCCTCGACGACGAACATCAACGTCCCCGGTACGTCCCCCAGACCGAGCTCGGCGAACAGGGTGTGGTCCAGGGCGAAATCGACGAACGTGCCCAGGAAGTCCCGCCCCAGCGGCGCACCCAGCAGCAGGTCCGTGCGCTCGGCAAGGGTCTGTTCGGCGGTTTTCCGGTCCACGTCGTCCACGGCACCACCTTAGGGACGCTCTGGAGCACACCGCGAACGGAATTTCCCGGCCGTCCACGCCGTCACCCGGCGAGTCCACGCCCCGCGTAGTAGTGGGTGAGCACCGCCTCGGCGCCGGAGCCCTGGGCCGTGACGATGCGCTGGTGGCGGGCCGAGCGGAGGTCGCCCGCGACGAGGATCCGCGGATGCTGGGCCGCGGGCGGACAGTAGCCGTCCGGACCGGACACGAGATCACCGTCGAGCAGCGCCGGGCCGGAACCGATGTTGCCGAACAGCGCGTGCGTCATGACCTCGCGGACCCCGCCGTCGGTACGTCGCGCCACAACTCGGAAACGGTCTTCCTCCGGGGTGACGGTGATGTGTTCGACCTCTGACAGCCGCACCCTGCTGTCGTCCGCCACCTCCGCCGTCTTGTAGGCGTCGCCCGGTGGATGCAGTACGTCGAGGCGTACGGCGGCGTCCGGATGGGCACGCAGCCAGGTGCCGAGCGGACGGTCCGCGCCGAGCACCACCGCCAAACCCCCATGTCCGACAGCCGCGGACTCGGCGTTCCCGCCTTCGCCGCCCTCCGGCCCGGCGCCCCCAGACCGCACGCCCGCATCCCCGGGGCTCCCAGGTCCGGCCGCCTCGACCGTCCCGGACCCGATGTCCTCGGGCCTCGCGCGCCACAGCGGCGGCGGGCACAGCTCCTCCGGCGCGTTGATCCACGTCACGTGCTCAGGCGTCAGCGGTGTGACGCCGGTGGCCACCACCACGGCGCCCGCGGCGAGGGTACGGCCGTCGGCCAGTACCGTGTCGGCCCGGTCCTCGTACGCGTGCACCCGGACGGCGCGCGCGCCGACGAACGTGCACCGGTCGGCGTCGCGCAGCCGCGCGACGTCCGCGGCCAGCGCGTCCGCGAGCGCTGCACCGTCCGACCAGCCTCCCGGAACGTTCTCCAGCGCGCCGATCTCCCATGGCTTCCCGCCGACCCGGTCGGCCTCGACCAGAATCGTGCGCAGGCCGAGGCTTGCCGCCATCAGCACCGCCGCGACGCCCGCCGGTCCTCCACCGACGACGACCAGCTCCGCCTCCACGCGCGACTCCCCTGACATCCGACCACTGACCTCCGGCCACCACGTGCCCCCTTCCCGGGCGTGCCGGGGCTCCACGATCGCACCGCTGACGCCGCCGCCCCGCCCCCGGCCCGCTCGCGCGTCGCGGCCGAGGGGCCGAGGGGCTGAGGGGCCGAGCCGCTGCCGGCCCCCGCCCGCGGCCCGCCGACGGCGTCTGACGGTCCCCGGCCATATGGGTGCGCAGCCGCGGGAGAGACAATGAGGTGTGATCGAGAACGACCCGTATCTATGGCTGGAAGAGATCGAGGGCGACGCCGCGCTCGCCTGGGTGGCTGAGCGGAACGCGGAGACACAGGCGGAGCTGACCGCCGATCCCGGGTTCGAGGAGCTGCGGAAGGAGGCGCGGGAAGTACTGAGCGACCCCGCACGCATTCCGTACGTCGTACGACGCGGCCCGCACCTGTACAACTTCTGGCGCGACGCCGCCCGCCTCAGGGGGGTGTGGCGGCGCACCACCCTCGACGAGTACCGCCGCCCCGGCCCGCGCTGGGAGACGGTGCTCGACGTGGACGCGCTGGCCGCCGCGGAGGACGTGCCCTGGGTGTGGTCGGGCGCCTCGGTGCTGCGGCCCGGCCACAAGCGGGCGCTGGTGAAGCTGTCCCGGGACGGGGCTGATGCCGTGGTCGTGCGGGAGTACGACATGGAGGGGCGCTCGTTCGTGGCGGACGGCGAGGACGGCTTCCAGCTGCCCGAGGCCAAGAGCTCCGTCAGCTGGATCGACGAGGACCAGCTCTTCGTGGGTACCGACACCGGTCCCGGTTCGCTCACCACCTCCGGCTATCCCCGCACGGTGCGGCGCTGGCGCCGCGGTACGCCGCTCGCCGAGGCGCCGGTCGTCTTCGAAGGGCGGGAAGAGGACGTGTCCGTCGCCGCCTGGCACGATCCGGCTCCCGGATTCGAGCGGGATCTGGCCGTCCGGCACCGGGACTTCTGGCACAGCGAGTACTTCCTGCTCAGGCCCGATGCACCGGCGGTACGGATCGAGGTGCCCGACGACGCGGAGGCCACCGTGCACCGGGAGTGGCTGCTGGTCCAGTTGCGCTCCCGCTGGCTGGACCGGCCCGCCGGAGCGCTGCTGGCCTTCGCCTTCGAGGACTTCCTCCGTGGCGATCGGGAACACCAGGTGCTGTTCATGCCCGATGAGCACACCGTCCTCGAAAGCTATGCCACCACGCGCCGCCGCGTGGTCCTGGAGACCCTCACCGATGTCTCCTCGCGGCTGCATCTGCTCACTCCGAACACCGGCGGCGGCTGGTCGCGCAGCCCGCTCGGCGAGGTGCCGCCGCTGTCCACGGCGACGGTGACCGCGACAGCGCCTGATGAGGAGGACGAGAACGCGGAGGAGGTCCTGTTCGACGTCAGCGGATTCCTCCAGCCCGCCACCCTGCGCCGCGCCGTGGCCGACGTACCGGGCGACCTGGAGACGCTGAAGCAGGCGCCGGACCGCTTCGCCGCCGAGGGACTCGCCGTCCAGCAGCACTTCGCCCTCTCGGCGGACGGGACCCGGGTCCCGTACTTCGTCGTCGGGCCGGAGCGGCAGGAGGGGCCGGCCCCCACGCTGCTGTACGCCTACGGCGGGTTCGAGGTGTCCCTCACCCCGTCCTACTCCGCCGTGACCGGCAGGGCGTGGCTCCAGCGCGGTGGCAGCTATGTGGTGGCGAACATCCGCGGCGGCGGCGAGTACGGTCCCGCTTGGCACCGCGCGGCGCTCGGCTCCGGGCGGGACCGGGCCTTCGACGACTTCGCGGCCGTCGCCCGGGATCTGACCGCGCGGGGCATCACCGCACCGGGCCGGCTCGGTATCGCCGGCGGCAGCAACGGCGGTCTGCTGATGGGTGTCATGCTCACCCGCTGCCCCGAACTCTTCGGCGCTGTCGTCGCCGAGGTTCCGCTGCTGGACATGCTCCGCTTCCACCGGCTGCTCGCGGGTTCGTCCTGGATCGCCGAGTACGGCGATCCCGAGGACCCCGACGACCGTGCCCAGCTGCTCCGCTGGTCGCCGTACCACAACGTGCACGCCGGACTCGCCTGCCCGCCGCTGCTGCTGACGACCTCGACCCGCGACGACCGCGTCCATCCGGGCCATGCCCGGAAGATGGCCGCCCGCTTGCGCGAACTGGCGCTGCCCGTCCGGTACTTCGAGAACACCGGCGGCGGGCACGCCGGTGCCGCCGATCACGAGCAGGCCGCGTTCGTCGAAGCGCTGATCCACACCTTCCTCTGGCGGACCCTGAGCGACGAGGGCCGGGTGCCGCTCACCTAGGACTTGTCCGGCGCCGGGCAGGGGCACCCCCTCACCAGAACGGGAGAGGGGGCAGCCGAGATGGGCGGTCAGGGCCCCGCGACGGGTAGCGCTGTCCGGGGCTTCCGCTGCCCAGGCGGCGGAGCCGTCGGGGCGCACCAGGAGTGTGGTGCGGCGGTCACTCGCCCAGTGCTCGACGGTCAGCCTGTCGGTGCAGCCGGCCGGGGTCTCGTACGTTTCCGTCTTCGGGGTGCAGGTCGGCGGCGACGGCCTCGGTCAGCTCCGGATCGTCGACGGTTCCGAGGGCGAAGTTGCCCGGCGGGACGAGCCGGTGGCCGACTCGATCTTGGTACGCCTCGGCAAGTAACACGCTCTCGCCCAGCGAGAGTTGACATTCCCTTTGGTCTAGTCCAACTATGGTGGGGCGCAAGGCAGCGGAGGGGCGGGTGTGGCACGCGTTCCGTTTTCCAGGCGGGCGCGGGCTCACTTCACCGCGCCTCCGAAGCCCCCACCACGAGAGCCGGCCCCGCCACCCCGCGCCGCAACCCGGACGCGAGCGGCGCCCCTGCCGGCCGCGCGACCCATCGCGCGCACCCACACATCCACCGTCGGTACAGCACCCGCACATCCACCGTTCGCACAGACTGCCGCTCCCCCGGCCCGGGGCGACAGTGAGCATCTGGAGCACCACATGGCGACGTCTGACCGCTATCTCCATCGAGCCGCAACGAACATCCCCTACTTCAGCGCGGACGGCGACACGTATCTGTCCCGGACGCCACTACGTGAGCTCCGCAAGACCCGCCCGCTGCGCGTGCTGTCGGAGGAGCAGTTCTCCTTCTGGCAGAGCTACGGGTACGTCATCGTCAAGGAGGCGATTCCGGCGTCCGCCGCCCGGCGTCTGCTGGACTTCGCCTGGGAGTTCCAAGGGCTTGCCCCCGACCGCCCCGAGACCTGGTACGAGGAGCGTGAGTTCCGCTCCGACCTCGAACGGGAGCTCCACATCTACGGCTTCGTCGAGGCGTACCACCACCAGCTCATCTGGGACAGCCGCCAGACACCGCGGGTGTACGACGCCTTCGTCGACGTATGGGACTGCGAAGAGCTGTGGGTCACCCTGGACCGGCTCAACCTCAACCCGCCCAACATCCGCAACCGCGACCGGGCCCTGATCGAGTACCGGGAGCGCGGCTTCGACATCGAACTGCACTGGGACATCGACACCTCGCTCGGCGTACCGCCCCAGCGGGTCCAGGGCATCCTCGCCCTCAACGACAGCGAACCGGAACGGGGAGGCTTCCAGTGCTGCCCCGAACTGTTCCGGCGGTTCGACCGGTGGAAGGCGCTCCAGCCGGACGACCGCGACCCGATCCGGCCCGCGATCGACCGGGACGAGCTGCCCGTCGTACAGCCCGAGCTGGAAGCCGGTGATCTGCTCATCTGGAACGGTCTGCTGGCGCACGGGGTGGCGCCCAACACCTCCGAGAACGGGGTGCGTTCGGTCCAGTACCTGTCCATGATGCCCGCACTGGAGATGCACCGGACGCTGCGGCAGTCGCGGATCGACTCCTGGCGCCACCTCAGCACTCCGGAGTGGAACGCCACGCTGATCGGTGACAGCAGGATGCATGAGTTTCTGCGGTACGGCCCCGCCGAACTCACCGAACTCGGCGCCAGGCTGCTGGGCCTGGAGTCCTGGGACACGGAGTCCTGGCACGGGGAGGGCGCCCCAACCGGCGCCGAAGCGGACGCGGTCGAGGCCACCGGGGAAGAGACATGCGCAGTATCTGCCTGACCCTCCCCACCAACAGGCCCTGTGCGGCGACGATAGCCGCCGTCGGCGAGGAAGCGGCCTACGCAGCCGCGCACTTTGACAACGATGTCCACCTGCTGATCCTCGACTCCTGCGCGCCACCTGTTTTCGCCGAGCACGCTGAGGCAGTCCGGCGCCTGCCCGCCTCGCCGCGCCTCACGGTGCACCACCTCGACGAGGCGCAGCAGCGGGACTTCCTGCGGCGGGTGACCGACCGCACCGGAAGCGCCAAGCCGGAACTGCTGCGCGACCTGCTGCTTCCGGAGGGCCTCTCCTACGGGGCCTGCACCAACCGTGCCTTCCTGATCGCGACCGCGCTCGGCTGCGAGTCGGTGCACCGCAGGGACTCCGACAGCCGGTACCAGAGGGTGGACGGCCGCCCGGTCTTCCCCGTCCACCACGAGCTGATGTCCCTCGGCAAGCGTGCCGCCGACGCCGCGCCCGGCGTCGGTGAGGCGGCGCTGGCGGCGGAGCTCATGGACCGCCGGGTCGCGATGGTGGGCAGCTCGTTCATCGGCGAACTGTCCGTGGACATCGGCGAGATCCTGGCCATCGACCCGAAGGTCTACCACGACGTCGTCAGCCTCTGGGCACCCGCGGGCTGGTCCGCCAAACAGAAACGGGAGCTGGTGGACGAGTCGTTCCGCGGCGCGGGTACGCAGCCGTTCGAGCGGGACCACTCGGTGCTGACGGTGGTCGACCCGATGCGGGTGGACATGTGCAACATCAGCTTCCATGGCGTGTACGAACGGGTGCCGCTGCCGCCCGCGCGGGACACCATCGGCAGCGACTACTTCCTGTTCCACCTGCTCCACGCCGCCGAGCTGCCCGGTGTCCTGCACAACCGGAACATAGTCAACTACTACACAGCCGAGCGCAGAACCGGCCCGGGCTTCATGGCCTACCAGAGGCGCTTCGCCAAGTTCCTGCTGTCGATGCGCTACTTCCACTTCGTCTACGACAGGTTGGCCGGGGCCGGCGACTCGCTGCTGGACGACCAAGGGCAGCCACGCGCATCCGCCGTCGCCGCGTACGCCAGGGAAGCCACCGGGCTCGACCGGCGGGAGAACGTCCAGCGGCTCGACGCCCTGGACACCGCCTATCGGCGGCTGGGCGGCCGGTACACCGCCTTCGCCGACCAGCTGGCCGCTCACCGGGAGCGTCTGCTGGACGAGGCCCGCAGCGACGTCGAGGACTTCGCGCTGCTGACCGAGGCATGGGCCGAGCTGATGGCCGCGGCCCGGAACACCCCCCTGGGCCCGCCTTCCGGCCGGGTGAGCGGGCGATGAGCGCAGGCGCAGGGACGGCGCCGCGGCCGGGCATCGAGGCCGCGGCGGGCATCGCAGGCATCACGGGCGTCAAGAGCGGCCCGGGGCTCAACGCGCCCCTCGCCGAGGCCCTCGCCGGGGCGGCCGGGGACCGGCTCGTCCTCGACCTGGCGGGCGTCGAGGAGCGCTACGAGGCGCTGGGCCGGGAACTGCCCGGAGTCCGGGTCCGGTTCGCGATGAAGGCGTGCCCGGTGGACGAGGTGCTCGCCGCCCTGGCGCGCAAGGGCGCCGGAATCGACGCGGCGAGCCCGGGCGAGGCGGAACAGGCGCTGCGGGCGGGGGTGCCGGCCCGCCGGATGCACTACGGCAACACCGTCAAGTCCGACCGGGACATCGCCGCTGCCCACCGGCTCGGCATCCGGGACTTCGCGACCGACAGCCTGGAGGACGTGGCGGCCATCGCCGCCCATGCCCCCGGGTCCCGGGTCTTCTGCCGGGTGACGACCGGCGGGACCGGTGCCGTATGGGGCCTCCGCGACAAGTTCGGCTGTCCGCCTGCCGAGGCCGTACGGGTGCTGGAGCGGGCCCGGGTGGCCGGGCTGGTGCCCTCGGGGCTGTCCGTGCACGTGGGCTCCCAGCAGATGGCGCCCGAGGCGTGGCACGGCGCGCTGGAGAGCCTGGGCGATGTCCTGCACGCCCTGGTCCGCCGCGGAATACGGCCGGACCACGTCAACCTCGGCGGCGGCCTGCCCGCGCTCGGGTATCTCGACCGGCGCGGAGAGCCCCTCGATCCACCCCTGGACAAGATCTTTACGGTGATCCGGGAGGGGATGGCCGGCCTGCGCCGGATTCTGGGCGGCGGCCTGGCGTTCATCGTCGAGCCGGGGCGGCATCTCGTCGCCGACCACGGGGCGATCCGGGCGCACGTCGCCCGTCTCGCGGAGCGCACGAAGCCGAACGGCGAGCGGCAGCACTGGCTGTATCTGAGCTGCGGCAAGTTCAACGGGCTGTACGAGATGGACGCGTTGCAGTACCGGCTGGTGTTTCCGGGGCACGCCGGGGGCGAGTACGTCCCGGCCGTGCTCGCGGGCCCCACGTGCGACAGCGACGACGCCTACTCCCCCGACCACGCCCTGGTCCCGGTGCCCAGGGCGCTGGTGTCGGGCGACCCGGTCTGGGTGCTGTCCTGCGGCGCGTACGCGCTCAGCTATACGACCCGCGGGTTCAACGGCATCGCGCCGCTTCCGTACCTCACGGCGGGAGCGCGCGGTGGTCCGGCCATGGGTGGGGACGGCCGCGATGGGTGAAGTCGTCCGGACTGAGGAAGCCGTTCGCACGAAAGCCGTTCGTATATGTCCGTATGAGTCTGTTCGCATCCGCGGCATCGTCGAGGGCGACTGGGACGCCATCGTGGAGCTGGAGCGGGACGCCTACGCCGGACTGGGTCTGTCGGAGGGGCGGGCCGCACTGCAGTCCCGGGCGTACGCGTCACCGGGCACATGCTTCACGCTGGACGTCGGCTCCCGGGCGGCGGGCTACGTGCTGGCGCTGCCCTATCCGGCGTTCAGCTGTCCGGACCTGGAGAGGACGGAGCACACTGCCGCCCTTCCGGCGGGCAATCTGCATCTGCACGACATCGTGGTCGCCCGGCCCCTGCGTCGCCGGGGACTGGCGCGGCTCCTCCTGCACCACCTCACCCGTACCGCACGGGCGCGCGGGGACGAGCGGATCTCCCTGGTCGCCGTCGGCGGCAGCGACCGGTTCTGGTCGGCGCGCGGGTTCGTCGCGCACCCGAAAGTCCTTCCCTCGGGCAGCGGTTACGGCACAGACGCGGTGTACATGTCCAAGCCGGTGCTCTCCGGCCCGGGCGGACGGCCCGGTCCGGGAAGCGCGACCCGGCGCGGTCCGTTCTTGCAGCACGAAGTGAGCTGATCCAGTGTTCCCTGTCCGCGATCTCCCCACCCGCAGCGCCTACTTCCGCAGCCAGTCGGCCATCGCGGCGCTGTTCTGCTCCCTCGGGTTACAGTACGCCACCTGGGCCGCACGGATACCGGCCATCAAGGAAGACCTCGGCCTGACCGCCGCGGAGGTGGGAGTGCTGCTGATGGCGGCGGGGGTCGGCGCCGCGGCGTCGTTCCCGTTGGTGGCGATGCTGATGAGACGACTTGGCTCCCGGCGGCTCGCCGTGCTGTCCCAGCTGTGCCTGACGCTGCTGCTCCTCGCGCTGGCCGCGGCCACCAACTACCCCGCCGCCCTGCTGGTGATGTGCGTCGACGGGGTGTTCGTCGGGTGCCTGAACGTCGCCATGAACGCACAAGGAGCGGCGCTGGAGGCCGGCTACGGGCGGAACGCCATGGCGAGACTGCACGCGACCTTCAGCGGCGGTTCGCTGCTCGCGGCGCTGCTCGCCTCCGGTGTGAACGCGCTGACCCCTTCGGTCGGGGTGCACTTCGGGGCGGCGGTCGCCGTCCTGGTGCTGCTGGGCGCTTACGCACGGACCGGACTGCTCGCGGACGGCGTATCCGCCGAGGGGGCGGAGAAGCAGGCCCGTACCCGGTGGGCCGTGCCGTCGCGGGTGACGCTGTGGATGTGCTGCGCCATGGTGTTCGGCACCGTTGCCGAGGGCGCCATGAACGACTGGTCCACCCTCTATATGAGGGACATCGCGAAGGCGTCGGCCCAGATCGCGCCGCTGGGGATCGCCGTCGTCTCCGGAACGATGGTCCTCGCCCGCCTCTTCGCCGACGGCCGACGCAACCGCTGGGGCGACGGCCGGGTGGTCCTGCTGGGGAGCGCGCTCGCCGCCGCCGGGCTCGCCTGCGCCGTGGTGGGCGGCGGTGTGGTGACGGCCCTTCTCGGGTTCGCCTGCGTGGGACTGGGGATCGCTGCCGTCACCCCGTGCGTCTACGCGGCAGCGGCCCGAGAGGGCTCGGACGCGCTGACGCTGGTCGCCGCCATGGGAACGACCGGACTGCTGGCCGGGCCGCCGCTCATCGGCTTCGTCGCGAGCGCGAGCAACCTGGCCTGGGGGATGGCGGCCGTCGCCGCTTCGGCAGCCGTGGTGTCCCTGTGCAGCACCCGGATCCGGTGGACCCCGGTGGCCACCGCACCGCGCTGAGGACCTTTCAGGCAGGCCGCTGCCGGCAGCGGCGCCGGTAGTAGGAGACGGTGACTGCGCCGAGCAGCGGGCCCCAGAGGATCAGCGGCTGGTAGAGGATGCCGACGACGAGGTTCCCGGTGTCGGTCATGTCGTCGTGCGGATACATCCACCACCAGGGGACGCCGGCCCACAGCGCGATCAGTACAACCGCGCCGAGTGCGGCCGGGACGACGGCGGCCAGGGGGCGGACCGCGCGCCCGCCGATCAGCGGTATCCAGCGCGGCACGACCTCGCCCCACGGCCGTACCAGGCCGACCGTCAGGACCGCCAGCAACTCGCAGACGACGCTCAGCGTCAGCATCCAGACCTTCGCGCCGAACGACTGGAAGCCTGTGAAGCCCTCGTCCGTGTAGCCGGCCGGATATCCGAGAACCAAAGCGATGCGCCACAGCCCGCTCGGCAGCACGACCAGCGCGGTCGCATGTGCTGCCCAGACCGCCCAACGAGGCGCATCGGCGGCCGTACTTGAAGCTGTGGTGGTCGTCTGAGTGCTCATGCGCCTCATCCTGCTGGGATCTTCCTGCCATCCCGTCAGCCTGGGAGCTTGATCCGCTCTTCCTGGGGGATGACCGCAGGACCGGTCCCGCTCAGCCGTGGGGCGTAACCCTCAGGGAACGGGCAGCTCCGAGGTCCGCACTCCGGCGGGGTCGCCGACGACCGTGGCTGCTCGCTCGATCTTCATGAGCCGTCCACCGTCCGGCGGCTCCTGGATACGGTCATACAGGACCGGTCCCCTGCTCCCGGTCGAGCCGACCGCCGGTGGGGCGCAACAGGAGCAGGGCGATGTCGTCGCTGGGCGGGGTGTGCTGGACGGTGGGTGCGATGAGGGTGTCGGCGAGGTCTTCGAGGCTGCGATCGGTGGCGTCGGCGAGTTGCCGGGCCAGCGCCGAGGTGGACACGCCGATGTCGACTCCCGGGGCCTCGACGAGCCCGTCGGTGTAGAGGGCCAGGACGGAGCCGGGTTCGAGGGGGATGTCGGTCGTGGTGTAGTCGGCGTCGGCCTCGATACCGAGCAGCAGACCGGGCGGCAGGCCGAGGACCTCGGTGCGGCCGTCGGGGTGGCGCAGCAGCGGCGGAGGGTGTCCCGCGGAGGCGAGCCTGACCTCCTGCCGTGACAGGTCGAGATGCACGTACAGACAGCTGGTGAACAGGCCGGTGTCCAGGTCGATGAGGAGCCGGTTGGTGCGGGCGAGGATCTCGCCGGGGGGCGCGCCTGCGGTGGCGTGGGTGTGGACGGCGGTCCGCACCTGGCCCATGAGCGCTGCGGCAGTGGTGCTGTGCCCCTGGACGTCGCCGATGGCCGCGGCAGCATCGGTGCGGTCGCAGCGGATGAGGTCGTAGAAGTCGCCGCCGATGTCCAGCCCCCGTGCCGCGGGCAGGTAGCGGACGGCCACTTCCAGCGCCGGGACGGTGGCCAGGGTGTGCGGCAGCAGACCGGTCTGCAGACTGTGGGCCAGCTGCCGCTGGGTGTCGTAGAGGCGGGCCCGGTCCAGCGCCTGCGCGATCAGCCCGGCCAAGGAGGTGAGCAGGGCTCTTTCGGGAGGCATGAAGGCGTGGGGCTGCTCGTAGGCGAGCACGAGGGTGCCGATGGCGTGGCCGGACGCGGTCAGCGGCAGGAACGCCCAGGCGCCCATCTGATCCTGATGGACAGCGGGCGGATGGGCGCGCTGCAACTCTTCGAAGTTGGCGAAGAAGGCCGGGACGCCGGTCGAGACGACGCGCGCCGCAGGCGAGTCGGCGGAGATGGGCTCCGCGTCGAAGCAGGCCATCAGCTCGGCCCGGTAGCCGCGGTGGCCTGCGATGCGGAGGCGGCCGTCTTCCACGGTCATCAGGGCCAGCGCGTCGGGGCCGAAGGCGGGTACGAGCTGGTCGGCCACGAGTTCCACCACGTCGGTGACGCCCACCGCCTCGGTGAGGACAGCCGCCAGGTGGGTGAGGTGGTAGAGGGCTGCCGCACCTCTCGGTCGCTCGGCCTCGGACGGGCGTCGGTCGGAGGACGGGGGAGCCTGCTCGACCGCGGCGGGTGTGATGTGGACGCTCACACCGCTCTCGCCGGGGAACAGCCGGAACGACAGCCACGTATCAGGCGGTCGCCGAGCGGTGAAGGTGGTCGGCTGCCGGGCGACCATGGCTGCCCGGTACCGGTCCTCGAACACCGGGTCGTGCAGCCAGGGCAGCGACTCCCAGGGCCGGGTGCCCAGCAGCGTCTCCGCATCGGCTCCCACCAGGTCGGCGGCCGCCGAGTTGAGGAAGGCGATCCGGCCCTCGATGTTCAGCGAGCAGCACCCCTCCGGGAAGCGTTCGGCGAACTCGAAGGCCGCACTCGCCTGAGCCGGATCGGGCTCGCCGGACCCCCGCGGGTGCAGCAGCCGCGGCTCGTCCTGCGGCAGCAGCGGACGGCCACTGTCGGCGGCCTGCCGGAGGATGCGGGCCGCGTTACGGCTGCTGCCTCCCATGACGTGGCGTTCGCGGGGGCTCAGCCGCGGCGGATGTTCGGTCGGCCACAGCAGGACGATGCCGCCTCGTGCCACGCCGCCGCTGACGATCGGAGCCGCCGCCAGCCGGAACTCGTACGGCAGCACCAGGCCGATCCTGGGGTACCGGCGGGCCATCTCCTCCTGGCTGGCCAGCCATACGATCCGCTGCCGCCGCATCGCGACCGCAACGGGGATGGGGGCGTCCAGCGGGATCCGGGCCCACGGCGCCGCGATGCCGCGGGAGACCCCGGACAACACCGCGAGGCGGAGCACCCGTTCGCCGGGAGGCAGCAGATACATCAGGCCCACCGAGGCTCCGGTCGAGCCCATGACATCGGTCAGCACAGCATCCAGCTGCCCCCAGCCGGGGTCGTCCGAGCCGGCAGCCCGCGCCGTACCGCTCTCACCGTTCACGCCGCTCCCGAAGCTGGACCAAGGTGGGCCGCCGGCTGTCGGCAGCCCGACAGCCGGCGGCCGGCGGCCGTGCGCGGTGTGCCGCCCGCACCCGGCCGCCGAGGGCCATGTTCCGGTACGAACCCGCCGACACGGTGGCGGCACACCGACGGGCGGGCCGGGTGACGGCCGGCCGAGCCGGGAACGCGGTGCGAGCCGTGTCCGGGGCTCGGCCGAACGGGGGGCGTCACGGCGATCGCGCCGGGCCGCTTCCCACGGCGTAGGCGGACTGCTTCGCACGGCGTAGGCCCGCCCGCTTGCACGGCGTGGATCCGGACCGCTCTTCACGGCGAGCCCGGACCGCTGTGCACGGCGTACGCGGCGACGGGGCCGGGCGCGGGCGCGCTCCCATGCCGCGCTGGGGATCCCACATTCTCGGGCATGCCCGCCACGTCACAGCTGTTACGCCCGGTAACTTCCGGTCAATAACGGGCTTGTTGTTTCAGCCTGGGCCGAGCGAGCACGCGTACTGCTGTTCCACGTCCAACTGGACGTGCCCCACGAACACTTGGAGGCTCCACATGATCTCCCGGCCCAGACACCGCATCAGGCGTACGGTCACCCTGACCGCCTCCGTCCTGCTGGCCGGCGCGGTCACCGCGCCCGCGGCACAGGCCGCCCCGACGGGCCCGGCCGCGCCCGGCGAGGGCGGGCAGCCGCGGCACTGCACCCTCGACCTGAGCACCGGCGCCGAACGCTGCTACGCCAGCTTCACCGAGGCCGTCGACCACGCCAGCGGCGGGCACATCGACGACGCACCGGCCTCAGCGCGTACGGCGGTGCACGACAGCCGGTTCCGCGCGGAGGCCAGGTCGCCGGCGGCGGACGGCGACCGGCAGGCCGACAGCGTCATCCAGGGCACCTTCTTCGACGATCCCGGCTTCGGCGGGGACTCGCTGACCATCAGCGGCGAGGGCCTGTGCGAGAAGGACGGCTGGGTCGACTACCAGCACAATCTGGAAGACGGCTGGAAGAACCGGATCTCCTCGGTTCAGCCGTGGGGGAACTGCTGGGTCTGGCTCTATCCGGAGCCCGACCTCGGCGGGGACCGGGACGGCCCGTTCAAGGAGAACACCTCCGACATCGGTGCCTTGATGAACGACCGCACCCAGTCCATCGGCTTCAGCTGACGCCGCACACCGGCGCCACTTCACCAACCCCCCACCTCCTGTGAGGAGAACCCCCCATGAACCAACGCGTCAGGTGGTCCGTCCTGCTGGCCGCCCTCGTGACCGCGAGCAGTGCCGCGCTCACCCCCGGCGTGGCGCAGGCCGACGACGACCCGCCCACCACGCGGGAGCTGCTCGACAAGTGCGACAACGGCACCGACGTCTGCGAATTCCACCCCGACGGACCGCCCCGTGACTCCATGGGCGAGGCCCACCAGGTGGGCGACAGCGCCTACAATTGCACGCAGGACCTCCAGCGCTCCTCCGTCGGCTGGTCCGACACCACCGGCGAGTCCAACAGCGTCGGGGTCTCGCTGAGCGCCGAGTACGGCTTCGCCGAGGCGTTCAAGGTCAGCATCGAGACCAACTACCAGCACACCTGGGAGAGTTCCCACACCGAGACGGACCAGACGAACATCGACGTCCGGCCGGGCGAGGTCGGCTGGGTGACACGCGAGGCGCAGCTGCAGACCGTCAGCGGGAAGTACGAGCTGCACTTCCCCGACCGGTTCCACGGCCACTACATCTGGTACGTGCCGTTCGAGGCCACCGGCCCCAAGCCGGACGCGCCGAGCACCAAGACCCAGCACACACGTGCGATGACCGAGGACGAGAAAGCCCAGCACTGCGGCTGACACCACGGCCGAGGAGCCACCGCGCTCCGCCCCTGCCGGACTCGGCAGCCCGAGGCATCTCCCGGACGAAGCCGGAGGGTGAGCCCGGCAGGGGCGCTGGGGAGGGGCCGGAATGTGTGACGTACCGCAGCACGAGTGGTCTTCCGGGTGTGGCTGCCTGGTCGCCGGCCGGCGGAGGTAACCGTCGGTCATGACCGATCCCGAGCACTACGCGCTGGCCATGAGGGGCGAACCGGCACCCGGGCACTCCGTACCGCCGGCAGAGCTGCGGCCGGGGGTGGCTCGTGCTGCCGCCGCGCCGGACGAGGACGCCCTTGCGCCGACCCGCCCCTCGGCCCTTTTCACTCCCGGCTCCGGCACGCCCGGCGCACCGTAGGAGCCGGGCGAACGCGAGCACCACGTTGTGCCCTCCGAAGCCGCAGGAGTTGCTGACCGCCGGCCCGGAGCGGACCACGGAGTGGTCACGGGCGGCCGTACCAAAAGGGGAGACGGCGAAATCTCCCTGCCCGGGGAACAGCTGGACGGCGACCTCGGGAGACGGCGGCCGCGGGAGGGGCACACCGCTGGATTCCATGCGGCCGGTGACCGCGGTGGAGCGGCGCCATTTTTTGGACTTTTTTGGAAACGGACCCCGCAGCCTGCCTCTCCTCGGGCAGCCGGTTCTGGCGGGCCCCCTGTGACGTGCGGCGCAGCGGTGCACCTCGCCGGCCTGTGCACTGGTGTTGTCGACGGAACGGCCTCACCGGACGCACGGGCAACGCCGGTCCGTGGCACCCCCGTGCGTAGAGTCCGGAAATGCCCCCGGTCCAGGCGGAAAGGGTTCCGACCGGGTATGCCTCCACCGAAGCACAAGCAGAGGCGCGATGCTGACCGGTTCCGGTCACCTAGGCGTGAACGCGTTGAAAGCCCCGGACCTGCGTGACCGGGCGGAGTGAGCCAGGAGACTCCCATGAGCCCTCGCAGTCCGAACCGGCAACTTGCCGCGCTGCTCGCGGAGTCCGGGTGGAGCGCCGGTGAACTGGCCCGCGCGGTCAACGCCCTGGGGACCAAGTACGGCCTGCGGCTGCGCTACGACCGGACGGCTGTCGCCCACTGGCTGGAGGGGTCCCGGCCCCGCCCGCCGGTTCCCGGCCTTGTGGCCCAGGTGTTCGGGCGGCGCCTAGGCCGCGCCGTACCCCTCGGCGAGACGGGGCTGGAAAGCACCACCGCTGCCGGGACCTCGACCGACGCGGTGCTGAGAACCGGCGACCTGGTGGAACGGCTGTCCGCGCTGTGCGACGCCGATGCGGACCCCGCCCGGCGACTGGCTCTCAACCAGGAGATGCTCACCGCCGTCGACAGCCGGCTGCCCGCCTGGGCGCCTGCGACCGGGCCGCAGACCGACCGGCCGGTCGGTGTGGCGCAGGGCGGGACTCCGTACGCCGACGCGCGCCTGGCGGACATGGTCACCGTCTTCGCCGACCTGGCCGAGAAGTACGGTGGCGCACATGCGCGTTCGGCGCTGGGCGCCTACATCGCCGACGACGTCACCCCGCGTCTGGTGCCGGCCCCGGACGGTGAGGCGGCCGATCCCACGGTGCTGACCGGCAGCGCCTGCCTGATGCATCTGCTGGGCACGATGGCTGCCGATGCGGGGCTGCCGAACCTCGGCTACCACTGCTACCGGTCAGCGCTCGACCTGGCGCACCGGGCGGACGACCGGAACATCTACGCGATCACCCTGCGCACCATGGCAGTGCTCGCCCTGCGCCGGGACGACATGGCACGCGCCCGGCAGTGGACGCAGGCGGCCTTGGAGGTGGCGGCTCCCACCGCGACCTCCCACGTGCGGTGCTATCTCCATGCGGGGCGCGCGGTGGTGCGGGCAGCCGCCGGGGAGCGCAATGCGGCACTCGCGGATCTGCTGGCCGCCGAGCGCTCCCACGAAGCGGAATCCGACGCCGTCGCCGCACCTCTCGGCCCCTTCACGCGGTATCCGCCGGCCGGGTTCCAATATCAGCGCGGGGAAGTCCTGCTGTCACTGGGCGACCGGGCCGAAGCCGTCGCCGCCTTCCGGGAATCGCTGGCCGTACGCCCGCCCGCCCACCACATCGCACTCGTCCTCACCCACGCGCGGCTGGCCGAGACCTTGCTCGCCCTCGGCGAGCTGGAGGCCGCGCTGGACCAGTGCCGGCAGCTGTTCGTGCACTACCCGCACACCGCCTCCCGCCGTACCACCGCGGCTCTGACCACCGTCCGCCGCTCCCTCGCGCCCTACCGCCGGCACCCACAGGCCCGCGAGGTCCGTGGTCACATCGTCCACCTGACGCGGCACACCTCGGCCGCTGCTCTCTGAGGGCCGGACGCACTGACATGTGCGAGGCCCAGGCAGGCGGAGGCCCGATTACCTAGGGCGAAGGTGCGGTGGAAGGCGGGACCTTGTTCCGATGCCCACGCGCGGCCCCGCACCCAGGATGGCTGTCATGTCATCCAGAACGTCACCGTCATCGAGCATCCCTGCGAAGGAGGGCCCGGCGTCCGGGCGCGCCGCCGGGGCGTGGGCTGTCGTGCTCGCCTCCAGCATCGGCCAGTTCCTCGTCGTCCTCGACGTGTCCGTCGTCAACGTCGCACTGCCCAGCATCCGGGACGGACTGTCGCTGAGCAGCACAACGCTGCAATGGGTCGTGAACGCCTATGCGCTGACCTTCGCGGGTTTCCTGCTGCTGGGCGGGCGGGCCGCCGACCTCTTCGGCCGCAAGCCCGTCTACCTCGTGGGCCTGGGCCTGTTCACCGTTGCGAGCCTCGCGGGTGGACTCGCGCAGGACGCGGAGATGCTGATCGCCGCGCGCGCGGTGCAGGGTATCGGGGCCGCCGTCCTGGCACCTGTCACGCTCTCGCTGCTGACCTCCACGTTCCCGGAGGGACCGGCGCGGACCCGGGCGATCGCGACCTGGGCCGCTGTGGGTACGGCGGGCGGCGCAGCGGGCGGGTTGGTCGGCGGGCTGCTGACGGATCTGCTGTCCTGGCGGTGGGTGCTGCTGGTCAACGTCCCCGTGGGGGTGCTCGTCGTCGCCGTGGTCCTGCTCGGGCTGCGGGAACGGCACGAGAAGACCGCCCGCCGGGGCCTGGATCTGCCCGGTGCGGCGCTGGTGACCGTCGGCGTCGCGGCACTCGCGTACGGCATCGGCCGCACCGAGTCGCACTCCTGGGGCAGCGCCGGGGTGCTGGTGCCGCTGGTCGGCGGGCTGCTGGCGCTGGGCGCCTTCGTGGCGGTCGAGGCGCGCACCGCCGAACCGCTCGTGCCGCTCCGGCTGTTCAGGCTGCGCGCCGTCGCGGCGGGCAACGTGGTGACTTTCGTCGCGATGACCGGCGCCTTCGCGATGTGGTACTTCCTGTCCCTCTACATGCAGAACGTGCTGGGCTACTCCGCCGTCCGCGCGGGGGGCTCCTTCCTGCCGCACACCGCGGGGGTCATCGTCGGCTCCAAGGTGGCGCCCCGGCTGATGTCCCGGTTCGGTACCCGCACGATGGTGGCCGTGGGCGGCGTGGTGACGACGGCCGGCTTCGGCTGGCAGGGGCTCGTACTGACCGCGGACGGCACCTTCCTCGGCGCGATCCTGGGCCCGGGCCTCCTGATGGCCACCGGGATCGGCCTGCTGATGACCCCGCTGACCGACGCCGCGACCACCGGTGGCGCCGCGCGGGAAGCCGGGGTGGTGGCCGGGCTGGTCAACACCTCGCGGCAGATCGGGGGCGCGCTCGGCCTCGCCGTACTCGGCGCCGTCGCCGCCGGTGCGACCACCGCGCACAACGCCCGGCCCACCCCGGGGCAGCTCGCCGACGGCTACGCCGCCGCCTATCTGGCCGCAGCCGCGCTCACCGCCGCCTCTGTGCTGCTCGTCGGCCTGCTGCCACGGGCCGAGCAATCGCCGCCGGAGCGGCGGGCCACCGAAGCACCGGCGGAGACCGCCGAGGCCCTGGTCTGAGCCCCGCTTTCCGGATCCGCCTTCCCCTCGTCCACGAGGCCGGGGGCGGCAGGGAACGCGGCTGAACCCTGCCGCCCCGCGGCTGCCGCGTCAGCCGGTCCGGCCCAGGAGGCTCCCCAGCGTCTGCCGCAGAGAGGTTTCCGGCGCCGAGCCGGGAGCCTCGGCGCACCAGGCCACGAACCGTCGGGGCGCACCAGGACAGCGCCGCATTCGTTCCCCGCGCGCGGGGGCGCCGAGGCGGGGCCCCTCTTGTCCACCACGAGCGGGCGCACTCTCCAGCGGGTCAGGAACAGCGCCGTGGACAGACCGACCGGTCCGCCGCCAGCCACCAGCACCGGCACATGCCGGGTATGCCGGATGCGCGGGCCCGACGCGGGACGCGGCGCCAGTGCAGATAGCTGCGGGCCGAACTCGACCAGGCGGTGGACGAAGCACTGGGCTGAGGGGCCGCCGCCCGCGCCGGTGAGCGAGCGCCGGGCTCACGCCCTTGCACGGCGGCGGAGGGCGACCGTGTTCGCGGTCAGGGTCGCAGCGACGGCCAGCCCCATGCCGAGCACCGCGCCGCCCAGGCCCAGCGCGGGTGAGCTGAAGCCGAGGGCCAGCACGACGAGGGCACCGGCCACCACCAGCAGGCCGTGCCCCACGGCGCCGGTGCCGGTCAGCGGGTGCAGTACGCCCAGCACGAGCTGCACGGTCACCACGGGTACGGCCACGGCCAGGCCGGCGGCCCGCTCGGAGAGATGTGCGTGGTGCTCGGTCGCATCGAGGGCCACCTCCAGCCCGGAGCCCAGCGCGGCGAGCGCGGCGAAGACGACGTAGTGCCCGTAGCCCCACACCAGCGCGGTACGCAGGTTGGCCAGCACGGCGTCGCTGCCGGTGAAGTAGATCCACCACAGCGCGAAGACAAGCAGCAGCCCGCCGAGGGCGATCAGCAGCACATGGGCGGACAGGCCGTGGTCGGTCACGGCCGACTGGACGGCGTTGAGACTGGCGAGGATCACCTCGCCGAGCACGATGATGGTGAACAACCCGTACCGCTCGGCGATATGCCCGGGGTGCCAGCTGGTGGCCCGGCCCCGGGACTCTGCCCATGCCGGTACCGCCAGCTCCACCACCACCAGCAGCACAAAGGTGACCGGTGCCCACACGCCGGACGCCCACAGCCGGGCGATCCAGCCGCACTGCACCACGGCGATCCCCGCGGCGTAGCGCAGCGCGGCACCACGGCCCGCGGAGTGCTCGGCCGCGGCCCGGAGCCACTGGGCGATCATCGCGATGCGCATGATGACGTAACCGACCACGACCACCGAGAAGTCGCCGTCCTGGAATGCCTCGGGCACCCCCGCGGCCAGCACCAGCACGCCCGCCATCTGAAGCAGGGTCAGCAACCGGTAGAGCACGTCGTCGGTGTCGTAGGCGGAGGCGAACCAGCTGAAGTTCATCCACGCCCACCAGATTGCGAAGAACACCGCGGCATAGCCGATGAGCCCGGACCCGACGTGCCCCTCCGCCAGGGCATGGTGAAGCTGGTCGGCGGCCTGCGCGACCGCGACCACGAACGTCAGATCGAACAGCAGCTCCAGCGGGGTGGCCGCCCGGTGCTCCTCGCCCGGGTCCCGGCCCCGCATCACCCGCCGCAGCGCCCCGGTCCGCTCCGCGAAGCTGTCGCCTCCGCTCATCTGCCTCTCCCGCCATATGTCCTGCGTACTGTGTGCTGTCACCGCGCCGTGGGCCGCATTCGGGACGTCATCGCCGCCGGCTGCCGGGGCGGCCGTCTCCCGGCGGGCCGTGCTGGGAGGCTTCCGTGCGGAACTCCACCCGCTCCGGGGTCTCCTGCGGGTGGAAGAACGGCGTGTCCATCGGCCCGGGCGCCACGACGTTCACCGAGATCCTGCGGTCGGCGAACTCCTTGGCCGCGGCCCGTGTGAAGTGCTCCAGCGGCGCCTTGCCACCGGCGTAGGTGGAGTAGCCGTCGGTGAAGGCCGCGAGCAGGCCCAGGTTCTTCTCTTCCCGCCGATGAGCGCGACCTTGTTCGGCAGCGTGTTCTCGGCCATGCCCGGCGCTCCTTCACGTCATCGCTGGTGACCGACCTGATCACAGCTATCGACGAGACTAAGCAGACATTTCGGGCATCGGGCCCGAGGCAGGCCGGAGGGACCCCCTACCCGGTCGTCGTTCGCCGCGACGCCGTACGGCCCACAGCACGCACCATCGCTTTCGCACAGGAATCCGCACGGAGAAAGCCTGTTGCAGGCGAGGCGCGAGGTGTGCTTGCATGCCCGGCATGATCGTCTGCGGGCTTCTTCTTCTCGGCTGCCGCGGCGGGGTCTGACCGACCGGCACCCCGCCGTGGGGTGCCGTGCTGCCGGTCTCCCAACGACCGTGCCGAGGAAGGCCGCAGACAGATGCACACTCGTCATACCCCCTCACCCGTCGCCCCGGCCGGGGCACCCTCCTGGAATCCGCAGCGCCCCAGCGGTATGCCGTTCCACCGCTACCGTCCCGCCCACGAGCGGGTCCAACTCCCCCAGTCCGCTCCCGGCGCACAGCGCGACTGGCCGAACGCCCGCACCGAACAGGCCCCGCTGTGGGTCCCGGTCGATCTGCGGGACGGCAACCAGGCGCTGGCCGAGCCGATGGGGACGGAACGCAAGCGGCTGATGTTCGACATGCTGGTCCGGCTCGGCTTCAAGGAGATCGAGGTCGCCTATCCGTCGGCGAGCCGCACCGACTTCGACTTCGTCCGCCATCTGGCCACTTCCGGCGCGGTGCCCGACGATGTGACGGTCGTCGTCTTCACCCCCGCGCGGCAGGAGCTGATCGAGCGCACCTTCGCCTCCGTCGAGGGGCTGCCGCGCGTCGTCGTCCACCTCTACACGCCCACCGCGCCGGTGTGGCGGGACGTCGTACTCGGCCGCGGGCGGGGAGAGGTGCGGGCACTCGTACGGGAAGCGGCCGAGCAGCTGGCGCGGCTGGCGGACGCGCGCCCGGCGCAGCACATCCGGTTCGAGTTCTCCCCCGAGGTGTTCGTACTGACCGAGCCCGACTATGTGCTGGGGTTGTGCAACGAGCTGACCGAGCTGTGGGACGCGTCGCCGGACCGGCCGGTCATCCACAACCTCCCGGCGACCGTCGAGATCGCCACGCCCAACGTCTACGCCGACCAGATCGAGTACGCACACCACAATCTGTCCCGCCGTGACGCCGTCATCCTCTCCGTCCACCCGCACAACGACCGCGGCACCGGCGTCGCCTGCGCCGAACTGGCCGTGCTGGCGGGTGCGCAGCGCGTGGAGGGCTGTCTGTTCGGCAACGGGGAGCGCACCGGCAACGTCGATCTGGTGACGCTCGCCCTCAATCTGTACACGCAGGGCGTCGACCCGATGATCGACCTCTCGGAGCTGGACACCGTCCGCAGCACCGTCGAGCACTGCAACCAGCTCCCCGTACACCCCCGCCATCCCTACGGCGGTGAACTGGTGCACACGGCGTTCTCCGGAACCCATCAGGACGCCATCAGCAAGGGCTTCGCCCACCACGGGCGGCAGGCCGCCGAGTTGGGGGTGTCCGAGGCGGAGGCGCCCTGGGAAGTGCCGTATCTGCCGGTGGACCCGGCGGACCTGGGCCGCAGTTACGAGGCCGTCATCCGCGTCAACAGCCAGTCCGGCAAGGGCGGGATCGGCCATCTGCTGTACACCCATCATGGTGTGGAGCTGCCCGCCCAGCTGCGCGCCGACTTCTCCCGCATCGTGCAGGAGGCCACCGACCACAGCGGACGCGAGGCGACGCCGAAGGAGCTGTGGGAGCTGTTCTCGGCGGCGTATCTGGAACCCGGCGAGGCGGGGTCGCTGCTGCTGGAGTCCTGGAGCACCGAGGAGACAGCGCCCGGCGAGCACCGGTTCACCTGCTGGCTGAGCGGCCATGGGGTACGGCCCGGCTGGTACGAGGGCACCGGCAACGGTCCGCTGTCCGCCTTCACCCGCGCCCTGGAGGGCGCCGGGATGTCCGTCACCGTGCTGGATTTCGTCCAGCACGCCACCACGGCCGGTCCGGACAGCCCCGCCATGGCCTACGCGTCCTGCCGCACCGGCGACCAGGAGCGCTGGGGCGCGGGCCGTGACACCTCCGTGCTGACCGCGTCCGTACGGGCGGTGCTTGCCGCGGTCAACCGGGCCCTGTGACGGGCGGGGCGGTCGCCGCACCGAGTGTGCGGGCGACCGCCCCGGAGCCGGACTCTGCCGAAATGCGCCTCAGCCGTGTGCGACCACGGCCACCGGCACGGCGGCGTGGTGCAGGACCGCGTGGGTGACCGAGCCGACGCGGGCGCCGGCACGGCCGTGCCGGGTGCGGCGGCCGACGACGACCAGCGAACCGTCGTACGAGGCTTTGACCAGGTGGTCGGCGGGGCTGCCGATCCGGGATTCCTCGATGACCTCCACATCCGGGTACTTCTGGCACCACGGGCGCAGTGCCTCGGTGATCTCGGCCGCCTTCTCGCGGGCGAGCTCCTTGTGCAGACCGAGCACCGCGGACATGCCGTAGACGTAGTAGGGCGGCAACTTCCAGGCGTGGACGGCCCGTACGGCGGCGCCGCGCCGGGCGGCCTCCTCGAAAGCGAAGGCGAGCACGGCGTCGTTGGGGCTGTCGGCATCCAGCCCGAGGACGACCGGGCGGAAGGCGGTCGCGGCGGACGGGATACCGGCGGGGTCCATGTCGTGCTCGTCGGACGCCTGTTCTCGGGCCCGTACGAAGACCACAGGCCGCTCGACATCCGCAGCCACGGCCAGTCCCACCGAGCCGACCAGGAATCCGCCGATCCCGCTCAGTCCGCGGGAGCCGAGGACCAGCAGTTCGGCGTCCTTCGCCGCGGCCGTCAGCAGCTCGGCGGGCGGGCCCTCGATCTGTTCGACGGTCACCTCCGGTCCGGAATGGCGCAGTCGGATGCCGTCGGCCGTCTCGTCGGCCATCCGGTCGGTCCAGCGCTGCCGCGGCTCGGCACCGACCAGCAGCCGGGTCTGCGTAAAGGGTGCGGGAGCCGGCTCGCGGACGTGGAGCAGCCGCAGTGGCAGACCGAGCAGCTGAGCCTCGCGCGCGGCCCATTCGGCGGCGGCCCGGCTTTCGGGCGAGCCGTCGAGGCCCACGGTCACATTGCGGGACATGGCGTCCACCTCTCGTATCGGGGTCTCCCCCAGAGTCGGCAGGGAAGTGGCCGCAGGACAGGGGCCGCAGGTCCCGGAGAGAGCCCGTCCGGCCACCTCATGGCCGCACTCCGCCCCGTGGTGGGCAACTCCGGTGAGCGGGACGGCGCCGGCCGGCCGATGCGGCGCGTCCCCGGCGGAGAAAGCCGCCTGCGGCGGAACTGAGCGCCGTCCGCCTCATCCGAACACAGGCGCGGTACCGACCGGCCCTACCGCGCGACCTGCCGGCACGGCTTTCCTTCGGTCATGTGCGAGAACATCCTGGAGTCCGCGCCCGGCCACACGGAACGCCTCGACGGCGGCGTGACTGTCATGGAGCTGCGCGGCGAGATCGACATCCGTACGGCGCCGTTCCTCGCGGCCCGGCTCGACCGGCTGACCGCGGGGCCGCATCCCGATCTGGTGCTCGATCTGCGGTCCGTTTCCTTCATGGATTGCAGCGGGCTACGCCTTCTGTGCCGGGCGAGAAACCGTACCCTGGCGCGAGGAGGGCGACTGCGGCTCGTCACCGGCAGCAGCCACTTCCTGCGCATCCTCAAGCACACCGGCCTGGCCGGTCTCTTCGAGGTGCATCCGCGCCTGCCCGAGGCCCTGAGCACCAACCCCGGCGAGAACATACGTCCCCCCGCCACCACGAGTTGACCGGCCACTGCGGCTGCTCGTCCGAGGGCGAGTTGGGACAGGCGCGGCAGTGCGAGGCTCCCGGGGTGGAGGTCGATGTGCCGGCGGCTGAGGAGTGCGGCGCGCAGCGCCCCGGAGGGCCACGCCTCATGCCCCGCCCGGTGACCCGTACGCGTCGGCCGGGGTACGCAACCGGCCGACTTGTACGTACACATGCAGCGAGCGAGCGCTCTCAGCTGAGACCGCGCACGAGCTGCTCGGCGGTCTCGGCGATCAGGGCGTCCTTGGGCGAGGAGTCGTATCCGGGCCGGTCGGACAGGACAGCCATCACGAGCGGGGCTTTGTTGGGCGGCCACACGACGGCGATGTCGTTGGCCCTGCCCCAGTTGCCGGTTCCGGTCTTGTCGGCCACCTTCCAGCCCCGGGGAACCCCGGCCCGGATGCGCTTCTCGCCCACGCTGGTGGTGTTGCTCAGGAGCCAGTCCTTGAGCAGGGCGCGTTTGTCGCCGGTCAGCGCGTCACCCAGCACGAGTTCGCGGAGGTCGGTGGCGATCGCCTCGGGCGTGGTGGTGTCGCGCGGGTCCCCTGGCCGGTCCCTGTTCAACTCGGGCTCGTAGTTGTCCATACGGCTGACCTTGTCGCCGAGTCCGCGCAGATAGGCGGTCAGTTGCTTCGGGCCGCCGAGGTCGCGCATCAGCAGATTGCCGGCGGTGCCGTCGCTGTAGCGGACGGCGGCATCACACAGCTGCCTGATGGTCATCCCGGTCGCGATGTGCTTCTCGGTGACCGGCGAGATGGAGTCGACATCGGCCTTGCTGTACCTGACACGTTTGTCCAGGTGACCGAGGGGGTTCCGGTGCAGGACGGCCGCCGCGGCGAACGCCTTGAAGGTGGAGCAGAACGCGAACCGCTCGTCCGCGCGGTACGCCATCGTGGCGCCGGTGCCGGTTTCCAGGGCGTACACACCGAGCCGGGCGCCGTACTTGCGCTCGAGCGTGGCGAATCGCGCGCGGTGCGCGGACGCGGACGGTGCAGCCCGAGAGCGGCGAGTGGGCGTCGGGGAGGGCCTGGAGTCCGAGTCCGGACGGTGGTCCGTCCGGCATCCCGCCAGCGGCAGCAGGGCGGCTGCCAGCACCAACGAGCGGCGGGACAGGCCGGGCTGTTCGAGAGACGTACGGAAGGGCATCTGCCTGGCTCCAGCGGGTCAGCTTCGCCATGAAGGACGGCGTCGAGAGTTCGCTGCGCAGGGCGACTTGCGCCTTGATCAGCAACTTCGCCAGTATGCCGCGCGATATGACCCGGCTGCTCAGCGCGGTCCGGCGGGACGAGGGTGCACCCTCTGAGCTCCGCGCCGCCGGGCCGGCACCTCACCGCTTCGGAACCGGGGCGGTGGCGGGCGTTGTCCATGGGTTATGCGCGTCACGATGATTCTTCCCGCTCTGACGGAGGCGACCAGCCCGCTCTTCCGGCCCGTCAAGTACTCCCTCTTCCCGCCGCTCGGCCTGGCCACCCTGGCCGGCTACCTCGGCCCCGACGACGAGGTGGAGCTGTACGACGAACATGTCGAGCGGCTCGACCTCGCCGCCCTGGAGACCCCCGAGCTGCTCGTTCTTCAGCCGTACATCACCTCGGCGCGGCGTGCGTACGAGATAGCCGACCACTTCCGCGCCCGGGGCGCGCACGTGGCGATGGGCGGGCTGCACGTCACCTCGCTGCCCGACGAGGCCGCGGCGCACGCCGACACCGTCTTCACCGGGCCGGGTGAGGACGCCTGGCCGCGGTTCCTGAAGGAGTTCCGGGACGGTGTCCCCGCACGGCGGTACGACTCCGGGCCGCAGCGCACGCTGGAGGGCCTGCCGCCGGTGCGGCGCGACCTGATCAAGCGGCAGCTGTATCTGGTGCCGAACTCCCTGGTGGTCTCACGCGGTTGCCCGCACCACTGCGACTTCTGCTACAAGGACGCCTTCTTCGAGGGCGGCAAGTCCTTCTACACCCAGGCGGTCGACGACGCGCTCGCCGAGATCGACCGGCTGCCGGGGCGGCATCTGTACTTCCTCGACGACCATCTGCTCGGCAACCGCCGGTTCGCCACCGCTCTGTTCGACGGCATGGCCGGTATGGGCAGGCTGTGGCAGGCGGCCGCCACCGTGAAGTCCGTACTGGAGCCGGATCTGCTGGAGCGGGCGCAGGCCGCCGGGCTGCGCAGCCTCTTCGTCGGGTTCGAGACGGTCAACGACGCCAATCTCGCCGAGCGCCGCAAGAACCAGAACATCGGCCGCGACTACTCCGCCGCCGTCCGCCGCCTCCACGACGCAGGAGTCATGGTCAACGCCAGCTTCGTCTTCGGGCTGGACCAGGACGGCCCAGACGTCTTCGACCGCACCGTCGAGTGGGCCGTGGAGCAGGGCATCGAGACAGCCACGTTCCACATCATGACCCCGTACCCCTCCACCGGTCTGTGGCGGCAACTGGCCGCCGAGGACCGGATACTCCACCAGGACTGGGACCTGTACGACACCCGCCATGTCGTCTTCCGGCCACGCGGCATGACGGCCCGTCAGCTGGAGGACGGCTACTGGCGTGCGTACCGCGACTTCTACCGCTGGCGGAACATCTGGCGGGGTGCCGCGGTCCAGCCCGGCGGGCACGAACGGCTGCGGCACCTGGCGTACGCGGGCGGCTGGAAGAAGTTCGAACCCGCCTGGGACGCGCTGATCCGCAGCCGCCGGGTGGTACGCGCACTCCCCTTGCTGGAGCGCACCCTCGGCGCGTTCGGCGGCCGGTCGGCGACCGGCTGACGCTGCCCGCTACACCCCGCTGGGCCAGGTGACTTGCTCGCCCTCGCCGACGGGTGCGGACGGCAGAGGGGTGAGGGCCTCGGAGTGGTCGAGGTGGAGCAGAGCGTCGTAGCGCTCCCCCAGCACGGTGGGCACGTAGTTGCCCCACCTTTCGCGCCGTGGGTCGTAGACCACGCCGACGGCCCGGTGCTCCAGGCGCCGCCACAGCCACTCGGAGCCGCCATTGATGGGCACCCCGCTGCGGTGACCGCGCGGGATGAGGAAGAGCGCCCGCCCGTCCTCCAGAGAACGCTCCGTGAGCGGGCGGTCCGCCAGAGCGAGGTGCAGAACGTGCTCGAGGCTGCCTTCGTTGGCCGGCGGTACGCGCATCACCCGCGGCGTGTCCGCCCAGCGAGGGGCCGCGACGACCGAGCCCTGGTACGAGCTGAAGCCCACCAGGGTGACGCCCTCCGCGTCGTGGCGCTCACGGACGAGCTGGCCGAGGTTGACCATGCCGACATCGGCCATGTCCGTCGCCCGTGCGTCGCCGACATGGGTGTTGTGCGCCCAGACCACCGCCTTCGCGTCGGGTCCGTGGTGCTCCATCAGCCGGTCGAGGGTGTCGGCCATGTGGTGGTCGCGGATGTTCCACGCCTCCGGGCCGCCGCCGATCACGGCGCGGTAGTACCGCTCGGCTCCGGCCAGCACCTCGGCGTTCTGCCGGGCGGCGAAGTCGGCCAGGCTCCCGTCCGCCGTCCGTGCCGCCCCGGCCCGGCCACGCAGCCGGGTCAGCAGACCGAGGACCTCCCGCTCGCAGCCGGCCGGCACCAGGCGGGTGGCCATGGCGTAGGTCTCGGGGTCCGCCGCGTACGGCTCGAAGCAGCGGTACGCCTCCAGCGCGGCCTCCACCTGGTCCGGCACGTGCTCCCGCAGATGATCGAGGACAGCTCGCAGCGACTCCCACAGCGAGTACACGTCCAGTCCGAAGAAGCCCACCGGCCGGGAGGGTGCCACCGTCGTGTTGTAGTCGCGCAGCCAGCGGCTGAACGTCGCCACCTCGGAGTTGGCCCACATCCACGTCGGCCACCGGTCGAAGTTCTCCAGGACCTCGACCGGATCCGCGGGGGCTCCCGGCGCAGCCGTGACGGCGCAGTGCAGCGCCTGGCAGTCGGGCCAGTCCCCCTCGACCGCCACGAACGAGAAGCCCTTCTCCTCGATCAGCCGGCGGGTGAGCAGCGCGCGCCACCGGTAGAAGCCCGTGGTGCCGTGGGATGCCTCGCCCACCAGCACGTAGCGGGAGTCACCGATGTGCTCCAGCAGCGGATCGAGCGAATCAGTACCCGTCAGAGGCAGCGCGTCGGCCCGGATCCGGTCGAGCGTCCTCGGAGCGTCGCCGTCAGATGTCGCTGCCATCAGGGAGCCTCCTCACGTGGAGCGGAGCGGAGGGCCGCTGCGCCGGCCGGGCGGACGGAGACTCCCAGCATGCGCCTGTGCGCGGCCCCGCGCACGGTCAGCGCCCGTCACCCCCGCGGAGCGCTCCCTCCCGCCTTGTCGCCCTCCACGTCGGCGGGCGCCCGGCATCACGTCCGTCCCTCCCGCTCCTGGACCGCTTCCAGGACCGCCGGCGCCGTCATCCAGTCGGCCCGCAACACCCGGAAACCCGCGCTCTCATACGCGGCGTTGACCTGCTCGTCATCGTCGACCACCAGCGTCACAGGGCGCTCCCGGGCCAGCTGCTGCAGCAGCTCCAGCTTGGTGACGCGCGCGGGACGGCGGTCGCCGTCCGCCCGCATCAGGAGCCGTCCGATGGGCAGGCCGTGGGTTTTCAGCCATTCCACGCTGTCGGCCCGGCAGCGTTCCGGGCGCCCGGTGACGTACCCGAGTTCGCACCGTCGGGCGGTCTCCATCGCCAGAGCGATGCCCTTCGCCAGCGGCGGGTCGTCCACCGCGGCCTGGAAGAAGGAGTCCCAGTCCCGGGGCCGCTGCTGGAGGAAGAGCAGCCGGTGCCGGACATCGGCCAGCGTCCCGTCCAGATCGAAAACCGCCCAGGGCGCCCGCACAGCCATCGCCACCTCGCTCTCCTTCCTCGCGGAGCTTGCGTATCCGGCGCCCCGAAGGGGCGCGGGGAACTACGCGCCCGGCCACGATCCACCCGCATCCCGCGTGCGTCGGGCAGGGGCATCCCCTACCGGAACACCGGAACAACAGAGGGGCGGGGCAAGATCCGCCGCCCACGGCCCCACAAAAAGGGCGGCGGTCGTTGTGCGCGGGGCCGGCGCGTCGGGCCGCCGGGCTACTCCTTGCCCTGTCGGGCCTTCTTGAGCATGCGGCGCCGCTGTCGAGCAGTCGGCTCTTTGCGCCCGGTCTGTCGAAGGTACGCTTCCTCGCGCTGCTGGTTCGTCATGGCTCGACCCTCCGGAGCGACTTACCCGCGTCCCGTTCCGCTCTGCCGTGCCTCAGTATGACCGCAGACCCGGCCTGCCGCACTCCGCGTGAGCGCCTGCTGTCCGCTTTTCGGGTGTCCCGTTCGCAGTCGGCGGAGTACCGGGGTACCGACCAATCATCCGAGTTGTCCGAACCTGCCGTCACCATGAGGGGCGGGGGGTGCCCCGTTCCCGTGGTGTGCAGCGGCCGGACCGACCGGGCGCCGGGGGCCAGGAGGGAGTGGGAGCCGTTGACGGTGGGAGCAGCCACGGCCTGGCTTCTGTCCGCCGGAGTGCCCCTGGTCCTCCTGGCGCTGAGCCTGCCGCTGTGGCACTGGCGCTGGCCCCGCGTTCCGGTGCTGCTGCGGGAGGCCGCGATCATCTCCTCGGTCTTCCTCGTCTGGCAGATCCCGGCCCGGATGGCTGCCGGGAACCTGGACGCCGCCGTCGACCGAGCAGTGTGGCTCTACCGCTGGGAGCAGCTCCTTCGGCTCCCCGACGAGGTGGACTGGCAGCAGGCCGTACTCCCCCACTCGTGGCTGGTGCAAGCCGCCAACCTCTACTACGCGGTGATGCACTTCGGTGCGATGGCGGCCTTGCTCGTCTGGCTCTTCTGGCGGCACCGCTCCGCCTACGGGCGGGTACGCACCTATGTCGTCGTGGTCACGGTCGTGTCGCTGTTGTTGCAGCTCATCCCGGTGGCGCCGCCGCGCCTTGTGACGTGGCTCGGGTTCTCCGACACGGCTGAACGCTACGGGCAGTCCGTCTACCAAACCGGCCCGGGACATGTGGTCGCCGACGAGTTGTCCGCCGTCCCCTCCGTCCATGTCGCCTGGGCGGTGATCGTCGCCGTGGTCGTGATCCGGGTGAGCCGGCGCCGAGTGCGCTGGCTGGTGACCCTGCACCCGCTGCTGACGCTGGTGGTGATCGTCGTGACGGCCAACCACTTCTGGCTGGACGCCGCCGCAGCGATCGCCGTCCTCCTGCTGTGTGCCGTCATCCAATGGTTCGGCCGGGTCTGCACCCGCAGCATCGTCCGGGCCTACCGCCGGGTCTTTGCGTCGCCCGACCGTCCCTCGGCCGCGGCGTCCGATCCACCTGCCGGACCCTCCGGTTCCGAGGGGCCGGGGACCCCCACACGTCGGCCACCGGTCTCCCGGCGTCCCCGCCCACGGCCATGACCGCACGTCCAGCGCGGAAGACCCGGATGCAGGCGGCCTACCGGTGCGCCCCTTTTGCGTACGGCTGTGCGGTCTCTAGGCTGCGCGGGCCGACAGTCCCGGTGCTGCCCAGCCTGCCGGGGCTGTCGGTCCACGGCAGGAAGCGGGCTCGCCGGCATGGCACGGGAGCATGAGCCCTGCGGACGGCGGTCCTCCCGTCAGTGCAGTTCGCTGAAGCGTTCGGTTGCCCGGGTGCGACCGGCCACGATGACGGTGTCGTCCGCTTGCACGACGGTGTCCGGAGTGGCATACGTGAAGCCTTCGCCGGGGCGTTTGATGGCGACGACCGTGATGCCGTAGCGCGAGCGGACGGCGCTGCGGGACAGCGGAAGGCCGAGGATCTCGGCGGGCGGGCCGGTCTTGACCATGGCGAAGTCGTCCTCGAACTCGATGTAGTCGAGCATCCGGCCGCGTACGAGGTGGGCGACCCGCTTGCCCATGTCGTGCTCGGGATAGACGACGTGCTGGACGCCGAGCTGGGTGAGGATGCGGCCGTGCGCCTCGCTGATGGCCTTGGCCCACACGTTCTGGATGCCGAAGGAGATCAGCAGCGAGGCGGTGAGGATGCTGGCTTCCAGGTCGGTGCCGATGGCGACGACGGCGCGGTCGAACTCATGGACCCCGAGCTGGCGCAGGGCGTCCTCCTTGGTGGAGTCGGCCCGCACGGCGTGGGTGAGGGAGCCGGAGAGGGCCTGCACGGTTTCGGGATCGCCGTCGATGCCCAGGACCTCGGTCTCCTCGTCCACGAGTTCGAGGGCCAGGGAGCGGCCGAAGCGACCGAGTCCGATGACCACCACGGCGTCCCGGCGAGAGCCGCGGCGGTTCTTGGGGGTGCGTTTCCTAACCAATGACGGGTCGCTCCTCGGGAAGGTCGTACATGCGGACACGCAGCCGCAGGGCGAGTGCGGAGGCGATGGTGACGGGACCGAGGCGGCCGATGAACATCAGCGCGGTCAGCAACAGTTGTTCCCTGCCGGGCAGCTCGGGGGTGATGCCGGTGGACAGCCCGACCGTGGCGAAAGCGGAGGTGACCTCCAACAGGGACTGGTCGAGGCTGTGCCGGGTGAAGACCACGAAGGCCAGCGTCGAGACGGCGACGGCGGCCACCGACAGCAGGACCACGGTCAGGGCCTGCCGCTGGAGGTCGCCGTGCAGTCGGCGGCTGAAGATGGTGACCGCGCTTTCGCCACGGATCTCGGCGTAGATGACGAAGAACAGCACGGCGAAGGTGGTGACCTTGATGCCGCCCGCGGTGCCGGCACTGGCGCCGCCGATGAACATCAGTACGTCCATCCCGAGCCAGGTGGCCGGGTTCAGCTGTGCGACGTCGACGCTGTTGAAGCCCGCGGTGCGCGGCATGACGCCCTGGAAGAATCCGGCCAGGAGTTTCCCGGGTACGTCCAGCGGGCCCAGGGTCGCCGGGTTGCGCCATTCGAGCGCGGTGACGTAGGCGCTGCCACCCACCAGGAAGATCGCCGACGCGCCGAGCACGATCTTGGTGTGCAGCGACCAGGTGCGCGGTCTGCGGAATCTGCGGCGCAGTTCGAACAGCACCGGGAAGCCGAGCCCTCCGGCGATGACCGCACCCGCGACGGGCAGACAGATCCAGGGGTCGGTGACGAAGCCGATCAGGCTGTCGGAGTACAGCGAGAACCCGGCGTTGTTGAACGCCGAGACCGCGTGGAAGACGCCCAGCCACACCGCTCGCGGCCAGGGCTCGTCGTAGGTGACACCCAGCCGTACGGTCAGGATCGCGGCGGTGACGACCTCCAGCAGCAGGCTGACCTTGACCACCCGCGCGACGACCAAGCGGACGTCGCCCAGGCCCAGCGTCCTGGTCTCGGTGGCGGCGGTGAGGCGGGCCTTCAGTCCCATACGACGGTGGGAGACCAGCAGCACCAGCCAGGAGGCGAAGGTCATGATCCCGAGACCGCCGACCTGGATGAGCGCCAGGATCACCGTCTGCCCGAAACCGCTCCAGTAGTCGGCGGTGTCGACCACGACCAGCCCGGTCACGCACACCGCTGAGGTGGAGGTGAACAGCGCCTCCAGGAGGGACGCCGAGTCGGTCCCGGCCTTGGCGGCGGGCAGCAACAGCAGTCCGGTCCCGAACCCGATCGCCATGGCGAAGCCGGCCACGACCATCTGCGCCGGGTGCCGCACGCGTGGCCGCCACCGGGTCACCACAGCACGTCCTCCGCCCCGCAGCCGGCTCTCCCGCTCGTTGCTCGGTAACGGGAGACGATCAGCGATACCTCTGCTGTTCGGTCCTGGTTCTGTCCTGGGCACCGGTACCCCGCCGGGTCCGTGTCGGAGCCGTCCACGGCCCCGGAACCACCCGGACGTCGCCACAGCCCGCCGAACTGCAGCCCCGGCACCCTGTGGGCGGCTACCGAGCGCTACTCCTTGCTGCACGGAGTTGCCGGACGTGTCTGCCGGTCGTGACCGTGCTGTTCGCCTGGTCAGGGGCCGGCCACGTGTCATACGGGCACACCTGGGAACCCCCGCACCAGTAGCCACTCGTCACAGCACAGCGTGGCCCGGCTCGGTCGGGTCAGCGGGACGGATCCTCTATGACCAGCGGATACATGGGTCCCGGGGACTTCGGTCGGGACCCGTTCGAGGAGTTCATCGCGCGCTTCCTCGGCGGCGCCCGGTCCGGCAGCGGCGGGCGGTACAGCGACCCCCGCTACAACGACTTCCTCCGGCTGATGAGCGAGCCGGCGCGGCAGCTCGTCTCCGATGCGGCGTCGTACGCGGCCGAGCACGGCAGCAACGATCTGGACACCGAGCATCTGCTGCGCGCGGCGCTCACCGCCGAGCCGACCCGCAGCATGGTGGCCCGGGCCGGTGCCGACCCCGACGCGCTCGCCGCCGAGATCGACCGCGAGGTGGGCGAAGGACAACCCCGCAACTCGCTGTCCGTCAGCCCCGCGGTGAAGCGGGCGCTCATGGACGCGCACGAGATCGCCCGCTCGCGCGGCGCCTCCTACATCGGTGCCGAACATGTGCTGGTCGCGCTCGCCGCAAACCGGGACTCCACGGCGGGCCAGATCCTCAACTCGGCGCACTTCGATCCCCGCTCCGCCGGTCCGCGTGGCGGACCGAGCGCCGGACAGGGCGGCGGCACGGAGGCGCCCGCGCGCGGCCAGGAGCCGCGTCCCAGCAACACCCCGAACCTCGACAAGTACGGCCGTGACCTGACCGAGCTGGCCCGCGAGGGCCGGATCGACCCGGTCATCGGCCGGGACGAGCAGATCGAGCAGACGGTCGAGGTGCTGGCCCGGCGCGGGAAGAACAACCCGGTACTGATCGGCGAGGCGGGCGTCGGCAAGACCGCCATCGTGGAGGGGCTGGCCCAGCGCATCTCCGACGGGGACGTGCCCGACAACCTGCTGGGCCGGCGCGTCGTCCAGCTCGACTTCGGCAGCGTCGTGGCCGGCACCCGCTACCGCGGCGACTTCGAGGAGCGGCTCACCGGCATCATCGACGAGATCCGCGCCCACACCGAGGAGCTGATCGTCTTCATCGACGAGCTGCACACCGTGGTCGGCGCGGGCGGCGGCGGGGAGAGCGGCTCGATGGACGCGAGCAATATGCTCAAGCCGCCGCTCTCCCGGGGTGAGCTGCATGTCATCGGGGCCACGACGCTGGAGGAGCACCGCCGGTACATCGAAAAGGACGCGGCACTGGCCCGCCGCTTCCAGCCCGTGCTCGTCCCGGAGCCCACCGTGGCAGACGCCATCGAGATCCTGCGCGGGCTGCGGGACCGCTACGAGGCCCACCACCAGGTGCGCTACACCGACGAGGCGCTGATCGCGGCGGTGGAGATGTCCGACCGCTATCTGACGGGGCGCTATCTCCCGGACAAGGCCATCGATCTGCTGGACCAGGCGGGCGCCCGGGTACGGCTGCGCACCGCGACCCGCGGCACCGACGTACGGGCGCTGGAGCGCGAGGCCGAGCAGGTGCGCCGCGACAAGGACCAGGCGGTGGCCGCCGAGGACTACGAGCGGGCCAAGCAGTTGCGCGACCGGCTCACCGAGCTGGAGGAGGCCATCGACCGGGACAGCCACAAGCAGGAGCCACGGGCCGGCCACCACCGGATCGCCGAGGTGACCGTCGAGGACATCGCCGACATCATCTCCCACCAGACCGGCATCCCCGTCAGCAACCTCACCCAGGAGGAGAAGGACCGGCTGCTGGGCCTGGAGGAGCGGTTGCAGCAGCGGGTAATCGGGCAGGACGAGGCGGTCACGGCGGTCGCCGACGCGGTGCTGCGTTCCCGCTCCGGACTCTCCAGCCCGGACCGACCCATCGGCAGCTTCCTCTTCCTGGGGCCCACCGGGGTCGGCAAGACGGAGCTGGCCCGGGCGCTGGCCGAGGCGCTGTTCGGCACCGACGAGAAGATGGTGCGGCTGGACATGAGCGAGTACCAGGAACGGCACACCGTCAGCCGGCTGGTGGGTGCCCCGCCCGGATACGTCGGCCACGAGGAGGCGGGTCAGCTCACGGAGACGGTGCGGCGCAACCCGTACTCGCTGTTGCTGCTGGACGAGGTGGAGAAGGCGCACCCCGACGTCTTCAACATGCTGCTCCAGGTCCTCGACGACGGCCGGCTCACCGACTCGCAGGGCCGTACGGTCGACTTCACCAACACCGTCATCGTCATGACCAGCAACCTCGGCTCGGAAGCCATCACCGGGCGCGGCGCCGTCCTCGGCTTCGGCGGTGGCGGGGAGGGGGACGAGGACGCCCGGCGCGAGAGGGTGCTGCGACCGCTGCGCGAACACTTCCGGCCGGAGTTCCTCAACCGTATCGACGAGATCGTGGTCTTCCGGCAGCTCGACGACGAACAGCTGCGGCGGATCACCGACATGCTGCTGGAGGAGACCCGGCGCCGGGTGCACGCCCAGGACCTGGAGATCGAGTTCTCCCCCGCAGCCGTCGACTGGCTCGCCCACCGGGGCTACCAGCCGGAGTACGGTGCCCGCCCGCTGCGCCGGACGATCCAGCGCGAGGTCGACAACCGGCTCTCCCGCATGCTGCTGAGCGGCGACCTCGAACCGCGCACCCGGCTGCTGGTCGATGTTGCGGAGGGGCACCTGGAGTTCCGCACGGAGGGGCGCACCGCCGACGCCGTCGGCAACCGCCGAGGCTGAGCGGACCGCCACCCGGTGACGCCGTGGATCACGAACTGCCTGTCGTGGCCGAGGACTCGGGCAGGCTTGTAGTGGCCGAGGACTCGGGCAGCAGCAGTGCCGAGGGCGCGTGGAAGGTGATCCGCACCGGTGCGAGGTCGGTGGCTTCGAGTGCGGGCTCCCCGGTGCCCGGGTTGCGGGCGAAGCGGGGATGGGCGCCTCCGCTGAGCTGCCACCGTATGCGGTGCCCTGCGGCGAACCGGTGGGCGGTGGAGCTCATCGCGACGGTGACCTCCGCAGGCTCCTCCCCTCCCGTGCGGATCCGGGCCAGCCCGTCGCAGACATTGGTCGAACGGCCCTGTGCGTCCACGTCGCACAGGCGGGCGAAGACGTCGGCGTGTCCGGTGTCGGTGGCGACACTCAGCCGGGCGGAGACAGGGCCGACGATGTCGACGGGTTCCGCCAGCGGCGGGCCGGTGAACGTCAGCACGTCCTCCCTGGACTCCAGGGCCGCGTTGTCGCGGGGTCCGGCCGTACGGGAGAGCAAGGGGCCGCCGAGGGACGGGGTCGGGTCGGCCGGGTCGTAGGAGAAGGAGGCCACGGGCGCGGAGTCGGTGGGGGGCTGCAAGGTGAGGTGGCGGTCCGCGGTGGGGAACCAGCACGTGGTGGCCGGGGACTGCGGCCAGGCGTCGAGGTCCTGCCAGGCGTCCTCGCCTCCCATGTGGACGCGTACCGGGGAGGGGCGCAGCCCGGAGCGGTCGTCGTACAGGTGGGCACGCAGCCAGGCAAGGCTCTCCGCGAACACTTGGGGCCAGCCCTGCTGGAGCGCGGACGTGTGCGTCCAAGGGCCCACGAGCAGGGCACTCTCGCACCCGGCCCGGCGCAGTCGGCCGTACTGTTCGAAGGTCTGGTCGACCAGGGCGTCGTGCCATCCGGTGATCAGGCTGATGGGCACCGCCGGCCGCTCGGCGGCCTCGGCCGTGGACGCACCGCGCCAGTACGGGTCGTCGGCGTCCGGGTGTGTCAGCACTTCGTCCAGCCAGGGCACGTCCTCCGCGAGGGCGGAGACGTACCCGCTGCGCAGGGGCCGCGCGGTGGCGAGGTCCCGCAGCCGGCGCTGGAGGCGCAGCGTCGCCCGGGCGAAGGCGGCCACGCCTTGGTGCTGGTACGTCATGCCGACGCCGACGAGGAGGGCGTTCTCCAGGCGGGGTACCCCGTCCGCATGGAAGAGGGCGTAGGGGTCGTGGAGTCCCACCTGGACCGCCATCGCCTTCAGTTCGGGCGGCGGGTCGAGGGCGAGCGCCCACTGGGTGTAGCCCAGATAGCTGGGTCCGACCGTGCCCAGCCTTCCGTCGAACCAGGGCTGGTCCCGCAGCCAGGCCACCGTCGCATGGCCGTCCGCCGCCTCGTTGCGCCACAGATCGAACCGGCCGCCGGAACCGCCGGTACCCCGGCAGCTCTGCAGCACCACATGGAAGCCCTGTTCGGCGAAGAGCATCCCGTACATGGGCGACCAGGGCACTCCCCTGCCGTAGGGCGAACGCACCAGGAGGGTGGGGAAGTCGCCCGGCGTGCGGGGGAAGTAGTGGTCCGTGATCAGCGGGCTGCCGTCGGCGGCCGGCACCACCAGGCCAGGCTCCCGGCCGACCTCGTGCTGCTTGGCGGGGAGGCGGCGCCAGGTCGCGCGCAGCATCCGTGCGGACAGCGGCGGCTTCCCCTTCGGCGGCGTCCAGGCCGGCCGGGATGCGGCCTCGTGCGTGGCTGACGTCATCGCTTCCTCCACTATTCTCGTACGACGTACGAGAATAGTAGATGCTTGGATGTCTTCCGCAAGTTGGATGTCTTCCGCAGGACGCATCGGCGCGGAGAAGGGAGCCCGGGGACGTGACGCGTGGTGGCGACTCCGGCGGTACGGGCGTCGACCCGCAACAGCTCTGGCTGACCCCGGACCGGCCGCGGCGGGGCCGTCGACCCGCCTTCAGCCGCGAGGCGATCACCTCGGCAGCCGTCGCTCTGGCGGATACGGAAGGGCTGGACGCGGTCACCATGCGGCGGGTCGCCGCCGAGGTCGGAGCCGGCGTGATGTCGCTCTACAGCTACGCGCCCGACAAGGACACGCTGCTGGAGCTCATGATCGACCACGTCAGCGGTGAACTCCCGGCGGAAGCCGCCCCCACCGGCGACTGGCGGGCCGACCTCAAGGCCGTCGCCCACGACCAGCGCGCCCTGATGCTCCGGCACCCCTGGCTGCCCGCCACCCTGACCACCCGCCGCACCCTGGGCCCGAACGCGCTGGCCTTCCTGGAACGCGCGCTCGCGGCCCTGCGGCCCACCGGGTTGGACGGCGCCGCGAAGCTGGAGGTCTTCGCGCAGCTCACCGCGTTCGTGGCCGGGTACGTCGGTTACGAGCTCACTCAGGCCGGGTCCGCGCGACCGCCGGAACGGGCCGCGGCCGAAGCCCGCTACCTCGCCACCGTCGCCGCGGACGGCCACCATCCGGAACTCGCCGAGGTCCTCGCGGCGCCGGGCCGCCCGCTCACCCCTGAAGCGATGTTCACCCGGTTCCTCAACCGGCTGATCGACGGTCTCGACACCGGCTGAGCACGTCTCAGCGGGACGTCCGGGGTTGCTGCGACGAGGCTGCCCAGTGTGTGCCCCTTCCGGCGCACGAGTGTTGGTGGCGCTGTGTTCGCGTTGACCGCTAGCATCGGGGTCGGCTTGGTGCAGCCGGCTGCTCGCGCCCGTCAGGGTTGGGTGAATGCACTGGTTGGGTCGTCTCTCCTCGGCTCACCGATCGCGGCGCCGGCCGACAATGCGAGCATCGGCAGGACGGGCCGCGCGGAAGGCCGACGCAATGGCACCCACAAGTACCGATCACGCCAAGAAGCTTGCCAAGCTCCTGCGCGACGATCTCGCTGCGGCAGGGTTCAGCATCCCCCACAGCCTCGCGCTCGAGGTGATCGCACACCAAATGGGCACCAAGGACTGGAACGTCCTTGCTGCCTTGGTGCGCCCGTCGGGACGCCCTGCCCCGTCGGCCATCAGCCCGGGCGTTCCGGTTCTGCGGGTGATGTCCGTTGCGGAGGCCCTGCCGTTCTACGTCGATTACCTGGGCTTCACGGTGGACTGGGAGCACCGCTTCGAGCCCGGACTGCCGCTTTACGTGCAGGTGTCCCGGTCAGCGGCCGTCTTGCACTTGTCAGAGCATCACGGCGATGGCAGCCCGCACAGTGTGGTGTGGCTCCCGGTCGCCGACGTGTCCGCGTTGCGCGAGGAACTGCTCGCCCGGCCCGACGCACGGATTCGTCCCGGCATCGACCCGGACGCACCCGGCGGACCGACGTTGGAGGTCATCGATCCGTACGGCAATGTGCTGCGCTTCGCGCAGCCGCCGACGCACTGACTGCCCGGCGGGCCGTGAGCGGATCCAGAAGCGAATGGCAGCAACAGCCACGGTGCCGTGGAAGGCGTATGCCCTCTTGTCGAAGCGGGTGACGACGGCACGGAAGCCCTGGATGCATTGACTCGCAGGGTCGCCTTCCTGGTGGAGCGAATCGAGCCGAAGTCCAGCCGCGGCAGCGACCGCAAGGCCAAGGCGCCACTCCCAGCGGCCGGAGGCGGGCCGGAGAGTGGCGCCTTGCGGTTCGCAGGTCAGCGGTTGGCGGCGAGGACGGCGTCGGCCATCGCCTTCTCACCGGTGGCGTTGGGGTGGAACGGCGCCGCCGCGTCGGTGATGAGCGGTTCGATCCAGCGGGTTCCGACCGGCTTGCAGACGTCGTGCCCCACGGACTTGGAGTAGGTGTCGACGTACACGGCGCCGTGCTCGGCCGCCTGCTTGGCGATCATGGTGTTGAGATGCTTGTGGGTGTCGCGCAGCCAGGGGGCGTCGCCCTTGGCGATGGAGACCACGGAGGGGCAGTTGCTGCCGTCGTCGGGCATGATCGCCGGGTAGCCGGTGATGAGGATCTTGGCGTGCGGGGCGCGTCCCCGGATGTCGTCGAGAGCCTTGGAGATCTTGGGCGCGGTGTTCTGGATGGTGGCGGCGAGTTCGTCGTGCCCGGTCCAGGTGTAGCTCTTCTTGCACGGCGAGCCGAGCGGATTGAGCAGTCCGAGGGAGACGCAGCGGACGATGATGTCGGCGAAGCCGATGTCGTTGCCGCCGATGGTGAGGGTGACCACATCGGTGTCGGCGCTCAGCGCGTCCAACTGCGGGGCGACGGACGGGAACTGGGCGGAGTTGAGGTCTTCGGTGGTGGCTCCTCCGCAGGTGACGTCCTTGTGCGCGCCGGGGGTGAGCGCGCTGTTGACCACGGAGGGGTAGTTCCGGTCGGAGCGCGAACAGGTCTCGTCGACCGTGTTCGGTACGCCGGCCCCGGACGCATAGGAGTCGCCCAGGGCGACGTAGCGGTGCACGGTGACGTCGTCCGCCAGCGCGGGGCTCGCACCGAGCCCGGCGCCGGTGGTCACGGCGGCTGTGGCGGTGGCGAGGGCAACGGCCGTTCTGGCGCGGCAGCTGGGCATGCGTGAGCGCATGACGGTACCTCTCGTGAGTGGGGAAAGGCGTGACACTGCCCGGCAGTTACTGGTCAGTTGCACTGAGAGGTAAATATGTGGTCGGCTTCACGGGGCGTCAAGAGGTGGGACAGCACCAGCTTCCGGTGCCGCGCACAACTCCTCACCGGCGACGACGATCGGCTCCGCCGGGCGCCGAAACGCGCGGCACTACAGTGGGCGTGCGCCCACCCCCGGCAGGGGGAACGGGCCTACGAGGCGAGGAGGAGCCGCACGGTGCCGACAGGGGTGGCCATCCGCGACGTGCGCGAGCAGCTCTTCGCCGCCGCCGAGCGCGTCCTGCTCAGAGACGGGCCGAACGCGCTGACCAGCCGGGCGGTGACCACCGAGGCAGGCTGCGCCAAGGGCGTACTGCACCGGCACTTCGCCGACTTCGATGCCTTCCTCACCGAGCTCGTGCAGGACCGCGTAGGCCGGCTCGACAGCCAGGCTGCGGCCCTGCGCGACTCCGCCGGGAGCAGCACCGTCGCCGACAACCTCACCGGCGCGCTGACGGAGCTCTTCAACTCGGTCGCGGTGGCGATCGTCAGCCTCGTCACCTCCCGGGACGAGCTGCGCGCACGGCTGCGGCGTACCAGGCCGACGGGCATCCCGTTGCTGGCGGAGGCCACGGCCATGATCGCTTCCTACCTCACCGCCGAACGCCAACTCGGCCGTATCGCAGCGGACTCCGATGTGGACACCCTCGCCCCCACCCTGATCGGGGCCGGGCACCTGCTGTTCGCCGACCGGAAAAGCGCACCACCGCAGGCCGAAGCCGTCCGCAGAACCGTGACCACGGTCCTCTCCGGTGTGGCACGCGAGTCCCGGGCCTGACGTGGCGCGCGAGTCCCGGGTCTGAACAGCGCGACACTGCGCTCCCGTCCTGCGCCGGGGGTTCCGCGCCGCATTGGCGGGGAAAGCAGCTCACGCCTGCCATCACAGAACAGGCCATCACAGAACGGACTGTCCCAGGACAGCCCGTCGCACGACAGACCGCCGCAGACCAGACCGCCGCAGCACAGGTGAGGAGCAGCCCGTTGGGTTACGTCACGTCACAGGAGTGGGACCGGCACTACGCCGACGGCCGTGGCTTCCGGCCGCTCGGCGATGCCGAACGGGCGCTGCTCACCGAGCATCTGCCGGCGCCCGATGATGGCACCGCCCTGGACGTCGGCTGCGGCACCGGTGAACTGGCCCACTTTCTGGCCGGACTCGGCTATCGGGTGGACGCCGTCGACCAGGCGGAAAGCGCGCTGACCCGCGCCCGCGCGGAGCACGCCGCGGGCGACAAGGTGCGGTGGCTACGGCTGGACGTCGAGCACGACGACTTCGCCGAGTTGCGCGAGAGCGGCTACCACCTGATCACTCTGCGGCTCGCCTACCCCTTTCTGCGGGACCGCGCTCGTGTCCTGCGCGGGCTCGGTGAACGGCTGCGGCCCGGCGGTGCGTTGGTGGTGATCACTCCGCTCGCGGAGCGCGTGTCCCCGGAGCGGCGGGACATCGCCCTGGACGAGGACGAGATCGGCCTGCTGGCGGAGGGCTGGGGGCACGTGGAGCGGTTCGACGCGGGCGGTCTCGCGATGCTGGTGCTGCGGGGTGCGCCGCACTCCTTCGCAGCGGCGGAGAAGGGCCGGCCGGTTCCGTGTGCGGTGGCCGGGGCGTGTGCGGTCGTCACCGACGGCAGCGGCCGGGTGCTGCTGGGGCGGTCCGTCGAAGGCATGTGGGAGCTGCCCGGCGGCCGTACCGAGCCCGGCGAGTCCTTCGAGGCCACAGCGGTCCGCGCGTTGGCGGAGGAGACCGGACTGCGCGCCGGCGTCGAGGATGCGCAGCTGCGGACGATCCTGCTGGACGACAACGACGGAGTGCCGCGGGTGTCCGCCGTGGTGTGCGTCAACGCCTGGTCCGGCACGCTGACGTCTCCCTGCCCCGAGCCGGACCGCTTCCGGCGGTGGGAGTGGCACGACCCGGGCGCCCTTGGCACGCTCGGGCCGGTCTTCGCACCTTCGGCCCAGGCGCTGGAGGCGGTGTGGCCCGGCGCCCTGCCCGGTCTGCCGCCGCTGCGTACGTACTCCCCCGCGTCCGACGACACGGCCGGCCTGTCGGCTGCTCCGACGGTCGGCGAGTCGGGGGACGGCTCCGCTTCCCCGTCGGCCGGACGCGACAGCGGGACAGCACGCGGTGTCTGGCCGACCATCGAGGGCCTCGCCCGTACCTTCGACGCACACAGCGATGCGCGTGGCCTGGACCGGGAGCAGCAGTGGACGTTGCAGGTGCTGAAGCTCTCGGAGGAGACGGGCGAGGCGGCCCAGGCCGTCATCGGCGTCCAGGGCACCAATCCCCGCAAGGGGTACAGCCACTCCTGGGAGGACGTGCACGCCGAGGTGGCGGACGTGGTCATCACCGGCCTGGTCGCCCTCGCCCGGATGCGGCCCGCGGATGCGGCGGACTACCTCGACCGCCAACTCACCGCGAAAGCGGCCAGGTTCCGCTAGGTCGCTCACCGTTCGGACCGGAGACGGGCGCGATGCCAGGCCGCGTCGCGCAGCAGGCGGAGCCCGTTGAGGCCGACCAGGACGGTGGAGCCCTCATGGCCGGCGACGCCGAGCGGCAGCGGGAGGGTGCCGAGCAGATCCCAGGCGGCCAGCACGGCGATGAAGGCGCCGGCGATGACGAGGTTCTGCACGACGAGGCGGCGTGCGGTGCGGGAGAGGTTGACGACGGTGGGGATGGCGGCGAGTTCGTCGCGGACCACCACGGCGTCGGCGGTTTCCAGCGCGAGGTCGGATCCGGCCTTGCCCATGGCGATGCCGGTGTGTGCGGCGGCCAGCGCGGGCGCGTCGTTGACGCCGTCGCCGACGACCAGCACCCGGCGCCCGGCCGCTTCCCACTCCCGGACGGCGGAGACCTTGTCCTGCGGCAACAAGCAGGCGCGGACATCGGTGATGCCGGTCCGCGCCGCCGGGAGCGCGGCGGCACGTTCGTTGTCGCCGGTGACCAGCACCGGCGAGGCGCCGGTGAGGGACGTCAGCGCGGACACCGCCTCTGCTGCATCGGGCCGCAGCCGGTCGGCGATGCCCAGCACCCCGACCGGGCGGCCGTCGACGAGCACCACCACAGCCGTACGCCCGGCCTCCTCCAACTCCCGCACCTTCTCGTGGGCGGCGTCCTCCGGCTGCCGCTGCGTTCCGGACCCGGCGTTGTCGGCCGGGCGGGGGTCGTGGTGCAGGAGGCGGCCGGGGGCGCCGACCTGGATGCGGTGGCCGTCGACGGTTGCGGTGACGCCGAGGCCGGGGGTGGAGGCGAAGTCGTCGGCGGTCCGGAGCGGGAGGCCGCGGGAGCGGGCGGCGTCGACGACGGCGCGGGCCAGCGGGTGCTCGCTGGCCCGCTCGGCTGCGGCTGCCCGGCTCAGCAGCGCCTCCTCGGTCAGCCCGGAGCCGGGCAGCGGGTGCAGTTCGGCCAGGTGCGGGGTGCCTTCGGTGAGGGTGCCGGTCTTGTCCAAGGCGACCGTGTCGGTCTGCCCGAGGCGTTCCATGACGACCGCGGACTTCACCAGCACACCGTGCCGACCGGCGTTGGCGATCGCGGAGAGCAGCGGCGGCATGGTGGCCAGTACCACCGCGCACGGTGAGGCGACGATCATGAACGTCATCGCGCGCAGCAGCGTCGGCTGAAGCGCTGCGCCGAGCAGGAGGGGCACCGCGAAGAGGGCGAGCGTGGCGGCCACCATGACGAGGGAGTACCGCTGCTCCACCTTCTCGATGAACAGCTGGGTGGGGGCCTTGGTCCCGGACGCCTCCTCGACCATGGCCACGATCCGGGCGAGCACCGAGTCGGACGGATCGCGCTCCACCCGGACCCGCAGCGCTCCGGTGCCGTTCACGGTGCCGGCGAACACCTCGCCCCCGGTCTGCTTGGTGACCGGCAGCGGCTCGCCGGTGATGGTGGCCTGATCCACGTCGCTCTCCCCGTCGAGGACCTGGCCGTCGGCGCCGACCCGCTCTCCGGGGCGTACGAGGATCACGTCGCCCACCGCGAGGGACCGGGCCGCAACGCTCTCCTCGCCGCCGTCGGGCAGCAGCCGGGTCGCGGTCGCCGGAGCGAGATCGAGCAGGCCGCGGACCGAGTCCGCCGTCCGCGCGGTGGCGACGGCCTCCAGGGCGCCGGAGGTGGCGAAGATGACGATCAGCAGCGCGCCGTCCAGTACCTGTCCGATCGCCGCCGCACCGAGCGCCGCGACGACCATCAGCAGATCCACGTCAAGCGTTCTGTCCTTGAGGGCCTTGAGCCCCTCCCAGCCCGGCTCCCAGCCGCCGGTGACGTAGGTGGCGGCGAACAGCGGGGCCCAGGTCCACACCGGGGCACCCAGCAGGCTCAGCGGCAGCGCGAGCAGGAACAGCACGAGCGCGGCGAGCGCCCAGCGTGCCTCGGGCAGCGCCAGCACACGAGTACGACGCCGCGGCGCGACCGGCGGGGCGACCGAAGACGCAGAGGGCTTGGTCAGGGTGGAGGTCATGGCGGACAGACGCCCTTCGCTGGGGTGAGAAGCGACCCCCTCACCATACAGGAACGCTTGAACAGCCATTCATGTGTTCACCTCCGTAGGATGGAGCCCATGGGCCATGGAGCGAACACCCCCGAAGCCGACGCCACCCCGCGCACCCGCCTCACTTCGGAAAACGCGTCGCAGGTCGCCACCACCCTGCAGGCCCTTGCCACACCGTCACGGCTGCTGATCCTGGCCCGACTGCGCGAAGGGCCGTGCGCGGCAACGGAACTGGCCACCTCCGTCGGTATGGAGCAGTCCGCCTGCTCCCATCAGCTGCGGCTGCTGCGCAATCTCGGCCTTGTCACCGGCACCCGGCAGGGCCGCTCCGTGGTCTACACGCTGCACGACAACCATGTCGCCGCCCTGCTCGACCAAGCGCTGTACCACGTCGAACATCTCCGCCTCGGCCTCACCGACACCGTGGACGAAGCCGTCGCGGCGTCAGGATGAGAGCGGCGGGATCTCGGTCAGGAGGTCGCTGCGGCGGGCGGGGCGGGTGAGGGCGAGAAGCGCCTGGTCGTCCTGGGCGGGTCCGGCGCTGTGCCGGTGTACGTCGGTGACCAGGAAGTCGAGGACGGTGTGCGGATCCGCGGGGTAGCCGGTGTTGCGCCGGTAGGCGTCCAGCATCTGGGAGACCCGGTCGGCCGGGTCGTAGAAGGTGCCGCTCCGGTCCCGTGCCTCGGTGACGCCGTCGGTGAAGCACAGCAGTGTCCCGCCCGGCGGGAGGTCGTAGGTCTCCACGGGCGAGATCCAGGAGCCGAGGGTCGTGATCCCCAGCGGCGGCGCCTCCTGGCGGGGCTCCAGCACCTGGGCATAGCCCGCCGGATCCAGGAGCAGCGGCGGCGGATGGCCACGGTTGACCAGCCGGACCTGCTCCAGGTCCGGGGCGAACTCGACGAGCAGCGCGGTGGTGAACCCCTCGGTCTGTTCCAGTCCGCCCTGCCGCTGCCCCTCCCTCGCGAGCGTCTCCTCCAGTGACTCCACCACGGTGAGCAGGTCCGCGCAGTGGTCCGCTGCGTAGCGGAAGGCACCGATGTCCGCGCTGACCACCGAGATGGCGGACAGTCCCTTGCCGCGTACGTCACCGATCATCGCGCGCACCCCGTACGGCGTCTCCTGGACCACGTACAGGTCGCCCCCGATGAGGGCCGTCTCGTCGGCGGGGACGTACCGTGCCACGACGTGCAGGCCCCCGGTGCGCTCGGGCGGAGTGGGCAGTACCGCCTGCTGGGCCACCTGGGCGGCGTGCCGGGCCTTGTCGGCGGTGGCATGGTGCGAGCGCATGGTCCGGTTCAGCCCGACCGCCAGCGCGGTGATGGCCACCAGGGTGAGTTGGATGCCGATACCGCTCTGCGGCCCGAACGTGCCGCTCGAGTAGGCCAGCCCGGCGTGCGCGGCCATGGCCGCGGCGCCGACGGCCACGATGGTCAGCGGCTCCAGCACCGGCGCGGCCACCACCGGCGCCACGGCGAGCAGAGGTGCTGTGGAAACCCAATGACGCGCGAGCAGATCCAGCCCGACGGCAAGCACGAGCACCCCGGCGGGCACCCACCGGTAGATCCGTCGCCACACCCACACCTGACTCACCCGAACATCCTGCCCCTCGATCGTGCTGCTGCGCGCTTCCCCGCACCGCCGAGGCCGCAGGTTCCGGCATGCGGCCGTCCACCTGCTCCAAGCAGGATGGTCACCGGCGATGCGTTCGGCCACCGGCCGCGCCGGTGCGGACGGTGCTGCCAGCAGGCGCTACCCGAGGAGCCATTTCCTGACCAGTTCCAATACCTCCGCACGGCTGCCGCCGCCATGCTCGGCGGCGATGAAGTGGTTGCCGATCCGCAGGGAGACGGCGAGCATGCAGCGGATCTCGACATCGTTCTCGTCGGTACAGAAGGCGCCGAAGAGGGAACGCAGGTACGCCATCCGCCGGTTGTCGACACGGCGGAGCCGCCGTGCGACGGCTTCGTCGCGCCGTGCCCAGTCGCGGACCGCGAGGTCGGCGGCGGTGCCCGTCACCGGTCCCTGGCCGGCCGAGGCGATGAGGAACAGCCGCTCCAGTCTGGCCTTGGCATCTCCCCCATCGCGCTCCACCCGCTCGATGACGTCGTCCGTGACCGTACGCTCCCACGTGTCGAGCATTTCGGTGAGCAGCGCTTCTCGGTTGCCGAAGTACCCGTAGAAGCCGCCCTTGCTGACGGCGAGCGCCTGCGCCAGCGACTCGATCCGGACCGCATCCGGGCCGCCGGCGGCGAGCGCGCGCAGCCCCTCCTCGATCCACCTGTCGCGAGGTGTCCGGGTCACGCCCATGGTGTCTCCCCTCACGTCTCCCCGAGCCTTCCATACGGAGCCGTATATGCGGGGTGACTTCCGTCTATACGTAACCGTATAGCGAGGGTGAGCCCGAGCGGCGGCTCGGCGGCGGGGCGTCACAGCGCGCTGCCGTCCCGGCGTACGGGACCCCAGCTGCCGGGCTGGCGGGTGATGACGGCGTCCGCTTCGGCGATGACGCGATCATCGATCCAGCCCAGCGGCTCGACGCCCCGGACCAGCGGCTCGTTGTCGGGGCCGCGGCCCCTCTCCTGCCCCGTCAGGACCCAAGGGCGGGTCAGTGAGTCCTTGACACGGGGCAGGTGAGAGTAGTCGTACAGACGGCGGGCCACCCACACTCGCGCGGGACGGTCCTCCCACCACGCCTCAACGTCGAGCGGGCTGGCGGACAGCCCGGGCATCGCCGCGCCCGTCAGGTCGTCCATGCTCGAAACCCTTTTCAGATCGACCGACGGGCCGCGGGACCAGCGCACATACAGACTGCTGCGCTCGGTAACCAGCTCCGTGAGGGCGTCCAGGGTGGTGAAGACAGGCATGGCAGCTGTCGGGTCCATGGTCGAGCTCCTGTCGCAGCCTTCCGTCGGCCGGCCCGGGACAGCCGAAGGGCGTCTCAGCCGGTCGGCAGGGCGTGCATCCTGCGGGCGGCATCCGGCGCGCTCTCCCCCGCACCGGTGGGCTCGGCGCTGCCGGTCATGATGTCCCGCGCTTTGGTCACGGCGGGCTCTCCCTTCCTCGACGACTCCTCGACGACCTCCGGCACCCGCCACCGGCCGGTGACCGGCGCCCTGGCTGACGTGGCCCGGGTTCCCCTCCTCCACCAGCAGTAACGGACACAGTCGTCAGACCGGGGCCGAGAAGCCGAACCGTACGTCGGTGAGCTGTTCCGACACCTCCCACAGCCGGCGGCCGGTTTCCGCGTTCTCCGCTGCGGCGGACAGCCGCACCCGGGTGGGGGCGCCACGCAGTTCGGCCGGTCCGTCGGGGCCGATGAACTGGCCACCTGCCACGCTCGGCTCGGTCGCGGCGTAGAGCTGGGGCAGGGCGCCGCGGGCCGGAGGCTGGGCGAGCAGCGGGTTGCCGATGCGGCCCAGTAGCAGTTGCCACAGGCCGGTCGGAGTACCCCACTGGAGGTTGGTCGCGGTGTAGCCGGGGTGGGCGAGGACGCTGCGCACCGGGCTGCCGGCCGCGGTCAGCCGCCGGTGGAGTTCCCGCCCGAAGACGGCATTGGCGAGCTTCGAACGGTTGTAGGAGCCCATGGGCGAGTAGCGGCGTTCACCGCCGAGGTCGTCGAAGTCGAGGCGGGCCTTGCGGTGGTTGACCGAACTCACCGTCACCACCCGGGGATCACGGCCGGCGGCCAGCGGGCCGAGCAGCAGCCCCGAGAGCGCGAAGTGGCCCAGGTGGTTGCAGGCGAACTGCAGCTCGTGCCCCTGCGCGCTCAGCGAGCGGGGCGGCGCCATCACACCGGCGTTGTTGACGAGCACGTCCAGCCGCGGGTGATCGGTGCACAGCCGGTCGGCGAAGGCGCGGACGGAGTCGAGATCGGCCAGGTCGAGGCGGCGCACCTCGAGGCGGGCGTCCGGCTGCCCGGCGGTGATCTCCGCGACCGCCTGCCGCCCCTTCTCCTCATCCCGCACCGCGAGGACGACGTGCCCGCCCCGGCGGGCGAGCGCCCTCGTGGTCGCCAGGCCGAGGCCGCTGTTGGCGCCGGTGACGACGAAGATCCGCCCGGTCTGGTCCGGTATCTGCTCGATGGTCCAACGCTGTTCCGGTGTCATGCGGCACAGATTGCACTGGCTGACACTTGGTGTCAATCATGTCAGCTGGCGCCATGAAGGGCACCCGGCTACGATGGTCCGGTGAGTACCCGCCCAGAACTGAGCCTGGCCCAGCGCAAACGTCAGCTCGTCGCAGACGAACTGACCGAGGCTGCGCTGCAACTACTGGCGCTGAAAGGGTTCGACGCGGTCACCGTCGACGAAATCGTGGCCACCGCGGGCGTTTCCAAGCGGACGTTCTTCCGGTACTTCGCGTCCAAGGAGGACGTGGTCGTCCAGTTCCTTGCCGACATGGGCACCGACGTCCGGGCGGAGTTGGCGTCCCGCCCCGTGCCCGAACCGCCGTCCGTCGCACTGCGGCACGCTGTCTGGGTTCCCCTCGCCGCCTGCGCCGACCATTCCGAGCGGGCGCTGCGAGTGGTGCAGCTGATTCTGCGTACGCCCGCCCTGCACGCACGCTTTCTGGAGCGCCAGGCGCAGTGGCGCGACGATCTGGCGGCGGAGTTGGCACGCCGCCTGGACGTCGACCCGGAGGCGGAGCTCTACCCGCGCCTGGCCGCCGGGATGGCGCTGTCCGCCTTCGACGCCGTACTGCACCGGTGGAGCGGCAGCGACGGCGCCGAGGACCCGGCCGCACTGACCGACCGGGCCTTCGCCGTGATCGCCCCGGCCCTGGACGCCGTCGAGCGGCCGGCTCCCGCCGAGGGGTGACCTGACACGGAGAGGCGGCGCCGGGGAAGTGCCGGTGTTGTGGGGCCGGTTCAGGCGTCCGGGGTGGGCAGCGACGCGAGCCAGTCGGTCAGCAGTCGGTTGATGTCCTGGGGGCGCTCCTGCTGGATCCAGTGGCCGCAGTCTTCGAGGATGTGGGAGGAGTGCAGGCCCGGGAGAGTGGTCGGGTAGGCGTCGATGGCGTCGCGCAGCCAGGTGGTGGAGGCGTCCAGGCCGCCGCCTGCGAACAGCGACGGCTGGGTGAGGGCAGCGCCGTCGAAGTCGGCGAGCTCCTCCCAGTCCCGGTCCATGTTGCGGTAGCGGTTGAGGGCCCCGGTGAACCCCGTCCGCTCGAACTCCCCGGCGAAGAAGTCGAGATCCTCGTCGCTGAGCCAGCCAGGCAGCTGTCCGGTCGGGAACCGGTCGCGCATCAGGCCGCCCTGGGCGAGGAAATGCGGGTCCGGAGCACTCTTGGCCGGCATGGTGTCGGCGGACAGCGCCGCGTAGACGCCGGCGAGCCAGCCGCGGACATCGGGCTCGATCTCGGCCTCGGCACGGCCGGGCTGCTGGAAGTAGGAGACGTAGAACTCCTCGTCTCCGCCCACCCGGGCGAACACTTCGGTGGGCCGGGGGCCGCCACGCGGGCTGTAGGGGACGCTCAGCATCCCTACCGCGCGGAAGACGTCCGGACGGACGAGGGCGGAGTTCGCGGCGATGGGCGAGCCCCAGTCGTGCCCGACGATCACCGCGGTCCGCTCACCGAGGGCGTGCACGACCGCGACGTTGTCCTCCACAAGGTCGAGCATCCGGTACGCGGCCGTCTCCACGGGCTTCGAGGAGCGGCCGTAGCCCCGTACGTCGACGGCGACGGCGCGGTATCCGGCGGCTGCCAATGCGGGCAGTTGGTGGCGCCAGGAGTACCAGGACTCGGGGAAGCCGTGGACGAGCAGCACCAGTGGACCGCTGCCCTGCTCGACCAGATGGATCCGGCCGGCCGGCGAGGGGACCAGCCGGTGTGTGAGTTCCTGCGTCAGTTCCTTGGTCTGCGACGACATTTGCCCTCCGAAGCTGCTGAACTGCCGAGCACCGTGCCCGTTGCCGGGCCCATCGGCCGGTCGGCCCGGTCCGCGGCCCGGTAACGATCATGTGGCTCACCGTGCCCGGATGCCAGCCCTGTTGCCGGTCCGGCAAAAACCTGTGCGTCCGTCCGGCTGTCAGGACGGTACGGCTCGGGGTGAACACCGCCTCGATGCCGTACTCCTGGGCGAGCGTCGCCGAGGGGGTGACCGGCGCTGCGGGGCCGCTCAGCCTCCGGCGGTGGCGAGCTTCGCCGCGAAGCCGAAGAACAGGGCACTCGCCCCGGTGGTGAGTCCCGCCGACAGCCGCTTGCGGCGGCTGAACTGCGCCGACAGACAGGTGGCCCCGAGGATCAGTACGGAGACGTAGCAGACGCTGATCGACTGGTAGACCACCGCCAGCAACGCGAAGGACAGTGCCGGGTAGGGGTAGGCAGGGTCCACGAACTGCACGAAGAACGAGATGAAGAAGAGGATCGCCTTCGGGTTCAGCAACGTGACCAGCAGGGACCGGCGGAACGGGCGCTCCACCGCGACCGCTTCCGGCTGCCCGTCGGCGGCGGGTTCCTTCCGGGTGCGCCAGGTGCGCCACGCAGCGCGGAGCATACCGACGGCGATCCAGCCGAGGTAGCCGGCTCCGGCGAACTTCACCACCCCGAAAGCCACCGGATTGGCCTGGAGAAGCGAGGCGACACCCGCCGCAGCCAGCACCATGAGGGCCGTCTCACCGACGAAGACGCCGGCCCCGGCGCGGTAGCCCGTCCGCACGCCGCGCCGCGCTGCCACCGACAGCGTGTAGAGAGAGCTTGGCCCCGGCAGCAGAATGATCAGCAGCGTCCCCAGAGCGTACGTCGGTAGGTTCGCCACTCCCAGCATGGTGTCTCTCCACTCTCCGGCTGTCGTTCCGGCCGCCGGGCACCGCTGACCGGATCACCGTGCGGCCTCCGGTGTCTGACTGATCCGGGGCAGCCGAGGGAGGGATCACAACAGATGCTCAGCGGTGCCGCAACACCATTTGCAGGCCGCCGCGTGGGCGGTGGGCGACCGTCGGCCGAGGGCGCCAGGTCGCCGTAGCGGCGATGGAGAGGGAGGGCGGTTCAGCGCTGCAGCAGTCCGCGTTCCAGTGCGACGACCACCGCGTGGGTGCGGTCGCTGACGTCGAGCTTGGCGAACACCCGCAGCAGGTGAGTCTTGACGGTGGCCTCCGCGATGTGCAGCCGGCGGCCGATGGCGGCGTTGGACAACCCGTCGGCGGCGGCCGAGAGCACCTCCACTTCGCGGGAGGTGAGCGCGACGGCGGCCGGCCGCCGCATCCGGGCCACGAGGCGTTCGGCCACCCGGGGCGCCAGCACCGTCTCGCCCCGGTGTGCGGCGTGGATCGCGTCGACGAGCTGTTCCCGGGTGGTGTCCTTGAGGAGATAGCCCATGGCACCTGCCTCGACGGCGCGTTCGATCTCCTCGTCGGTGTCGTACGTGGTGAGGATCAGCACCCGGGTGGGAACGAACCCTGCGACCACGCGCGCTGTGAGGTGCACCCCGTCGAGGACCGGCATCCGCAGGTCGACGAGGGCGACGTCCGGCCGGAGGGAGCCCACCAATTCGAGCGCCTCGCCGCCGTCGCCCGCCTCGCCGACGACGGTGATCGAGGGCTCGGGGGCAAGCAGGGCCACGACTCCGGCCCGCATCACCGTGTGGTCGTCCACCACCAGGACCCGGACAGCATCCTCGCCGGTGCGCTCCGGCCGGGTCTGCTGCCCGCCGCTCATGCTGCGGCCCCCTCGGTGACGGGCAGCGCGGCCAGGATGCGGGTGCCTTCGCCGGGCGCGCTGGTGACGGTCAGTTCGCCGCCCAGCTCCGCCAGCCGTCTGTCCATACCGTCCAGTCCGAAGCCGCGGGCACGCTCCACGACGAAGCCCTTCCCGTCGTCCGTGATCTCCAACTCGACGCGGTCGGCGTCCCCGGTGAGCAGCAGGCCGACGGTGGAGGCCGCGGCGTGCTTGCGGATGTTGGCCAGCGATTCCTGGGTGCAGCGCAGCAGCGCGATCCGTGTCGGCTGGTCGCATGCGACGTCCTGGAGGTCCGCTTCGACGCGGATCCCGGTGTCCTGCGCGAACCGGTCCAGGGTTCTGCGCAGGGTCGCCGCCACCGAGCCGGGGGCAATGCCGCTGCGCGGTGCGGAGCCGACCAGGACGCGGGCTTCGGCCAGGTTCTCGCGGGCCGTCCGCTCGATCGACTCCAGCTGCCGCAGGCTCTCGCCGGGTGCCGCCGCCAGGTTGTCCCGTGCGGCCTCGGCCAGCACCACGATGGAGGCGAACCCCTGAGCGAGGGTGTCGTGGATCTCGCGGGCGAGCCGCTCCCGCTCCTCGGCGGCGCCCTGCCGTTGGTACGCCTCCGCCAACTGCCGCTGCGCACTGGCCAGTTCGACACCCAGCCGGTGGGCGCGCTCCTCACCCTGGGCCACCAGACGCCGCACCCACAGCCCCAGCCCGACGCCGGCCACGTACCCGAACGCGGTGATCACCAGGTCGCCGGTGAAGAACTCCGGGTTCCACTGCTCCCGCGGCAGGCCGGCGACGACGGACACGAGGGCGGCGGCACCGCTCCAGAGCATCGGGGCACGCGAGCCACGTGCATGGATCCAGAACAGCGGCAGCGACACCACGAACAGGGCCGCGCCGCCGCCGAGCACCGCTGACAGCACGGCCATCCCGGCGACCAGCGCGGCCAGAAACGTCCGTGGCCGCACCGTCGGGCGCTCCGCGCGGCTGCGCAGACCGGCGTAGCAGAGCCCGAGCACGGCCAGTACCGGCCAGGCGATCAGCCGCGTCGCGAGGGCGTCGTCGACCACGCCGATGGCGGGAGGCGCCAGCCCGAACAGCACCCAGGTGACGGAGTACCAGCGGTGGAACGTGGCGGCGGAAGCCCGTTCGCCGAGCTGGAGCCAGGGACGCATGAGCTCACCCTATGCGGGCCGGCTGCGGTTCAGGACGCGTGGCCGGGGGAGCCGGTGCCCGGCGCACAGGCCACCAGGAGCGCTCGCCCAACAGCAGCATCAGCGCGGGCAGTACCAGCAGCCGGATGACGAAGGCGTCCAGCAGCACGGCGACGGCGAGGCTGAACCCGATCTGTTTCATCTCGATCAGATGCAGCGCCGCAAAGCTCGCGAAGACCGTCACCATCACGACTGCCGCGCTGGTCACCACACCGGCGGAGCTGCGTACGCCCGCCATGACGGCCTGCTGGGTGGGCAGACCGCCCTGTGCCGCCTCCCGTATCCGGCTGATCACGAACACCTGGTAGTCCATGGAGAGGCCGAAGAGGATCACGAACAGGAACAGCGGCACCCGGGAGCCGATGGAGCCGGTGGAGGTGAAGTCCAGCAGCCCCTCCGCCCAGCGGTGCTGGAAGACGGCGACCAGCACACCGAGGGACGCCGCTGCCGAGAGCAGATTGAGTACGACCCCGACCAGGCCGAGGACCACCGAGCGGAACGCCCACACCGTCATCGCGAACGTCACCAGCAGCAGCGCACCGACGACCAGCGGCAGTTGCTGCTTCTGATGGGCGGGATAGTCGGCATGGCGGGCAACGTCACCGGTCACGGCGAGCTCCGCGCCGGGCAACGCGGTCGCCGCGTGCGGTACGTACCGCTCCCGGAGCCGTTCCAGCGAGGAGCGGGCCTCGGCGGTGCTCACATGGTGCGGAACGGGCAGTTCCAGCATGCTGATCCGGCCGTCGGGCGACACCCGGATCCGCGGCGTACCACCCGGAGCCGGGTCGGACTCGGCTTCCTCCGCCAGGCTGTGCAGCGCCCTGGCCACCTGGTCGGCGCGGTCGGCGTCGGCCCGCACCACGACCCGGTGGGTGGCCTTCAGTTCGGGGAACTCGGCGTTCAGCCGGTCGTAGGTACGCATCGCGGCGACGGAGCGGGGGTGGGTTTCGCGGCCCATGTCGGTCAGGTTGATGCCGGCCACGGGTGCCGCCAGTGCGAGCAGCACTGCCACGGCGAAGCCCAGGGTGGCGGCGGGCCGGCGTTCCACGAGCCGGAGCACCGTACCGGTGAGCCTGCCCTCCCGGGCACCGTCGCCGCCCGTGTTCGCCGGGTCGGTGCGGCGGCGTATGAGCCGCCGGGTGCCGCGTTCGGCACGCCGGGCCGCACGCCGCTCGGCGCGCTCCCCCATCACGGCGAGCAGGGCGGGCAGCACGGTCAGGGAGCTGATCACGGCCACGACGGTGACGACGATGGCGCCGGTCGCCAGCGAGGAGAAGATGACGTCGTCCGCCAGATAGAGCGTCGCGCTGGAGAGCGCGACGGCCAGCCCCGACCAGACCACGGCCCGCCCCGAAGTGGCCGCCGCGAGCTCGACCACGGCACGGGAGCTGAGTCTCCCGCCGGACCGGGCCCGCTCCTCCCGCTCCCGCTTGAGGTAGAAGAGCGTGTAGTCGACGCCGACGGCCAGCCCGATGAGCAGGATCACGTTGGTACCCACGCCCGCGTCGGGGAAGACGTGCGAGGCCAGCATCGACAGCCCCACGGCCGCGACGATGGATGTCAGCGCAAGCAGCAGCGGCACCAGTGCCATCGCCACCGAGCCGAACACCAGCAGCAGAGTGATCAGGGTGACCGGCAGCGCCACCTTCTCGGTGCGGGCGAGCTCGTCCGAGCGCAGCCCATCGACTCCCTTGCTGATGGACGAGCCGCCGGTCTGCTCGATCCGCAGGCCGGGGTGGTCCGCAGCCGACTTCCGTGTCTGCGCCAGCAGCGGGTCGACGTGCTTCTTGCCGTCGAGTTCGGAGCCCTTCAGGGTCACGTCCAGCCGCAGGGCTGCGCCGTTCGAGGCGCGTACCGGCGCGCTCACGGACCGGACTTCGGGGAGCTTCCTCATCCCCGCGGCGATCTCACGGGCGGCGGTGAGCGCTGCTGTGCCCGACAGCGAACGGCTCTTGTGCCCGCTGTGGTCTCGGCTCTTGTCTCCGCTGCTGTCTCTGCTCTTGTCTCCGCCCGGTTCCCGGGTGATCAGGACGTGTTCCACGGGCCGTTGCTGGAGTCCGCCCTGTGCGGCCATGGCCTCGGCGCGGCCCGCCTCGCCGATGCGGTAGTCCTCGGTGGTGGCGGCGTGGGTCCCCGCGGAGATCCCCGCGCCGAGACACAGCGCGACGAAGAGGAACCACCCCACGATGCCCTTCCAGGGGTGCGCCGCACTCCGGCGTGCCGTGCGTACAACAAGTTCGGTCATGGGAAACATGCTGGTCGCGCGCGGGTCGGCGGCGACAGCATCGCCAGGTTGAACCTGCCGTCAACCGGTCGGTGGACCCCCACGGTTCCCTTGGGTACACCCACGGCCACGGCCGGGGGCGCCGCATGACATCGGGACGTCAGCGGGGTGTGCCGGAGCCGGTGAGCGCCGCGATCACCCGGTCGAGCTGTGCGGACGGATCCGGGGCGCCCGGCCAGCTGGTCATCAGAAGGTGGTGGGCGGTGCCGACCAGGACGAGGGCGAGGGCCTCGGGGTCCGCATCGGCGGCCAGGCGCTCCAGGCGCTGCTCGGCGGTCAGATAGGCGGCAACTGACTCCTGGACGGCGGCGAATCCCGGGGCTCCGGCGGCCATCGCGTCGCGGAAGCGGGCGGAGGCGCCGGGGCGGGTGAGGGCGATGCCTGCCATGGTCGGGCCGGCGGAGGTGAGCAGCGCTGTCGTGACGGTGGCGAGGTTCGCGGCGACCGTCTCCTGACCGGCCCGGCGCGGCAGTTCGGCGGCGAGCGCGGCGGTCCGCGCGAAACGGTCCAGGACGAGTTGGGCGACGAACTCGTCCAGCCCACCCGCGAAATGGGTGTGCAGCATCCCCTTGGCACAGCCCGCCTCATCGGTGACGGCCCTGCTCGTCAGCGCGCCGGAACCGTCACGGGCGACAACACGTTCCGCTGCGGCGAAAAGACGTTCACGGATATCGGGGACGGCCACACCACGAGGGGACATCAGGGACCTTTCGGACTAGGACAGTATGGCGGGTGGACAGTTTGGGCACGCGCCCATACATTCTTTGGGCATACGCCCATACTAGGCCGGGAAAGCCGAGGTTCGTCATGCAGCAGAGCGCCAACGCCGAGCAGGAGCAGGCATGGAATGGTTACGAGGGCGACCACTGGGCCCGTAACCAGGACCGCTGGGACGCCGTCAACGAGGGGTTCAACCAGCCACTGCTCGCGGCCGCCGACATCGCGCCCGGCGATGCCGTGCTGGACATCGGCTGCGGCGCGGGCGCCACCACCCGGCTCGCCGCCCGCCGTGCCACCGACGGACACGCCACCGGCGTCGACCTCTCCGGGCCGCAACTGGAGCGCGCCCGCGCCACCACACGCGCGGAACACCTCGACAACGTGACGTTCGAACAGGGCGACGCCCAGGTGCACCCCCTTGCCGGCCGCGACTTCGATGTGGCGATCAGCCGCTACGGCGTGATGTTCTTCGCGGACCCCGTAGCTGCCTTCACCAACATCGCCCGCGGCCTGCGCACCGAGGGCCGGCTCGCCTTCATCTGCGCGGCCGGCGCCGAGGGCAACGAATGGCTCCAGACTCTCGCCGAGTTGCGCGACCATCTGCCGGTCGGCGGCTTCGGGGCGACCGGCGGGCCGGGCATGTTCTCCCTCGCCGACCCCGCGCGGGTGCGCGAGGTCCTCACGGCGGCCGGCTTCACGGACATCGCCGTCCGCCACACCGAAGCGGACGGAAGGTGGGGGCAGGGAGCACAGGACGCGGCCGACTTCCTGTTCGACTCGGGGCCCGGCCGCCACCTGCTGACGCAGGTGGACCGGGAGACCGGCGCCCGGGCCCGGCGAGAGCTGACCGAACTGCTGCGCAGCCACGAGGACGCCGAGGGCACGGTACGACTGCGCAGCTCCGCCTGGCTGGTCACCGCCGTGCGCCGGTGACGGGTTACGACGACGGAGTGACACGTAGGAAATTTCCTACGTATAGTGCTCGCATGAACATCACGCACGCCAGGACCGTCACCGTGCCCGTCTCCGACCAGGACCGGGCGAAGGACTTCTACGTCTCCACGCTCGGCTTCGAGGTCCTCGTCGACCAGCAGATGGGCCCGGTCCGCTGGCTCCAGGTCGCCCCGCGCGGAGCCGCGACCAGCTTCACGCTCGCCTCCGCCGAGCAGGGCTTCACCCCCGGCAGCGCGAGCGGCATCATCCTCGAGACGTCCGACCTCGATGCCGACTGCGCCGGACTCGCGCAGGCCGGTGCCGCGATCGAGGGCCCGAACGAGCTGCCCTGGGGCCGCCAGGCCACCCTCGCGGATCCCGACGGCAACCGCTTCGTGCTCTCCGCACCGGCCCCGTCGGGAACCCGGGCCTGAACCGATGCCCACCACCGGGACACAGGAGGAGAAGGTCTTCGCAGCGCTGGCCAGCCCGGTGCGGCGCGAGGTGCTCGGACTGCTGCGGGACAACGGCCCGCAGCCCGTCACCGAGCTCGCCGCGCACTTCGCCATGGCGCGCCCGAGCTTCTCGGAACACCTGCGGGTGCTCCGGGAGGCCGGGCTGGTCAGCGAGACCAGATCGGGCCGACAGCGGCTCTACCGGCTGGAAGCAGCCGCCTTGTACGAGGTGCAGGAGTGGCTGAACCCGTTCGAACGGTTCTGGCGCGAGAAGCTGAGCAACCTGCGCGACCTGCTCGACACCCTTGAGGACGATGAGGCGTGACCGATGACGAGTCAGCCCGTAACGGCATGAGCAGCCCCGACGACACGGCCGACGAGGAAATGGCCGACGACGATGCGACCGCCGTCCGGGTCGACCAGTTCCTGGCGCATCCACCGGCCAAGGTGTGGCGCGCGCTGACCGAACCGGACCTGATCGCGCAGTGGCTCATGCCCTGCGACTTCCGTCTCGAGGTCGGCCACCGGTACACCATGCAGGCCCGGGCCATGCCCGCCACCGGGTTCTCCGGCACCGTCCAGGCCGAGGTACTCGCTTTCGAGCCCGAGAGCATGCTGCGGATCGGCTGGCGCGATGCCGACCCCGCCAGCCGGAGCGGCGCGGACTGGACCATCACCTGGACCTTGCAGCCGGAAGGCCGCGGAACCCGGCTCTTCCTCGTCCACGACGGCTTCGACCCCGACAATCCGCTCCAGCAGCGCGCCCGCGATGTGATGGGCGGCGGTTGGGTCTCGGTGGTCGGGCGCCGCCTGGACGAAGTCCTCCGCCGCATGCCACCGCGCTGACCAGCGCATACGCGGCCCCGTGGAGAACCGCCCACGTAGCTCCCCCACGTACCGAACAACTGGAGCCCTCATGTCCGATACCGCAGACCGCTACGCACAGCTCGCCGACGCTTTCCTGGCCCGCGTCCGGGCAGTCCCCGCGGACCGCTGGGATGCGAAGAGCCCGTGCCAGGGCTGGACCGCCCGCGATGTGGTCGCACACGTCATCAACGGGCACCGCGGCATCCTCGCCGCGGTGCACGGCACTTCCCCGTCCCCGGCGCACGGTGTCGCCGTCTCCCCGATGGCGGAGGCGCCCGCCGTGGAGCCGGGCGCCGATCTGGCAGCCGCGTTCCTCGACTGCCGTACCGACATGCTCGCGATGCTCCGTGACCCCGCGTCGGCGGCCCGGCCGCTGCCCGGCGGTCCGCTCGGACCGGTCCCCGTGGAGCAGGCCGTCGATGTGATCGGCTCCCTCGAACTGCTGGGCCACACCTGGGACCTGGCCCGCGCCACCGGAGGCGACGAGATACTCGACCAGGACGCCGTCACCCGCACCCACCAGGCGCTGCTCCCCCACCATGCGGAACTCCTGGCGACCGGCGCCTTCGACGAGAGCGTCCCGGCACCCGCGGATACCGATGTACAGACCGCGTTCCTGTGCTTCATCGGCCGCCGACCCTGACCGGGCCGTGCACGACGCACTGGTCGAGACGATCGGGATACCGTCCGACGACCGGTTCCAGGTCCTCGTCGGCCACGACGGCACCAACAGCACGCTGCGCTACGGCGATTACCTCGGTGTGCACCGCGACGACGGCATCGTCTTCGTCGCGATCACCATGCGATCGGGGCGGACGCCCGCGCAGAAGCAGGCGCGGCGGTCAAGCTCCCGCGGAGCGGGTTCCGACGGCGGGCAGGAGGCGCAGCTTCTCGTCGCTCTCCGAACCAGGCGTGGCCGTGTAGACGAGGAGTGTCTGCGCCTGGTCCGGGTCCAGAAGAACCTGGCAGTGCACCTCGATCTCGCCCAGCTCCGGGTGGCGGAACCGCTTCGGCTCCACCCGTGGCACACCGACCTCGTGGGCACTCCACCATTCGGCGAACTCCTCACTGGCCTCCAACAGCCGTTCCACGAGCGCTTCGGCCCGACTGCCCTTGCCCTGCCGGGAGTAGGCGGCACGCAGCTCCGCGGTGAAGAACCTGCTGTGCCGCGGGTGGTCCTCCTCCGGATAGATCAGCCGGGTGGCGGGGTCGGTGAACCAACGGTGGTACAAACTGCGGTCCACTCCCGTGAAGCGGGACTCGTCGCCGACCAGAGCGGTGGCCGGCGGTGTCTGCCACAGCGTCTCGGCCAGATCGTTGACGACCTGCGCCGGGGTGTCGTCGAGACGGCCCAGGATCCGCATCAGTCCGGGCGCGATGTGGTCCGAACCCAGCCGCGGGGGTGCGTTGTGCCCGGCGATGCGGAACAGGTGGTCGCGTTCGGCGAGCGACAGGTGGAGACCGCGGGCGATGGCCGCCAGCATCGGTGCGGACGGCTGCGGGCCGCGCTGCTGCTCCAGCCGGCTGTAGTAGTCGGTCGACATGCCGCTCAGTGCCGCCGCCTCCTCGCGCCGCAGCCCCCTGGTCCGTCGGCGCGGCCCGCGGGGCAGGCCCACGTCCTCCGGCTGGAGAGCCTCCCGGCGAGTGCGCAGGAAGTCCGCGAGTTGCGCTCTGTCCACGGTCCGATGCTCCCTGTTCCTTCGCTCCCGTTCCGGTTGTTCCCGGCCGGGTCGCCGCCTTCCGGTTGCTGTGCTCAGCCGCTTCTACAGCAGCATGCCGCCCGACGCCTCGACGCGCTGCCCGGTGATCCAGGCACTGCCCTCGGCGAGCAGCGCCGCGGCGGCGGCACCGATGTCGTCCGGCTCCCCGACCCTGCCCATCGCGGTGACCGAGCCGATGGAGGTCCTGAACTCCGCGCTGTCTCGGACGTGCCCGCCACCGAAGTCGGTCGCGGTGGCACCCGGCGCGAGGACGTTGACGGAGATACCGCGCGGCCCCAGCTCCTTGGCGAGATAGCGGGTGAGGACCTCGACGGCGCCCTTGGCAGCAGCGTATGCCGAGGTCTGAGCGGCGATGAAACGGGTCAGGCCGGTGGAGACGTTGAGGATCCGGCCGCCGTCCCTGAGCAGCGGCAGCAGCGCCTGGGTGAGGAAGAAGACGCCCTTGACGTGGACGTTCATCAGCCCGTCGAAGTCCTCTTCGGTGGTGTCCACGAACGGCTTCTGGTTGCCGTGACCGGCGTTGTTGACGAGGAGGTCGAAGTTCTCGCGGTCCCAGTGCTCCTTGAGCAGACTACGCACGGTGTCGGCGAACGCCGGAAAGGCGGCGGTGTCCGCGGCGTCAAGCGGCAGTGCGACCGCCGTCCGGCCCATAGCGCGGATCTGCGCCACGACGGCCTCGGCCTCCTCTCCGTGCGAGCGGTATGTGAGCAGCAGATCGGTGCCCGCCTCCGCGAGGTGCAGCGCCGTGCTGCGCCCGAGTCCGCGGTTGGCACCGGTGATGAGGGCGATGCGGGTCATGCCGGGTGCTCCGTCCAGTGGTGATGCGGTGCTGAATACCTACAGCTCAACCGTGCCGTCGCCGCGGAACGGGAGGAAGGCAGCAGCTGTCCAGGGATCGCCGGTCCCCCTTTTGCGGCGCACGGCCGAGGACAGCAGCGCCGCCGCACGGAGCGCACCACCGGGGGTGGGAGAGGGAGAGGGAGAACGACATGACCGGCGCGCGCGGTTGGAGAAGGGCCACAACCAGGCAGCCGGTACCGAGCCGCCGAGAGCGACGGCTGGAGTCGGCCGTGCGTGAGCACTGAGGGCCTGCCAGGGCGGAGCACTCGGCCCGGCAGGCCCCCGGACGAACCGACCGGTCAGTCGGTGGCAGGCGCCGGGCGCAGCACCACCGGCAGGGTCTGGTGACCGTTGCTGATCAGCGAGGGCACGGGACGCAACTCCTCTGCGGGAACCCCCAGTTGCGCGTCGGGGAAGCGTGCGAAGAACTTCTCGAGCGCCGTGGTGCCTTCCAGCCGCGCGAGCGGCGCGCCGAGGCAGAAGTGGACGCCGTGCCCGAAGGCGAGGTGTTCCGGACCGGGCGCGGAGCGCGTCAGGTCGAACGTGTCGGCAGTCTCACCGTGCCAGTCGGGGTGCCGGTTGGCCGCCGCGTACGAGGCGAGGATCGGCTCCCCCTTGGCGATGACCTGTCCGTCCGGCAGAGCGATGTCGCGCACCGCGAAGCGCAGGGGCAGGTGCTTGACGGCCGGTTCGAACCGCAGCGTCTCCTCGACCACGTCGGCCCAGCCGGCCTTCCCCTCCCGCACCAGCGCAAGCTGCTCGGGGTGGGTCAGCAGCACCGTGATGGCCTGGTCGAGAAGGTTGACAGTGGTCTCGTAGCCCGCACTGATCATCAGCAGCAGCGTGTCCCGCAGTTCGGCCTCCGAGAGCGTGGAGCCGTCTCCCTCCTCGTCCCGGGTGTCGATGAGAAGTGAGGTCATGTCCTCGCCAGGCCGTTCCCGCTTCTCGGCTATGAGGGCGTCGAGCGTCGCGTACAGGCTGGCGGTGTTGGCGGCGGCCTCTTCCGGAGTGAGGGTCGTGGCGAAGACGTTGTCGACCAGCTCGCGGAAGCCCTCACGGCGCTCCTCCGGCACCCCCATGAGGTGGCAGATGACCTGGATCGGCAGCGGATAGGCGAACAGCTCACGGATGTCCGCCGCCTCCCCGTCCGGCGTGCGCTCCAGCACGTCCAGCAGGTCGTCGACGATGAGTTCGACGCGCTCCCCCAGCGCGGCGACGCGCCGGGCGCTGAAGGACGGGGCCACCATGCGGCGGAGCCTGCGGTGGTCGCTGCCGTAAGAGGTGAACATGTTCTCCACGGCGACCCACAGCGCCAACGGCCAGCTGGCGACCGTCTCGGCGAACTGAGGCCAGTGCTGCCGTGCGTCCTTGGAGACGTCCGGGCCGGTCAGCAGCTTCTTGAGGAGAACGGGGTCGCTGACCGACCAGGCAGTGACACCGAGGATGTCCACCTTGGTCGCCGGACCCCGCTCGCGCAGTGCCTTGTGTTCACCGTGCGGGTCGCTGCCGGTGGGGTCGAGAATCAAAGGCTCGGAAACAGACACGGTGAGTCGCAATCTCCGTTCGGGGCGGGGAGTTGACGCGGTGACGACTGCCACAGTACGAGCCGATCAAGCGTCCGTGTAGAGGGCAGAAGCGTCAAGATCATCTCACGTCGAGCGAAGCCTCTCCGCGGGCGCCGCCGTACGAACCGCTCGAGGCAGGCCGCAACCGGCCCCGGAACGCCCCAGCCGGCTCTACGTTGGACGAACGCCTCCAGGGCCTGCGGTACACCGCTCCGGCGCCCGCGCACTGCCGCGCCGTCCAGACATGCGGACGGCGCGGCAGTCGGTGCGACGATCGGACGGACGGATGCCGGTACCTGGCCGGGTCGGTGTCGGTGTCGGTGTCGGTCGGCGGGATCTGCTGTCAGCTGCCGCCGAGGTTGACGACGCCGCCCAGCACGGTGCCCAGGATCTTCTCCGTGGCCTTGAGGGCCATGTGTTCGCGCGGGGTCAGATCGTGGGGCTCGGGGGCGGAGGCGGCAGCAGCGGGGGCTGCGGCGAAGACAGTTGCCGCGAGCAGTGCTGCCAGTGCCAGTGCGGATCGACGGAACATGCGCGCTCCTTGGAGTGGTTGTCACGGACAGTGCGCGATACAGCGTCCGAGATGTGCCACCAGATGAGTGCACGGCTGGTCCGGTGCTGCTGCGAACGGACCAACCGGTGCCACTCCTGCGGATGCCGCCACTCCGTTCACTGTTCGACGCCGCCGAGGAGGCGCTCCGCGCGCTCCTCCACCAGCCGTACGGCACCGGGCTGGCGACCGGGCACCCGACGGCGGAGGAGGACCAGTTCCGGCGCCAGCTCGCGGGCCATGGCCTCGTCGTCGAGAGACTGCCACTGGTGGTGGGCCCGGTCGACGGCGCCTTCGACCTCAAGTGCGTTCTCCGCCTCGCCGAGTTCGAGGCGGCCTCGGGCCACACTCAGCCACAGTTCGCAGCTGCGGGCCGGGTCACCTGCGAGTCGGGCGAGGTCGGCGCGGACCTCCACCCAGTGCAGCGCACCTTCCGAGCCGTGGCCTTCGGTGCGCTCGGCGGCGTCCTGCCAGGCTGCCGCGAGGGACTCGGCCTCCTGGTGACGGCCTGCCCGCGCGGCGGCCATGATCGTCTCGTGCGGGTCCTCCGCGGGCTGCGCGCGCGGGGGTTGGGCGGCGGGGGGCGGGGCTTGGGCCGCCGAAGGCTGTGCTGCGGCTTGGGACTGGAGGGCAGCACCGTTCTCGACCGCGGTCGGCGGCGGGGCGGGCGACTGCTGGCCCGGCGTCGGGGCGGGCAGCGCGTGACCGGTCTCGCGCTGCCACTCCGCCGGCAGGTCCGGCCGGGGCTGGTGCTCCCAGCCGTTCTGCGCGACTGGCACCTCCACGGGCTGATAGCCGTTCGGCATGCCGGCTGCCGGCGCGGGAGCCTGGTCTCCCACCGGAGACTGGTTCCCCGCCGGAGCCGGGTTGGCCGGAGCCGGGTTGGCCGCCGGAGCCGGGAACGCGGCTGCGGTGGCCGAGGCCACGAACAGCGCTTGCTCGTTCTCCGTCGTACCGGAGACCGCCGCGGCTCGCTCGTGCAGTTCCGCGAAGGGCAGACGACCGCCCGCGCGCCACAGCCGAACGCACTCCTGGAGATACGCGGGTTCCATCGGCGCCTTGCCGGCCCGCCGCCGTCGCCACTTCGACTCGCGGCCCTGTCGCACGACCCGGCCGTAGACCCCTACGCCGGGGGCTTCCGGCAGGCCGCCCGCCTGGATCGCCTCCCAGGTGCCCGCCTCCGCCGCCACGTCGAGCAGCACCGTCGTCGTCCCGGGATGCCTTATGGCCAACTCCCCTATCAGCCACTGCCAGGGCAGACCGCTGTACCGCACCACTGCCGAGTGCTGGCCGGGCGCCCCCAGTCCGACGTGCAGCCCGCCCTTGCGCGGGTCCTTGCGCAGCTCCCCGACGATGACGACCAGCAGCTGCCCGGACACCCCGGCGACCAGGCGCACTCGCGCCAGCACCATCTGTGGGTCGACCGGGCCCACCAGTTCGACGACTCCCACCCCGCCTCTGCTGCCGACGGGTTCACCGCCCGCGCCGGCCAGTACTCCGCTCCAGGACACTCCGCCCAGACCCGCCACGACGACGCCGACATCCATCAGCCCCCCGCCGACGCCCGCCACCACCAGCACACCGTCGCCCGCGCCCTCGGAGCCCACACCCGGAACCGACACCAAAACCCCCCACACACCAAACCGATCAGAACACGGAACAGTTTTCAGCCCATGGCCCCGGCGGGCCGTCGCCACCGCCCGGGTCGGAGTCGGCCGGTGCCGGACCACATGGGGCCCGACGGTGGCGCACATGGCGGGCCTGGCAGCAGAGCCCTTGCTGGCAGCGACCTCCAACCCATCGACGGCGGACTCCAATTCAACACGACCGCGTCTCCGTCGGCGATCCGGCTGCCGCTGCTCGGGGAGCCGGAAGGGGACATCCGGGCGGATTCGGACGCGATGCCGGTTCGCCACCCTGACGGGTGAAATTCACGCGCCGCACCTCGACGGTTGCCACCATCGCCATCGCGGACGTGATTGCGGCGAGTGGCCAGATGCCGCATCGAAAGCGGTCCCGGCATCGCTCAAGACGGTCACCTTCGATCACAGGGGAAAGAAAATACGGCTCTTCCTCGCCTGGCAGTTCGACGTGCCGATGTCCTCCGTTCATGGCAGCTGCTCATGCAATTGCCGATGAATTTGCACGCGACAGGCACTCGTGGCGTGCGGCCCATCCGGAGCTGTAGCTTCCGGCAGGAGGGGGTCCGTAACGGAGGGAATGGGAGGGGAAGAGAACGTTGAGCGTTCGTATGCCCTTGCCGTGCGAACACCACTGCACTGCGAATTCGGCGCAGCCGGACACCGGACGGAAGCACAACAGCCCGGAACCCGAACGAGATGTACCAGTGGAGTTCGCTGCATTCTGTGCTCTTTACCAACACCGGTATCGGGAGTACGCACACAGCCGCCTGTCCGATGCACGACAGGCGGACACTGCCGTACGGCTGGCCTTCGCCGAACTGGCCGACCAATGGGACCAGGCGCTGCGGAGCCCGCACACCAACGCCTATGCCTGGCGGCTCCTCAACCGTCACATCCGCACCCACGCGGGCGCCGCGGAGGAGGAACGGGACGGGCAGGAGGACGTCGAGAGCCGGACAGGGCACCAGGACCGCTCGTTCCTGCCCGACCATGCGGACGAGGCCCGTATCCTCCACCAGGACTTGGGCATGCCGTTGCCGGAAGCCTCCGAAATGATGGGCCACACCAGTCCCCGCCCCCGCTGAGCAGCAGCGAACAGCCCCTGCTGCGACGCGCCCTCGTTGCTCCCGTGCGCTCCCGTATGCGGTACGGGGCGGGGCAGCCTCTCCGCGAGCCAGGAGGTGAGCGGATGCACGGCCCTGCCACGATCGGGTGGCTGCTGGTGGCGCTCTGTGCGGCGACGGGCGCCTCGTGCGTACTGCGGGCGCGGCACGCGGAACGCGGACAGCGGGCAGAGGCGCAGAGCGAGGCGGCGATGGGTTTCGGGATGGCGGCCATGGCCGTGCCGGCGCTGGGGGGCGGGGCACCAGTGCTGCACACGACAGCGGCATGGGCCTTCACCGCGGCCTTCGGTCTGCTGCTGGCGCGTGAGCTGTGGCTGGTGACGGGCGGAAGGCACCGGGTCGCCTGCCGGGCGTGGCATCTGCACCATGTACTGGGCAGCGCGGCGATGGTGTACGTGGCACTTTGTATGGCTCTCGGCGCCTCCTCCGGTACTGGCGCGCACCACCCCGGAGCCGGCGGCGTACCCATGGTGACGGGCGTGCTGTTGATGTACTTCGCGGTGTACGTGCTGTGGACGGGCACGCGCCTGATGCCCGTAGCAGCAGGGGCGGGCAGCATGGCCACGGCGGGCGCCGACGGCGGCCGGCGGCCCATGGCGCTGCCCGTGGTGCGGCAGGCCGGGGTCGCGGCCGGATGCCGAGTGGCCATGGGAGCGGGGATGTTCGCGATGCTGCTGACGGTGTGAGCAGGCTGTCGGAACGCGGCTGTGCAGTGAGCCGCATCACTTCTCCACTGTCGGGCATATCACTGTCTCGTAACAGCCTCTTAGGCTGAGCGTTATGACGGTCCCGCTCGCGCTGATGGTGCTCGCCCTGTTCGCCGCGGGTCTCGCACCGCGCGCACTGACCCGCTGCACGTGGCCCGACCGGGAGCCGGTGCTCGCCCTGTGGGTGTGGCAGTGCGTTGTCGGGGCTGTACTGCTGTGCTGTGTACTGGCTATGGCCCTCTCGGGTGCCGCCGCCTTCACCGTGGTGCGCAGTCACGTCTTTGCGGGGGCCCCGCATGGAGTGGCGGAGGCGTACACCTCCGGCGCGTACACCCCGTGGTCGGGGGCCCTGTGCGTGCTGCTGGCATGCGGGGGTGCCTGGACGGGCGCGATGTTGCTGCGGGAGATCAGGGACGCGCGGGCCACGCGCCGCAGGCGACGCGCGGAGCTGCGGGAGCGGGCACCCCAACTGCCGGGCGAGGACACCTCGTCGAGCGAACGGCTGCTCGTCCTGGAGGACGAGAAACCGGATGCCTGGTGGCTTCCGGGTGCCACCCCGCAGTTGGTCATCACCACGGGTGCGCTGCGGCGGCTCAAGGGACGGCAGCTGGACGCGGTGGTGGAGCATGAGCAAGGGCACGCGCGGGCGCGGCACGACTGGCTGCTGAACTGCTCCGCCGCACTGGCCACCGGCTTCTCCCGGGTACCGGTCTTCGCAGGCTTCCGCGATCAGGTGCACAGGCTGGTGGAGCTGGCCGCGGACGATGCCGCCTCCCGCCGTTACGGCAGGCTGACGATCGCGCTGGCGCTGGTGGAACTCAACGAGGGCCGGGGAATCTTCGGCCCCTGTCCGGCTCCGTTGGCGATGGTGCCGCAGCGGGTGCACCGGCTGCTCTCGCCCGCTCCGCGACTGCCGGTCAGCCGCAGACTGCGGATGACGGCGATGGCGTCTCTGGTGCCGGTGATCCCACTGCTCGTGGCAGTCGCTCCGGGTCTGTCCGCACTGCGCTGACGCGCTGCGCAGGCGGCCGGTGCGGGGCCGGCCGCGGAGGAACGTATCCATGAGCTGCCGGAAGGGCGTGCCCGTGAATTGTGCTGTCACGGACGGCAAAGGCGATGATCGGCACATGAGTAGTGCGACCCGTCCGAGTGCGCCCGGCGTGTGGCTGGCCGGAGTGGCCGCCGCACTGGGTGCCGCCGGCGTCCTGCTGACCGTTCTGGCACTGCTGCCGTGGCAGCCATTGGCCGCGCTCGACCGGGGCACCGCATCCGGGCTGCACACAGTCGCGCTGGAGCACCCCGCACTGACCCGGACCATGCGGATCCTCACCGACTGGGTGTGGGACCCGTGGACGTTCCGGCTGCTGCTGGCGGTGGTGTTCGTGCGGCTGATGTGGTGCCGGGAACGTCTGCCGGCGTACTGGGTCGCGGGGACGGCGCTGGTCGGCTCGGGGGTGCAGCAGGGCATGAAAGCTGCGCTCGGGAGGGAACGCCCGCGGTGGCGGCAGCCGGTGGACTCCGCGGAGTACGCCGCGATGCCGTCGGGGCACGCGATGACTGCCGCATTGGTGTGTGTGGTGCTGCTGTGGCTGTGGCGCGAACGGGGAGCGCCGCTGAGCGACGCGTGGTGGCGGCCGGCGGTCGCCGTCGCGGTGGTGTCCGTGATTGGCGTGGCATTCACCAGGGTGTGGCTCGGCGTGCACTGGCTGACGGACACGGTGGTCGGCGTGTTGCTGGGAACGGCGGTGGCTTTGGCGTCCGCCGCGGCGTGGGAGGCTCTGCGGCCCGGTGAGCGGCTGCCGGACCCCGCGGGCCGAAGAGGCTAGCGCAGGCCCCTCAGCGGGGCTTCAGGGCCCGTCTCGGAGGGCTCGGAGCCTACGGGCCCCGCCCCGCACGTTGTCGACCCCGGCCGGCGCCGGGCTTGTGGAAGTCGAGGATCCTGGCCGCCCCTCATGGTTCTGCCCCGGCCTCGGTACGTCCTCGATGCCCGCCGCCACATCCGCAGCAACGCACCCATGGGCCGGTGTTCGGACGTCGGCCGGAGAAAGTGAGGGCTGCGGGAGGGGTGTTGGGGAGGCGTGCGTCCTCTAGAGTCGGGCCTGCGGCTGCCGCTGTCGGGACGCTCGGCAACTCTCGTCGGAACCTGACCGGTCCACCTCGCCGAGCCACCTGGTCGACGCCGATACCGGGGCGATCCCCCGCGTCGCCCCGATATCGGCCGCTGTACCGGGCGTCGTGCTCCACGCTCGCAAGGGGACGCGAACACCCGAAGTCGTGCTGAGTATATTGGCTGCCAGCCAGTCAACGCAGGAGTCCAGCATGTCCCCCCGGAGCGCATCGGTCAATGAAGAGTTGCGCCGACGCTCGCGCGAGCGCCTCCTTCAGGCGACCGTCGAGCTGGTCGCCGAGCGCGGCTACGAGTCGACGACGCTGGGGGCGATCGCCGACCGGGCGGGGTCGGCACGCGGCCTGATCTCGTACTACTTCCCGGGAAAGCGGCAGCTGTTCCAGTCGGCGGTGCACCGGCTGATGCATCTCACGCTCGCCGAGGCGCTGGACCGCGGCCCACTGCCCGAAGGGCCGGACGGTGGGCAGGAGATGCTGGCGCGGGCCATCGACGCCGTACTGGGACTGGCGTGTGATCAGCCGGTGCTGATGCGCGCCCATATGGCGGGCATCCTGCAACAGGAGGGGTTCGTCCAGTGCGACGAGCAGCAGCGCCTTGCTTCCTTGCTGCGGGCCGCTGTGGTCCGGTACGGCTCCCCCGACCCGGACACCGACTACCCACTGCTGCGCGCCAATCTGATGGGCTCTGTCGTCGCGGTTCTGCTGCCCGGCGCGCCGATGCCACTGGAGCGGCTACGGGGCGAGCTGTTCGCCCGGTACGGCCTCAGGTGGGAGCAGGGAATACCGCCCGACCAGGCGGAGAAAGGCATGAGCCAGGCGTCGCCCGCGGCATGCGTCCGGCGCTTGCAGCGGCTGCGGCCGTGCGGCTGGGAGGTGAGCCCCGGACAGCGGGCGGCAAAGGATCAGCGGGAATGAGCTCTGTGATCAGCGGCGCGCGTGGCGCGGGCTCAGCAGGCCCGCATCACGGGCACTCGCGATGACGCGCAACGACTTGCGCCGGCTGTGCCCGGTGATGCGCATGACGGCCAGCACGGGATCCTGACCCCGTTCCCGGGCCGCGCTGTACGCCTCGGCTGCCGCACGCAGCGCCTCCCGGCCCCGTGGCGCACGCGGTCGCCTCCGGCCCCTGGCCCGCGCGGGGGACGACCCCATATGCGCTGCGGGAGCCGGCTGCGGTGGCGGGGCCGATGGCAGGGGCGGCGACTGGTACGGCGTCGGGGGCGAGGCCGGAGAGGGAGGCGGCGTTCCCGGAGCCGGCGCAGACGGCGGCGTTCCCGGAGCCGGCGGGGACGATGGGGTTCCCGGAGCCGGCGGGGGCGGGGGCGGGGGCGGCTCCGAAAGGGCCGGTGCCGCGTGTGGTGACGACACAGGCAGCTGCGCCGCAGGCAGTGCGCAGGCCCCCGTCGTTCGGGACGTGGGGTCGGTCTGCGGCGGCCGGATGGCCGATGGGCACGCCTTCGTCAGCGGCTCCCGGAGACACGGCGCGAGCCTGGCGAACTCCTGGAGGGGCAGGGGCGGATCGGCCCGCACCTCCTCCAGGCGGACCCGGCCGTCCACCACGGCGGCCACCACCTCCACCTGGGTACCGTCCGCGCGGCTGACACCGACGGCGAACCAGGGCGGCTGGGTCCCGGCGGCGTGCGGGCCGGGGCCTGCGCCGGTGCCGTACCCCCGTAGCTTCCACGCCGGGCATGGCGGCACCAGCGGGTCGCCGTCCGGCGGGCAGCCACCCCGTTCGTACGAGTGATCCGACGAGTAGCAAGAGCAAGAGGATCTCTCCGACACGTCGGCACCGTAGACCCGGCCGCCCGGCACCGGGCGGCGCGGCACGCTCGGCCGGACGGAGGGCAACCCTGACGACGGAGGCCACGGCAGCCCGAACGGCGCACCGGCTGCCGCCGTACGGGCGGCGGGGCACCCGCCCCGGCCGAGCATCCTGGCGGGCCCCTCAGAACATCCGCGCAGGCCAGGGGCGAGTGTCAGTGGCCGGGTGCAGACTGTTCCGTACCTCAGACAACGACGTCTCGAAGGCGGTGCCGCAATGGCGGATGTACTGCTCGCGGTAGGTACGAGAAAGGGCCTGTTCCTCGCCCGGCAGAAGGCCGGCCGACGGGGTTCGGGCGACTGGGAATTCACCGGCCCGCATTTCAATGCGCAGGCCGTCTACTCCTTCACCGTCGACCGGCGCGGCTCCGGGCCGCCCAGACTGCTGGCCGGGGGCGACAGCGCGCACTGGGGCCCGTCGGTCTTCCACTCCGACGACCTGGGCAAGACCTGGAAGGAGCCCGAACAGCCTCCGGTCAAGTATCCGAAGGACACCGGAACCTCCCTGGAGCGGGTGTGGCAGTTGCAGCCGGGAGGAGAGAGCGAGCCAGGGGTGGTGTACGCCGGGACGGAACCCGGGGGGCTGTTCCGCTCGACGGACGGCGGCGAGTCCTTCGAGCTCGTCCGCTCGCTGTGGGAGCATCCCACGCGCCAGGAGTGGGAGCCCGGCGGTGGCGGGCTGGGGCTCCACACGATCCTGATCGACCCACGGGACGCGCGGCGTATGACGGTCGCCGTCTCGACGGGCGGCGCCTACCGCACGGCGGACGGCGGTGAGAGCTGGGAGCCGTGCAACCGGGGCGTCTCCGCGGTCTTCCTGCCCGAGAGCATGCGCTACCCCGAGTACGGACAGTGTGTGCACAAGATCGCCCGGGACGCGGAGAACCCCGACCGGTTCTTTCTGCAGAACCACTGGGGAGTCTTCCGCAGCGACGACAACGCCACGAGCTGGCAGTCGATCGGCGACTCCCTCCCCTCGGACTTCGGTTTTCCCGTCGCCACCCACCCACGGCGCGGCGGCGTGGCCTACCTCTTCCCGCTCAACGCGGACGCGGACCGGGTCCCGGCGGAGCATCGCTGCCGCGTCTACCGCACCCAGGACGCCGGTGAGAGCTGGGAGGCGCTGGGCACGGGCCTGCCCGAGGCGGCGCATTACGGACCGGTGCTGCGGGACGCGCTGTGCACCGACGACGCCGACCCGGCAGGGGTCTACTTCGGCAACCGCAACGGAGAAGTCTTTGCCAGCGCGGACGAGGGCGAGAGCTGGCGGCAGTTGGCTTCACACCTGCCAGACGTGCTGTGCGTGCGGGCGGCGGTGATCGACTGAGCCGGTGACCGACCGACGCGGCGGAGGACGACGGTTTCCGGCGAGCGGGCCGGGCCGGGTCGCTGAGCCAGTAGAGTGACGGCTCGTGGCTGCACGACCGTTGAACGAAATTGTCGAACCAGGCTGGGCGAAGGCGCTGGAGCCGGTTGCCGAACGGATCGCCGCGATGGGCGACTTCCTCCGTGCGGAGGTCGCGGCGGGGAGAACCTACCTACCGTCGGGGGCGAATGTCCTACGGGCGTTTCAGCAGCCCTTCGACGAGGTGCGTGTCCTCATCGTCGGCCAGGACCCGTATCCGACGCCGGGGCACGCGGTGGGGCTGTCCTTCTCGGTGGCGCCGGAGGTCCGGCGTCTGCCGGGCAGTCTGGAGAACATCTTCCGGGAGATGAACAGCGATCTCGGGCTTCCCCGGCCCTCGTCCGGCGACCTGACGCCCTGGACGAAGCAGGGAGTACTGCTGCTCAACAGGGCGCTGACGACGGCGCCGCGCCAGCCCGCGGCACACCGCGGAAAGGGCTGGGAGGAGATCACCGAGCAGGCGATCCGTGCGCTGGTGGGTCGGGGGCGCCCGATGGTGTCGGTGCTGTGGGGCAGGGACGCCAGGAATCTACGCCCGCTGCTGGGAGAGCTGCCGGCGGTCGAGTCCGCACACCCCTCACCGATGTCGGCGGACCGGGGCTTCTTCGGCTCCCGTCCGTTCAGCCGGGTCAACGATCTGCTGACCCGGCAGGGAACCGACCCCGTGGACTGGCGCCTGCCGTGAGCCCGGCTGCGGGGGGAGCCGTCGACGGCACGGGCAGCTCCCCGTACGTCGCGGGCGGGTGGCTGCTCGGCGTCGACTCGGGCGGATCCGGGCTGCGGGTCGCCCTGGCGCGGCAACGCACGAGCGCGGGCGCGGGCGCTGAGCGTACGGGGGGCGCGGGGGCGTCCGGGGGCCCGAGCGGGGCTCCGGAGGTCGTCGGTGCCCTCACCTGCCCGGAGCCGGTGCGTACCGGTGCTGCGGGCATCGACGCGGCGCACATGGCGGAGCAGTTGGTGCCCGCGGTGCGCTCGCTGCTGGCGGACGCCGGGGCCGGTTCGGACGACAGCGGGGCTGCGCACATCGCCGCTGCCTGTGTGGGCGCCGCCGGAATGGCGACCCTCGGTGCGGAGCTGCGGGCCGAGCTGCCGGGCATGCTGGCGGAGGCGTTCGGGGTGCGACGGCTGGCACTGGCGGCGGATGCGGTGACGGCGTACGCAGGTGCACTCGGCGAACGGCCCGGCGCCGTGGTGGCTGCCGGAACTGGCGTGATCGCCATGGGCACAGACCTGCGGTCCTGGCGGCGCGCCGACGGCTGGGGACATCTGCTGGGCGACTGCGGCAGCGGCGCCTGGATCGGCCGCGCAGGGCTGGAGGCCGCGCTGCGCGCCTTCGACGGCCGTACGGGCGGCTCGGACGCGTTGCGGGCCCAGGCTGAGGCACTGTTCGGTGCGCCGCTCAGCACGTTGCCGGGGCAGCTGTATCCGCGTACGGACCGGGCCGCCGTCCTGGCCTCGTTCGCCCCGGAGGTGGCACGGTCCGCGGCGGAGGACCCGGTCGCGGCGGGGATCATGCGGGAGGCAGCGCGGGAGATCGCCGCGAGCGCTGTCGCGGTGTGCCCGCGCGGAGCTGTTCCCGTGCGCCCGGGCGAAGGTGACGCGTCCCGTGCCGGGGAGGGCTCGGCAGGTTCCGCGGAAGCAGCCGAGGGAGCCGATGGGGAGGCAAGGGTCGCCTTCACCGGAGGGCTGGTCAAGCTCGGTGAGGCGCTGCTCGGACCGCTGCGCGCGGAGTTGGCGGAGCAGCGTCCTGGAACCCGGGTCGTCGAAGCGGCCGGCGGGCCCTTGGACGGCGCGCTGCTGATCGCCGCGCGGCTGGCGGTCGGGGGGCTCGCACTGCCTTCGGACCCGGCGCTGCTGTCGGTCGCGTAGGAGACCGGTAGCGTGCCCTTCCCGGGCGCGCACGGCACCGCTGCGCCGGGCGACCGGAGCCCGCCACTACTCCTCCTGGATGAATCGGGACATAAGCCCATCGGTCTCCCCCGGCCGAACAGTCAAGCCGATGAAGGCATTAGCATGCGGGCGCATGAGCTCCCCCACAGGACCGGACAATGGCCTGCCCGTACGAATGCCACGTCCCCGCCAGCCCGGACGGCACCGCCGACCGGAGCCCGTCGTCGCCCCCGAGGGCGCGCCGGCACTGGTTCTGGCTGTCCCCGGCACACCCTCCAGCGCCACGCGCAGCCTCGCTGAGGAAACGCTGAGTATCGCGCGTTCGGAGCTGCCCGGTCTCGACGCGCGCGTCGGATTCACCGAGGGCGACGGCGAGGAGTTCCCGACCATCCGCTCCGCTCTCAGTCAGGCGGTGACCGACCGCGCGACCCGCCGCCGGTACGCGCGCGAGGCGGCCGCCATGGCGGAGGCGGAGGAGGCCGCGGCGCAGGAGGGCGAGACCGCAGTGGCCGCGCCCGCGCGTGAGGAGGCCGACGACGGCCTGCCCGCCGTGGTGGTACCGCTGCTGGCGGGCCCGGACGCCGCGCAGCTGCGGCGGATCCGCCAGGAGGTCCTCAACAGCGGTTCCGGTGCCGAGCTGACCGACGTGCTGGGGCCGCACCCGCTGCTCGCCGAGGCCGTACATGTGCGGCTCTCCGAGGCGGGCCTGGCGCGTGCCGACCGGGCGCGGCTGTTCACGGTGGCGACGGCAGCCGACGGGATCATCCTGGCGACCGTGGGCGGCGAGGAGGCCGTGCAGGCGGCCGGGATCACCGGCATGCTGCTGGCGGCCCGGCTGGCGGTACCGGTTCTCGCCACGGCGCTCGACGACGAGGGCGCCGTCCAGCACACTGCCGAGCAGCTGCGCAACTCCGGCTCGCAGCAGCTGGCCATCGCCCCGTGCCTGATCGGCCCGGAGATCGCCGAGGGGCTGCTGGAGGCGGCGGCCGAGGAAGCGAGCTGCTCGACGGCCGAGCCGCTGGGTGCCTACCCCGCGCTGGGCAAGCTGGTGGCCTCCACATACGCAGCCAAGGCCGGCATCGCCCAGCCGCAGGCCCGGCAGGGCGCACCGGTGCGCTGAGCGCCCACACCACGCGGGTCGTTGTCGGCGTGCAGAAGCCGATACGGGCCGGGGAGTGCGCTCTCCGGCCCGTATCGGCGATGCTCATGCCGTCACCACCGTGGCGACTCGGCGCGGCTCTCTCCCCCCGCTCGTCCGCTCTCCTGCTTCACTGCTCACCCTGCTCCCCGCTCACCGACTGCCTGCCCGAAGACGACGCATGAGGCGGCCGGAGCGGTGAGGGATCCGGCCAGGAGCGGGGTTCCGGTGACAGGGTCGACCTCGAACCAGGTGACGTCGCCCGAGCGCTCGTTGGCGGCGTAGAGCAGGCGACCCGTCGGGTGTACGGCCAGGTCGCGAGGCCAGTGGCCGCCGCAGGGCACGGTGGCTACGTATTCCGGAAGAGCTGCCGAGGTCAGGTCGAGGACGGTCACACTGTCGTCGCCCCGGTTGGCGGCCCAGGAGAAGCGGCCGTCGGGCGAGAGGGCGAGCGCGGAGGGGTAGTTGGGGGCTGCTGCGCGCTCGGGTGGCAGGAGACGCGTCTCGCCGAGTGGTTCCAGCTCGCCCTTGTCGGCGTTCCAACGGCAGGTCGTCACGGTGGAGTCGAGCTCGTTGACGACGTACGCACGCCGGAGCGTGGCCTGCTGCCCGGGTAGTCCCGGCGCGAACGCCAGGTGGCGGGGGCCGGTTCCGGCGCGCAGCGGGATCTCGCGGTGGAGCCGCAGACCGGCTTCCTTTCCCCGCAGGTCGTAGATCCACACCGAATCGGTTCCCAGATCGGTGGAGAGCAGCCACTGTCCGGACGGGTCCGGGACGACGGAGTGCGCGTGCGGCTCCTGCTGCCGCTCCGCCACCGGTCCCCGGCCGCGATGCTGGTGGGTGAGTGCACGAGTGCCCGGACTGCCGTCGGCGCGCAGCGGGAGTGCGGTGACGCTGCCCGAGGTGTAGTTCGCGGTGTAGAGGGCGCGCCCGGTCACGGCGAGGTGCGTGGGTCCGGCACCGGCCACGGGCACGGTGCCGCCGAGCAGGCCGGGGCCGTGGACAGTGTCGTCGAAGGACGCTCCCGGCTCGTCGACAGGTGCGGTGCCGGGCGGAGAGCCGTCGAGGGAGAAGGCCGCCGCTCCGCCCTGGTCGGTCTCGCTGACGGCGTAGAGGACGTCCCCTCCGGGCGCCAGGGCCAGGAACGAGGGGTCGGTGACGGCGCCTTCCGTATGGTGCAGCGCGGTGAGCGCGCCGGTGCGGTGGTCGAGGGCTGCCGTGGTGATCCCGCGGCCTCCCGCCGAGGTGAACGACCCGATGTACGCCCGTAGTCGGCTCTCCGCACCGTCAGCCATCGTGCCGCCCCCTTCGCTGCCGTGTCCGGGTGCATGACGGTAACAGGCAACGGTCCTTTGGTCTGGACCATAGCCCTACGGCCTGGTGACCGCCCCAGCCTGCTAGGCAGTCGTCCTCGGAGGTGTGTGCAGCGGCGCGGCGAGCTGGTGGAGGGCGTTTTCCAGCGCATGCAGGTGCGCCAGGGCACGGTCACCCGGCGTCGGCGGCTCGACGGCGGCAGCGGCAGCCGGAGCGAGGGCACTCGGCGCTGTGCCGTCCGGGGCCGGCGCGGGGGCCGCCAGGCGGCGTACGGCGTCCTCCACACGCTCACAGGCTGCCGTGAGCCGCGCGTCGTGCGAGGCGGCCGGATCTGCGGCGGCCTCCGCCAGGCCGCGGACCTGGCGGGCGCAGTCGTCCAGGAGGGCCAGCACCTGCCGGGCCCTCGCCTTGCGGGCACGCATGGGGCTGAGCGGGTGCACGAGCGGCGCGACCGACAGGCGTACGCGCCCCAGCAGCAGCTCCAGCTCGGCGATGCGGGCCTCTGGTCCGTCGCCGCTCTCCCCCGCCAGACGGCGCGCCGCGTCGAGGGCGCACTCGTGGACGCAGTGCACCGCCCGCCGTATCCACACCTCTGTCGCGGCGTGCGTGGTGACGGGCAGCACCACAGCGACGGCGAGCACCGCGCCCACAGCGCCCACGGCGGTCTCTTCGAGACGCAGCCCGAGCAGGCCCGGGTGGAGCACACCCAGCAGGCCGTAGAGCATGCCGACCATGAGGGTCACGAAGAACATCATCCACGAGTACGACAGCGGCGCCGTGTAGAAGATCCCGAAAACGCAGCAGGCCACGACGGCGAGGGTGGGAGCCACAGCACCGTCCGCAGGCACGGCGACGAGCAGCCCGGCGGCGAGCCCGGTGACGGTGCCGAGGACCCGGCGGAAGCCGCGGACGAGCGTCTCACCGCGGGAGGCGGTGTTCACGAAGATCCACCAGGCGGCGCCGACCGCCCAGTACCAGCGGTCCAGGGAGAGCGCCTGCCCGGCGGCCAGCGCGAACCCGCAGGCGAACAGCGCCTGGAACGCCTGCCGCGTGGTGGGACGGCTCAGCCCTCGGCCGCCCACCGGCACGATCGCGGGCTGCGGGCCGGTGCCACGTTCGACGGGCCACAGGACGAAACGGGTGAGCGCGGCGGCGACGAGGGCGAGCAGGCCCGCGGCCAGGGTCTCCGGAAGCCGCTCGGGGCCGGTGTGCAGGAACTGCGCAGCGAAGAACTCCATGAATGCGAAGATCCCGAGCGCGTTGCCGCGCGACCCCCAGCGCCGGGCATAGACCCCGGCGAAGACCACAGCGAGGAACGTGGCATCCCTGGCGAGCGGCAGCTCGTGCAGGAGCGCGGCCAGTGCGAGGACGGGGAAACCGGCGACCGGCAGCAGTGCCGTGGTGACGGCCTGCCCGCGCACGGTGGTGTCCGCGACGGTGAACAGCGCGAGGAGCGCTACCAGGCCGCCTGCGACGACGGCCTGCAGCGGGAGTCCGCTGAGCGCGCAGCCGGCGACTGCCAGTCCGATGCCGACGACGGCGCGCGACGAAACACGCACCCTGAGGGAGCGCTCTGGACCGAGTGTCGCGACGGTGCGACGGAGGAGATGTGCTGGGGTTCGTCCCCCGGGCTTCCGAAGCGACTTCTCCAAAACCCCTCCAATCCGGGCTTACCTGGCCGACCACGTGTCCACATGCTGGTACGAAGAGGAAAGCACCCCTTCCCACCTGCGGCCAAATCGCACGCGTTTGGCATGCTGGGGCGCATGATCGGTTCTCCTGCCGGCCCCGCGGTCGTCTTCGACCTGGACGGCACCCTCGTCGACAGCGAGCCGCACTACTACGAGGCGGGCAGGCGCCTGCTCGCCGCGCACGGCGTCCCCGGCTTCACCTGGGAAGACCACTCGCGGTTCGTCGGGATCGGCACCCGGGGGACCCTTGAGACGCTCCGCCGCGAACACGGGCTCACGGCGTCCGTGGACCAGCTGCTGGCGGAGAAGAACCGTCTGTATCTGGAGCTAGCGCGCTCGGGGACCGAGGTATTCCCCGAGATGCGGAAGCTCGTGGAGCGCCTCCACGCGGCCGGACATCCCCTCGCCGTCGCCTCCGGGTCGTCGCGCGCCGCCATCGACGCCGTACTGGGAGCCACCAGCCTGGATGCACTGCTGCCGCTCCGGGTGTCGGCGGAGGAGGTGGCACGCGGCAAGCCCGAGCCAGACGTCTTCCTGGAGTCGGCCCGCAGGCTCGACGTCTCCCCCGCCGACTGCGTCGTCATCGAGGACGCCCCGCCCGGCGCGGAGGCGGCCCACCGCGCCGGGATGTGGTGCGTGGCCGTTCCGTACGTGCCCGCCCATGCGACGGATCCGGCCGTCGCCGCCGCCGATCTGCTGTTCCCGGGCGGCCAGCGCGAGTTCGACGCGCAGAAGGTCCACGACTGGATCGCCGGCCGGCCGACAGGTCGCTGATCCGCCGTTGATGCGTCGGTGATCGACCGCTGATCGTTCGCTGATCGACTGCTGAGCTGTCCTGACCGACCGGTCTCCGACGACGATCTCCGACGATGCAGGAACCGTCCGGTGTCCGACGGCGGGAGCGCTCGAAAGACTCCCGCCGCACAGCGTGGTGCACCCTCCGGCGTGGTCCGGAGGGTGCTGATGGATCAGCTGTCCGTGGACCGGACAGTGCTCATGATCTTCTTGATCTCGGCGGCCTTCAGCGCCTTCGGAACTCCTTGGTCCGCGTAGATCACCCAGCCGTGCATGGTGCCGTCGGGGAGCTTCTGCGCGATGCTGTGCACCACTGCCTTCGCCGGGACGCATGAGCTGGGCCGGTGGGTGACCGTGACCTGGGCGGTCGCGGTGTAGCCGTTGATACCGCCCTGCTTCCACGGCTGGGCCTTGCTGACCTTGATCTTGGGCTTGTGGTCCTCGCCGCCGTACGCGGCGAAGCCCCAGTTGCCCGCCCAGTTACGAGCGTTCTCCTGGAGGGTGCCGTCCTTGCCGCCGCCTGTGGTGCCGACGGTGGCGAGCTGTCCCTTGCCCGCCTCGCCGAATGCCTTGGGGTTGGGGCTCGACGCGCAGCCGCCTTCACGGTAGTTGCCCGTTCCGGTCATGACGACGATCGGCTTGCCCTCCTTGTCCGTGTAGGAGAGCGCCGTGCTCTCGGTGAGGAGCTTCCACTTCTTCGCCTTGGCGGGCACGTCATAGCGGAAGTGGTGCTTCTGCGAGGTCTGTGTCTGCCATCCCGCGACCAACGGCTTCTTGCCCGAGGGGCTCTTCGGGGCGGAGGGCGGCGACGACTTCGCCGAGGGCGTCTTCTTCTCCGAGGGCGTCTTCTTCTCCGAGGGCGTCTTCGACCCCGCGGCGTCGGAGCCCTTCTTCTTGGACTTGCCGACGTCTTCGTTGCACCCGCTCAGGGCAACGGCGAGGCCGATACCGGCGGCCACTATCAGGGTCTTCTTCGTTCGGCGGGACGGCATCGGGGCGGACTGCCGGTGCTGGGCTGTGTGCTGGAGTGCCTTTGACTGAGACATGATCGGTACCCTAAGTGAACTGCACTTCCGCACATTCACCAGGTGGGTGTCCTCTACGAGACGTATACCGGCTCGTGACACATCACTCAGAGCTGTTACGCGCGGCAGGCGATACCGGCCCATCGCCGGAGCGGACGCGAAGCACCATCGGGCCCCCTTTCTCCCGGTCAGTGCTCCAGCCCGGCCCCCAGCAGACGGCCCACAGGCCGGCGCACGAGGAACAGGACCAGGCCGATTGCGACGCCGCATACAGCAGTGAGGGTGAAGTAGGAAGCGTTGTCGATCGCGGCGAACAGCTGGCCGAGCAGGCCCGCCAGGGACGAGCCCAGGGCAAGCGTGAGGAAGTTCAGGCCGACCATCTGCGAACGGAATTTCTCGGGGCCGATCTTCGTGGCCAGGGACAGCCCGATCGGGCCGACGAAGACCTCGGAGGAACCGGCCGCCATCATGAACAGAAGAATGAGGATCAGCGGGATATCGGCGTCTCCGGTCGCCTCGGAGATGATGAGCAGGAACAGATAGGCGCAGCCGATCTGGGTCAGTCCGATGGCGACCTTGGCCACCGTTCCGGGCTGTCGCTCCCCCAGGGTTTTCCACATTCTCGCGACGAGCGGGGTGATGAGAACGGCCGCCAGCGGGCTGACGGTTGTGATCCAGGCGACCGGGAATGTCCAGCCGCCGATCTTCAGATCGATGCGTTCGGTGATGAGGATCGAGATCGCGGTGAACTTCTGGAACAGGAAGCCGAAATACACCCCGGAGGCCAGGAAGAGAGGAAGGTAGCCGAGGATGCGTCGGCGCTCGTCCCGGCCGACTGCCGACGACGTGGTCATGGTGAGGAAATAGGCGGCTGCGGCCACCAGCGAGGCGACGGTCACCACGGTGGACAGGTTCTGCGCACGGAGCAGGCCGGTCGCGACGGCGGCACCGACGGCGGCGAGGAAGACGAGGGCCGCCAGCACGGCGAGCGGACGACGGTTGGCGGGCAGGGGGTTGTTCACGATCCGGGCGCGCTCGGGGAGCCTCTTCATGGAGGCGATGTACTGGACGAGCGCCGCTGCCATGCCGATCGCGGCGAGCCCGAACCCGTAGTGGAAGCCGAGTTCGTTCTGAGCGAGACCGGTGGTGAGCGGGCCGACCACCGCACCGATGTTGATCGCCATGTAGAAGTAGGAGAAGCCCGCGTCCCGGTAGCGTTCGTTCTGGTCCAGGATGAAGCCGACGATCGAGGTGATGTTCGTCTTCAGCGCGCCGGTGCCCAGGACGATGCAGACGAGCCCGACGCCCAGCCCGGCAAAGCCGGGGACGAAGGCGAGAACCACGTGTCCGGCGGTGATGACGACAGCGCCGTACAGCACCATTTTCTGCGGGCTGACGAGCCGATCACCCAGCCATGCGCCAAGGATCTGGGACAGATAGACAGCGCCGCCGTAGGCGCCGACAATGCCTGACGCGAAGGCCGGGTCCAGGTGGAGACCGCCGTCCGCAAGTGCGTAGAGCAGGTAGAACGAGAGAATTCCCTGCAGACCGTAGAAGGAATAGCGCTCCCACAGTTCGGTGAAGGCCATGCTCAGCAGGCCGCGCCGGAAGGGCTGACCGGATGCCTCGGCCGGTGTCTCGCGGGTCTCGGGGTCGACTGCCGTGGTGGTCTGGTGCGGTGTGTTTCTCATTCGCTGAGTCCTGCCAGTCGTGAACCGAAACGGGCGATGAGCGAGGTGTTCTGGGAGTGCCGGCTCTCCTCCCACCGGTCGGCGACGCCGAAGAGCCGGTACATGGCGTGGACTCCGAGCCAGCGCAGCGGTTCGGGTTCCCAGCGTCCGGAGTCGTGGTCGTTCCACGGCAGCCGGGTCAGCGCGGTGTCGCGTCCGGCTGCCCTGTCGAGGAGGGTCCGCGCGGCCAGGTGGGTCGCGGTCACGCCGTGTCCGGCGAAACCGCGCGCGACGCCGATCCCGGTGGCGGGGTCGAAGGTGATTCCGGCGCACCAGTCGCGGGTCACGCCGATGGCACCTCGCCAGGCGTGTTCGACGGTGAACTGCAGGCCGGGGAAGAACAGTCGGATCCGTTCGCTCAGGGTGCGCACGGTGCGGGCGTCCACCCGGCCCTGGCCGGGGGTTCGGGAGTTGAAGGCGTAGGGCGTGCCGCGGCCGCCGATGGCGATGCGGTCGTCGGCGGTGCGCTGTGCGTAGACGAAGGTGTGCGCGGCATCGCCGAGGCATTCCCGGCCCTGCCAGCCGATCCGTTCCCAGATCTGTTCGGGCAGCTGATTGGTGACGATCATCGAGGAGTTCACGGGGATGATCTCGCGCTTGCCGAGACCGCGCGCTTCGCTGTCGACCGCTCCGGAGTACGCCTCCAGGCAGGTCAGGACGGTCGCGGCAGATACGGTTCCGCGCGTGGTGGTCACGGCACCGGGCGCGATGCGTGTGACGCGCGTGTTTTCGAGGATGCGTACGCCCTTGGCCTCCACGGCCTCCGCGAGCCCGTGTGTGAGCTTGGCGGGGTCGACGCATGCGGTGGTGCGGGTCAGCAGGCCGCCCAGCGCCGGGGCGATGGCCACCCGTTTCTTGACGGCGTCGGCGTCGAGGAGTTCGAGGTCCTCCGGGCGGTATCCGGCTGCGAGGTCCGCCGCGTGGGTCAGCTCCAGGCGTTTCAGCGCGGCCGGTGTGGTGGCCACGCGCAGGTGCCCGCCCCGGTGCTGATCCGCCTGGATCCCCTCCTCCTGAAGTATGCGGAGCGTGTCGTCGATGGCGCCGTCCATCTCACGCTGGAAAGAGGTGACGGCGGCGGCACCGTCCTTCCCCCGCTTGCGCGCGGCCTTGGCGTACACGGCCCGGTTGCCCGGAACGAGAGCTGAGAGCCAGCCGCCGTTGCGTCCGGAGGCGCCGTAGCCGACCTCCTTCGCCTCCAGAACGGTGATCTTCGCTCCGGGGCGTTCCACGGCGGCGTGATAGGCGGTCCACAGTCCGGTCAGACCGCCGCCGACGATGACGAGGTCCTGCATCGCCTCGGGCAGGCCGCCGGACCGGCGGTCCGAGGAGCCGGTCCGGCCGTTCGCGGCGCGGGAGGCCCTCATCCAGTGCGAGATTTCGCCGTTTCGGTAGGCGCTCATGGCTGTCTCCAACGGTGGACGGGCGGTGATCCGGCAGTGCGGACTCAGTAGGTGGGGGGTGCTATCGCCCACAGGACCCGGGCCTCTTGCGTCCCGGTGGTCTCGGCGACGCGGTGGGGGTCGCTGCTGAGGTAGTGGATCGAATCCAGCGCGGAGAGCCTGTGGTGCTGCTCGCCGACCCACACCTCCACCTCACCGGAGAGCACCAGGAGCAGCTCCTCGGAGCTGCCATGGGTGTACGGCTCCACACCGGTGGAACCGCCCGGAGCGAAATGGCCGAGGAGCACCTCCAGGTGATCGAAGGCCCCGGGAGTGAGTTTGATCTTCGTTGCGCCCTCACCGAACGACATGCCATGGGCGTCACGGAACCGCAGAACCGGACTGGCCACGGCTCCGCCCTGATCGAAGAGGTCACCGACGTTGAGCTTGAGGACCTCGCACAACCGCTGAAGCGTGCGCACGCTCGCGTTCACCTGATCGCGCTCGACCTGGGAGAGGTATCCCTCGGTGAGACCGGTCTGGTGGGCCAGGTCCTTGAGTGTCAGATGAAGGGCCCGTCTGCGCCGGCGCAGCCGGGCACCGACGCCGGAACGGGAGTCGGGCTGGTCATTCGGCATGGGCGAGAACCTAACAGTGGTTTGTCCTCACCACAATGAAATCTGCTCTCATCTAAGTTTTCTTTGATGAGGGCGCAGGTTCGCCGAAACGGGTGGCGATGGTCCGGAGCTGTCGAACCGGTGGAGCGAGCGCTCGACGAGGTTGCGGACGGCGAGTCCGGTCCCTACTCCGCTGCTCCCCTGCCGCCTCGGCGGGCGGGGTCAGCCGAAGAACGACAACCTGACCCGGCGTCTCGCGTTGTCGACGTTCGTATCCGCCAAACTCCGTCAGGGCGACCCAGGTCAACCAGCTTCCGACATGCACCAGTCGGGGCTGTGGCCATCCCCTCTGGGGATGGCCACAGCAACCCCATCACCGTCCTGCGCGTGTGCTTGTCGACCCGGTCGGTCCAGAGAAGTACCAAACTCTTCACCTCGGAACAACAACCTGCGGACGTACGTGACCACGGCCTCGCTGTGGAAGCCCAAGAAGTCGTCCCCGTAGGCCCCCTGCGCGTTGCGTGCTTCATGCGATCGTCCAGGGCCGAGCCCAGACTGACGGGTGCCAGCGGTCCACAGCAGGTGCCATTAGGCGAAGGGCTTGCCACAAGCCGCCGCCCTCGCCGAGGGCCGCAGCGCGGCTCATCTCAGCTCTGTTGCGGCATCTGCGTGCGGAGCGGGCGACGTAGGGGGCCGGCATCTTCCGGTGCTTGGGCGAGCGCACGATCTCCTGGCTGTACGGCTTCCGTCGCCCACGAATCCGCTGGGAACGACGCGACGACGTCCACGAAGCCTTCCTCGGCCTCGCAAACTGCCTCAGCATCCATCGCCACGTCCAAGACCCGGAGGACAACGAGTTCTGCGTACTTCGCACCCTGACACCGCAGAACTGACCAAGGATCAAGAGGCATCTTTCGCCCGAGGCCGCGGTCCTGTGCTCTCTCGGCATGCGACGGCGCGGGGGTGTGTCAGTCCCCTGAAGTAGCCTTCCCGCCACCACGCACCACCTGGAAGGACCTAGAGAGTTGACTGACCTGGCCGCGTTCCCACTGCCCTTCGCCGCTTTCCACTCGATGTCGATGGCGCCGCCCAGAACCCGGCGGGAACTGGAGATGATCCAGTGCAGCGCCCACATACGGTCGAAGCCGGACTGGTTCGCCAAGATGAAGGACTCCGAAATCGTCGCCAGGTGGAGGCAGGAAGCGGCCGACCAGGGCATGACCGAGGCGCAGATTCGTTATGTGCTCGCCGAACTGGCGCACTACGCCGAGCTGCGGGACGGGCGTACGGGCATCGAGGTGTCCGCCGTCGACGGCGTGTGGCAGTCGGACGCGCTGGTCGACGACGAGCTCAGGTCCCGGCTGCGTGAGGCGGTTCGGGTCCTGGAAGAGGTCCCCGAAGCGGAGCAGGACTGGCATCCGGGATCCGACGGCCAGGTACTGGATCTGGTTCACCCCTCGCTGTTCTGCAACGTACGTGAGGTGAGCGGCGGACCCGAGCGGGCATGGAAGAGCCCGGCGAGGAACGACTGGACGAAGTACCAATTCTCGGAGAAGTTCCAGTGGCTGCCCACGGACGTCAAGGTCGGTGACGACGGCAACGTTTCCTTCCTCTCCTACGTCAACAACGTCCACCCCGTGGAGCACCGCGAACTCGCCGACGTACTACCGGATTTGTTCGGCCGCATGCTCCCGCTCTTTGAGAACGTACTCACTGATCTGCGCCACCCGCGGCCCCTGCGGATCGAGGCGGATCCGTACTCCTGGTACGACGACAGCGAGCCGGTCGCGCCCGACAACGACGACGCAGACGCGTACGCCACCTATGAGGAAGCCATGGACGACTGGTGGGCCAACCGCCGCCCGGTCGTCCCGGACGCCCCGGAGTTCAGCGCTCCTACGGCACCCGACGACACCGCTCGGGTCGACCTGCGCGGCCGGCGCCTCCAGGTCATAGCGAAGCTCGCCACCATTCAACTCACCCCGGGCAAGCCCGAATACGCCGGCGGCTCCTGGCATGTCGAGGGGATGATGAACGAGCGGATCGTCTCGACCGCCATCTACTACTGGGACAGCGAGAACATCACCGAAAGCCGGCTGAGCTTCCGGGCCGCGATCGACGACCCGTCATACGAGCAGAACGATGACACCGGCATGAGTGACGTCTACGGCCTGGACGACGAGGACCCGCTGAACCAGGTCCTTGGTTCGGCATCGACGCCGGCGGGCCGCTGCCTGGCGTTCCCGAACATCCTGCAACACCGCGTCGGCCCGTTCCGCCTCGCCGACCCCACCCGGCCGGGACACCGCAAAATCCTTGCGTTCTTCCTGGTCGACCCGTCGAAGCAGATCGTCTCGACCTCCGACATACCGCCGCAGCAGCCATGGTCCGACACCTCGACCATGACACTGGAGCAGGCCAAGGGCTACCGCGAGCAGCTCATGCATGAACGCAAGTTCTTCGTCGACGAACAGAACGAGCAGCTCTTCGAGCGAGAGTTCTCCCTCTGCGAGCACTGAGCCACGCCCCACTGCTCACACCGCACGCCTTACTCGGCAACGCAGCTGGGGTCCGTGCAGCGCATCCGCACGGGCCCCAGCACTTGGAGGTTCTAACAAGGGCTTGGACGTGGCGATGGGTGATCGGGCAGGGTCGAGGCAGAGGAAGACTTGGTGGATGTCGTCGCGGCGTTCCCAGACGCGTCAGTTCACGGTGGGCTGCGTCTACTGCCTATTCACCGTCGCTTGGTGTGCGGCGCCTGAAGGTCGGGCGCCGCAGCCGGCGTAGGGCGGTCATGCGTGGGTGCTTTGGTAGGGCTCAAGGATCGTGGAGACGATGCCAGGCCCGCCGGGCACGCGGCGCGGCCTTCGAGAGGCCGCAGTTCGGCCGCAGCTCTGCGGAGCCAATCGCTACAGGGGCCGCCGTGGCAGTGTCGGCGGCGGTGACTTCGACTTGAGCGAGGCCGACCGCCTCAGCAGGCGTGGGTGCGGAGAACTTCGGGGTCCATGCCCCTGTGGCGTCGGCCGTCTCCTTGCGTGCAGTGTCCTCGATGACACGGACCGCACGCCTGGCACCATCCAAGTCCTCTCGGTCATCTGCATGATCTTTGGAGAGGGCGAACCGCCACTCACGTCGTACAGGGAGACCAACTGCGGACCGACTCGGCTCCGTGTAGGGCCATTCCAAGCGAGCTGACGCGCTACCCGAGGAAGCTCAACCGAACCCGACGGTCGGGGTTGTCCCGATTGGTGTCCACCAGGCAGACCGACTGCCAGGTGCCCAGCGCCAGTTCTCCGCCGACGACGGGCAGCGTGGCGTGCGGGGGTACGAGGGCGGGGAGGACGTGGTCGCGGCCGTGGCCGGGGCTGCCGTGCTTGTGCCGCCAGCGGTCGTCCGCGGGGAGGAGGTCGCGGAGAGCGGACAGCAGGTCGTCATCGCTACCGGCGCCGGTCTCCAGGAGTGCCACGCCCATGGTGGCGTGCGGCGCGAAGACGTTCAGCAGCCCGTCCCGGCCCTCAGCGACGTCCCGTAGGAAAGACTCGCAGTCACCGGTCAGGTCATGGACCGTCTCCTGTGAGCCGGTCCTGACGTCGATCTCCAGTGTCGTGAAGCGCTCAGCCATGGGTCGATCTTCTCAAAGAAGGTCCCCGAAGCGGCCGATGCCGAGCGCGGCCAAGGGGCTGAGGGTTTCGGGAAGTGGGCCCAAGAAGTACGGGGGGAACCTCCCGGGCCCAGGGGGTGACTATCGATCACCCATGGAAGTGATGGCCGAACAGTCTCTCGAGCAGTGCCCAGAGGGCGCGTGCCCCCAGCGCGACCGCGAGCCGGCTGCCGACCCCGTCTCCCCTCCCCTTGTGCTGTCGGGAGGTTTGTGACGCTTCTACCACTTCGCACCTCATCTCCGGGGCCGCGTCCCTGCACCGGTGTGAAGGGGCGCCCCCCTCTTCCCGAGATGAGCCGCGCTCAGCATACGAGGCCGTACGGCATGGCCGCAGGACAACCCCGCAAGAATCATGGGGAGTTGGGCACGTAGTCCGCCGACCGGGACCCGCGGGAAGGTTTCGGGGCTCCGGAGCGTTCGCAGAGGCATGAACAACGTGGCGGTCGTGGTCGTCGGTGCAGGTCAGGCGGGGCTCTCCAGCGCGTATCACCTGCGGCGCACGGGGTTGGAGCCCGGTGTGGACTTCGTCGTCCTGGATCATTCGCCCGCGCCGGGCGGTGCGTGGCAGTTCCGGTGGCCGACGCTGACCTACGGCCGGGTGCACGGTATGCATGCGCTCCCCGGCATGGAGCTGACCGGCGCGGATCCGGAGCGTCCGTCGTCCGCGGTGATCGGGGAGTACTTCGCCGCCTATGAGCGCGCTTTCGGGCTGCGGGTACGGCGGCCCGTGGAGGTGCGCGAGGTGCGGGACGCGAGCTGGGGCGGACGGCTGCTGGTGCGGACCTCGGAGGGTGACTGGGCGGCACAGGCCGTGATCAACGCCACCGGCACCTGGGACCGGCCGTTCTGGCCCCGGGTGCCGGGACAGGAGGTCTTCCGAGGCCGGCAGCTGCACACGGCGCAGTACCCGGGGCCCGAGGCGGACACCTTCATGGACAAGCGGGTGGTCGTCGTCGGGGGCGGGACGTCTGCGGTGCAGCACCTGATGGAGATCGCCGAGGTCGCGCGGGAGACGCTGTGGGTGACGCGTCGGCCGCCGCTCTTCCGCACCGGTGCGTTCGGCGAGGAGGAGGGCCGGGCCGCCGTCGCGCTGGTCGAGGAGCGGGTGCGGGAGGGTCTGCCGCCACGCAGCGTGGTGTCGGTGACCGGGCTGCCGATGACCGAGGCGGTGCGGCGCGCCCGGGAGAGCGGGGTGCTGGAGCGGCACCCGATGTTCGCGCGGCTCACCGAGGACGGCGTCGAGTGGGCCGACGGCAGCCGTGCCCCGGCGGACACGGTGCTGTGGGCGACCGGTTTCCGCCCCGTCGTCGCCCATCTGGCGCCGCTGCGGCTGCGTGAGCCGGGCGGCGGCATCCGGCTGGAGGGCACCCGGGCGGTCCGCGACCCCCGCGTCCATTTGGTCGGCTACGGCCCCTCCGCCAGCACGATCGGCGCCAACCGTGCGGGGCGGTCCGCCGCACGGGACGTGCGGGCACTGCTGTCGGGCGCGGAGGAGCGGGCGGCGGTGCCTGCCTCCGCCGCGTAACCCGGCCGGGCGCTGGACTGTGTGGTCAGCCGCGCGACGGCAACGAGGACGCCCGTACGACAAGCTCGGGCTGGAGGACGATGCGCTGGTGTTCGTGGCGGTCCGCGTCCTCGCCGGTCTCCTCGATCAGCAGGTCGGCCGCCGCCCGGCCCATGCGGTAGGCGGGCTGGCGTACGGAGGTGAGGGGGACGGCCGCCGCAGCGGCGAACTCGATGTCGTCGTAGCCCACCAGGGCCACTTCCTCCGGGACGGCGACGCCCGCCCCGTACAGCGCCTGCAGCACACCGAGGGCCATCAGGTCGTTGGCGCAGAAAACGGCGGTGGGGCGCGGTGACATGCCCAGCAGCCGGGCGCCCGCGTCGCGGCCGGCCGCCACGTCCATCCGGGCGCCCTCGATGTGCCGCAGCTGGGCGCCGGTGCCGGAGGTGCGCAGGACCTGGGTGGCGCCGGTGTGCCGGTCGCGGCACTGGCTCAGATGCATCGGTCCGCTGACATAGGCGATGTCCCGGTGGCCGCTTTCGAGCAGATGGCGCACGGCGAGCCCGGCGCCCTCGATGTCGTCGACGGAGACCGAACACCCTTCCGCGCTGGGCACCACGCGGTCCACGGAGACGAACGGGATGCCGTGCCGTTGGAAGGCGGTGAGGTTGTCCCCCGTCGTCTCCGTGGGGGTGATCAGGACGCCGCGGACGCGCTGTTCGGCGAAGAGGGCGAGGTAGTCGGCCTCTTCGCCGGGGCTCTGCGCGCTGTTGCAGAGCATCACGCCCAGCCCGGCGGCCCGCGCCGCCCGCTCGGCGCCCGTGGCGACGTCGACGAAGAACGGGTTGGCCATGTCGAGAACCAGCAGGGCGATGATGCGGCTGCGCCCGGCGCGCAGCTGGCGGGCGGACTCGCTGCGCACATAGCCGAGCCGTTCGATGGCGGACTGCACCCTCACGCGGGTCTCCTCGGCCACCATGGCGGGCCGGTTGATGACGTTGGAGACCGTGCCGACGGAGACCCCGGCCGCGCGGGCGACCTCCTTGATTCCGACCGTCCGGCTCACCTGTGCGCTCCGGTGGCTTCCGATCGCCCGCGCCGCTTCCGCCGCACCTGTCCAGCCCCTCCCTGCCGGCCCGCCCGGCCCCGTCCGAAGTCGACGTCCCGGTTCGGGGTGACGCCGCACGGGCCCAAGTTTCGCAGAGGCCCGGATTTCCTCAGCAGCCGGAAGTTTCTCAGAAGTCGAAGTCGTCGATGTTCTTGCTGGTGAACACCGTGGGAGGACCGAGGACGACTTCGCCGTCCTTGCCGACCGTGTACTCCCCGAGCTTCCCCGCCTTGAACTTCTCGCCCTCCTTGCCGGTGATCTGCCCGGAGGAGAGGGCCGCGGCGGCGTAGGCGCCCAGGTAGCCGAGCTTGGAGGCGTCCCACAGGGAGAACTGCTCGATGGTTCCGTCCTTGATGTACTTGCGCATCTGGTTGGGCGTGCCCAGTCCGCCGAGGGTGACCTTGCCCTTGTACTTGGAGCCACTGACGTAGCGGGCCGCAGCGGCCAGTCCGACCGTGGTGGGCGAGATGATGCCCTTCAGGTCCGGGTACGCCTTGAGCAGTCCCTGGGTCTCCTGGAAGGACTTCTGGTCGACGTCGTCGCCGTACGCCGTCTTGACGAGCTTCATGTCCTTGTACTTCGGCTTCTTCAGCTCGTCCTTCATGATCTTGATCCAGGTGTTCTGGTTGGTGGCGTTCTGGGTCGCCGAGAGGATCGCGATGTCGCCCTTGTAGTCGAGCTGTTCGGCCATGTCCTTGACCAGGCCCCGGCCGATGTCCTCGGAGCCCGCCTGGTTGATGAACAGGTGGCGGCAGTCCTTGCCCGCGTCGGAGTCGTAGGTGACGATTTTGACGTCCTGCTTCATGGCCGCCTTGAGGGGCCCGCACACGGCGTTGGGGTCGTTGGCGGCGAGCAGGATGGCGTCCTGGCGCTGCTGGGTCAGCGTGTTGATGTAGCTGACCTGAGAGGACGCCTTTGCGTCGGAGGGGCCCACCTCTTTGCCCTTGCCGTCGAACTCCTTGGCGGCCTTGATGCCGCCCTTGTCGACGACGGTCATGTAGGGGTTGTTGATCTGCTTGGGCAGGAAGGCGAGCTTGAGACCCTTCTTCAGTGGCGCGTCCGGGTCGGCCTTGGTGTTCTGCGCCTTCTCCTTCGCGTCGTCCTTGGCGTCGCTCTTGGTCGTACCGGAACAGCCCGCGAGGGTGACGCTCAGGGCGCAGGCCGCCGCGGTGACGGCGAGGACGCGGGAGCGGTGATGCGGTCGCATGGACATGGCCTTTCGGGAGGGTGCGGGGGGACCTGCGGTGGAGCTGCGGAGGCGGGTGGGTGACCGCCGGGGGCGCACCCATCGCTGCCGCTGCGTCAGGGGGTCTCGCCGACCGCTTTGCGGCGGTGTTTGCGGGCGGTGAGCAGCGAGATCACTCTGGGGGTGAGCACCGAGACGATCAACAGCACGCCGGTGACGATCACTTGGATCTCGTGGGAGACGTCGTTGAGCGTCAGGAGGTTGTTGAGCACGCCGATGAGCAGCACCCCCGCCACCGCTCCGCCCAGCGTTCCCTTGCCGCCGTCGAAGTCGATACCGCCCAGCAGTACGGCGGCGACGACGGTCAGTTCCAGGCCCAGTCCGTTGTCGGCGCGTGCGCTGCCGTAGCGCAGGGTGTAGACGATCCCGGCGAAGGACGCCACGAAACCGCTGACGGCGAAGAGGATCAGCTTGAGGCGTTTGACCCGGACCCCGGCGAAGTAGGCGGCGTCCTCCTGCGCGCCGACGGCGAACAGAGCACGGCCGAAACCGGTGCAGTGCAGCACGACGGCGGCGGCGACGGCCAGCACGGCGAAGAGCGCCAGCAGATACGGCACGAAGGTGCCCGGTACGGTCTCGGTGTTGCTCGCCCACTGGGCGTAGGTCTCGGGAAAGTCGGCGACGGCCTTGTTGCCCAGCACCACGGAGGCCAGCCCTCGGTAGAGGGTGAGGGTGCCGATGGTGACGGCGAGCGAGGGCAGTCCGACCCGGGTGACGAGCCAGCCGTTGAGCAGTCCGCCGAGCAGCCCGACCACCAGACAGACCGGCACCAGCGTCTCGAAGGTCCACCCCGCATCCCACAGTGCCCCCGCCAGGGCGCTGGAGAGGCCGAGCATGGAGGCGACGGACAGGTCGACCTGGCCCGCGACCACCAGCAGGGTCATCGGCAGCGCCAGCAGGGCGATCTCCGCGGTGTCGTTGAGGGCCGCCGCCAGGTTCGCCGTATCGGAGAAGCCCTCCGTGGTGCCGGTGCCCACCAGGAAGGCGGCGACCAGCAGGGCACCGACAGCCGCGTCCCAGCGCAGGAAGCGGCCCGGGCCGCGACCGGTCGCACGGCGGTCCTCGGCAGGCGGCGTGGGCGTGTCCGCCGGCGCGGCTGGTGGTGCGTTCACTGCCTTCTCCTCTTCCTGAGCGCACGGGTGCTGCGGCTGCGCACGACCCGGTCGGTGCTGATGGCGGCGAGCAGCAGCGCACCGGTGATGGCCTGCTCCCAGAAAGAGCTGACTTTCAGCACGACCAGGGCGCTGCCGATGGTGGTCAGCAGCAGCGCGCCCAGCGCAGCGCCCCACACGGTGCCCACTCCCCCGGTGATGGCCACGCCGCCGACGACGACCGCGCTGACGACGGTCAGCTCCCAGCCGTTGGCCGCGTCGGCGACGACAGTGCCGAAGCGGGCCAGCCACAGCGCACCGGCGAACCCGGCGACGGCACCGGAGAAGGCGTACGCGGTGAGCACCCGGCGGCGGATGGGGATGCCCGCCAGGCGGGCGGCCTCCGGGTTGGAACCGATGGCGTACAGCTCCCTGCCGCTGCGGTAGGTGCGCAGGAAGTAGCCCGTCGCGGCGAGCACCAGTGCGGAGATGAGCGGCAGGTAAGGGACGCCGAGGACGCTGCCGCTGCCCAGGGTGAGGATGTCGTCGGGCACGGTGGCCGCGTTGATCTGTTCCCCGTGCGCCCAGGCATGGTCGACGCCCTGGATGACGTACAGCATGCCGAGAGTGACGACCAGCGCGGGCACCCTGCCGAAGCTGACGAGGGCACCGCTGACGAGCCCGCAGGCGGCGCCCAGGGCGATGCCGAGCAGGACGAGGGTCAGCGGCCCGTGGTCGGTACCGGAGACGAACGAGCCGCAGGCGAACGCGGTCAGCCCGACGACGGAGCCGACGGACAGGTCGATGTTGCGGGTGAGGACGACGACGGACTGTCCGGTGGCGAGCAGCACCAGGATGGCGGAGTTGAGCAGCAGATCCTTGATGCCCTGGTCGTCGAGGAAGGAGGGGTTGACCAGCCAGGTGACGAGGATCAGCAGGACGAGGGCGCCGCCGATGCTGTACTCGCGGACCCGCAGCACGGTTTCGGCGGTGGAGCGGCCGGTGCGCTCCGGCTCGGTGCTGGTGGCGGTGGGGGGCGGCAGGGTGGTGCTCACGCGGCGCCTCCTTCCGGCCCTTGCGGCGTTCCCGAGGTCTGCGGTGCTGCCGCTTCTGCCGGGCCTTCTGCTCCTGCCGGGTCTTCTGGTCCTGCCGGTCGGCTGCGTCCGGTGGCTGCCGCCATCACGCTCTCCTCGTCGGCGCGGTCGCGGGATATCTCGGTGACGAGGCGGCCCTCGTGCATGACGAGGACCCGGTCGGCCATGCCGAGGACTTCGGGCAGGTCGGAGGAGATCATCAGGATGGCGAGCCCTTCGGCGGCCAGTGAGGTCAGCAGGCGGTGCACCTCGGCCTTGGTGCCGACGTCGATGCCGCGGGTGGGTTCGTCGACGATGAGCACCGCCGGCTCGGTGGCCAGCCACTTGGCGAGGACGACCTTCTGCTGGTTGCCGCCGGAGAGCACGCTCACGGAGTCGGAGAGGCGGTCGTACTTCAGCCGCAGTTTCAGCCCCCAGTCCCCGGCGCGGGCCCGCTCGGCGGCACGGCGGACGAGTCCGCCCCGGCCGAGGCTGCCGAGGCCGGTGAGCCCGATGTTGCGCTCGATGGAGGCTTCCATGACCAGCCCGCGTTGTCTGCGGTCCTCCGGTACGAGGGCGACTCCGGCGCTCATGGCGGCGGTGGGTGAGCCCGCGCGGAGCACCTTCCCGGCGACCCGGACCTCCCCCGCGTCGGGGCGGTCGACGCCGAAGACCGCCTGGGCGACCTCGCTGCGCCCCGCGCCCACCAGTCCGGCCAGCGCGACGATCTCCCCTTTGTGCACCTCGAAGGAGATGTCGCGGAAGACGCCTTCGCGGGTGAGCCGGTGCACAGTGAGCGCGACCTCACCGGTGCGGGCCTCCTGCTTGGGATAGAGCTCCCCCAGGTCGCGGCCGACCATCCGGCGGACGAGCTCGTCCTCGGTCAGGCCGGCGAGGGGTTCGGAGGCGACGAGCCGGCCGTCGCGCAGAGTGGTGACGCGCTGGCACAGTTCGAAGATCTCGCCGAGCCGATGGGAGATGAACAGCACGGCCGCGCCCTCGGCGCGCAGGGCCTCGACGACGGAGAAGAGCCGCGCCGTCTCGCTCCCGGTGAGCGCCGCTGTCGGCTCATCCATGATCAGTACCCGCGCGTCGAAGGAGAGCGCTTTGGCGATCTCGACGATCTGCTGGTCGGCGATGGACAGTCCGCGTGCGGCCCGGTCCGGGTGCAGGTCGACGCCGAGCCGCTCCATCAGCGCCGCGGTGGCCTCCCGGACGGCGGCATGGTCGATCCGGCCCAGGGTGCGACGGGGCTGACGGCCCATGAAGATGTTCTCGGCGATGGACAGGTCACCGAAGAGCGTCGGTTCCTGGTAGATGACCGCGATCCCGGCATCCCGCGCGTCGGCGGGACCGGGGAAGGCGGCAGGGGAACCGTCGAGCAGCACGGTGCCGCTGTCGGGGGCGTGCACACCGGCGAGGATCTTGATCAGCGTGGACTTGCCCGCGCCGTTCTCTCCCGCGAGGGCGTGCGCCTCCCCGGCGTACAGCTCGAGATGCACGCTGCGCAGCGCACGCACGCTGCCGAAGGACTTGTTCACCCCCTTCAGCGCGAGAACCGGCGCCTGGTCGGCGCCGGCCGGTGCGGTACTGCTCATGCTTCTCCTCCGGTGCGGGCATGGCAAAGGAATTGACGGCGAGTCAATTGTGGTGAGGCGGAAGTGAAATGATTCAAGATGCGAGAGCAATGGACGGGAAGCTAGCCCCAACTCACAGCCGGGTCAAGGGGGTGGGAGGCAGCTGAATCCCCAGCACTGACGAGGGTATTGACCGCCTCTGGCGAACACCTCTACGTTCCGCAAGCCGGGCACTGAATCGTTTTTAGTACGGCTTCCAGGAGGCGCACGTGATCAGCAGACGCCAGATCCTCGCCACAGCCACCGTCACAGCCGCCGTTTCGGGCACGGTGCAAGCGCTGCCCGAGCTGACCCCGCCCGCTTTCGCGAACACCGACGGGCACGACGGCGAGGGAGGCGAGGAGCTGCACATCGGAAGCACCACTATCGAGTACGCCGACCGGCCCCTCGGGCTGGACACTCCTCGCCCCCGGCTGAGCTGGACCCTCCACTCCCGTACCCGCGGCCAGCGGCAGACCGGCTACCGGATCCGCGTCGCCACCTCCGCCGCCGGGCTGCGTTCCCCCGACGTATGGGACAGCGGCAAGCAGAAGTCGGACCGGTCGGTGCTGGTGCCCTACGACGGCCCGGCGCTCCGTCCCCGGACGCGCTACCACTGGTCGGTCCGCGTATGGGACAAGGACGGCCGGCCTTCCGCGTGGAGCGAACCGACCTGGTGGGAGACCGGGCTCGGCCCACAGGCGGACCGGCACGCCGACTGGATCACCGCGCCCCCCGCGCTGGTGGCACCGCCGTCCGTCGAGGACGCCGCCTGGGTGTGGTTCCCGGAGGCAGGCGGTACCGGACGGGCACCGGCGGCCACCCGCTGGTTCCGCGGCACCTTCGAGGTCTCGGGAAAGGTCGGCAAGGCAGAGCTCGTCCTCGCCGCCGACGACGGCTTCACCGCGTGGGTCAACGGCAACCGGGCGACAGACCGCGAGGCGGTGGGCGTACAGAAGTCCTGGAGCCGACCGGCGCGCGCCGATGTCACCGAGCTGGTGCGCGCAGGCCGCAACGTGCTGGCCGTCTCCGCGCGCAACGCCGAGGCCGGCGCGGCGGGGCTGCTCGCCGTCCTGGAGGTGACCACGGACGCGGGCACCTCCCGCTTCACCACCGGTGCCACCGGATGGCGTGCCACAGCGGATGAACCAGAGGGCGACGACTGGCGCGGCCCGGGGTACGACGACAGCGGCTGGCGACAGGCACAGAAGATCGCGGACTGGGGCGCGGATCCATGGGGCAAGGTGCGCCCCCAGCAGAGCCCCGCACTGCTGCGCCGCTCGTTCCGGCTGCCCCGTGGCCCCGTGGCACGCGCACGGCTGTACGCGAGCGCGCTCGGCCTGTACGAGGCACGCTTCAACGGAGAGCGCGTCGGACGCGACCAGCTCACCCCCGGCTGGACCGACTACCGCAAGCGTGTCGCCTACCAGGCGTACGACGTGACCGACATGGTGCGCGACGGCAACAACGCGCTGGCCGTCACCCTGGCGCCCGGCTGGTACGCCGGGCACGTCGCCTGGTTCGGGCAGCAGCAGTACGGCGAACTCCCGGCGTTGCTCGCCCTGTTGGAGGTCACCTACCGGGACGGCCGCACCGAGCGGGTGGCCAGCGACGGCTCGTGGCGCTCCGCCATGGGGCCGCTGCTGACGGCCGATCTGCTGATGGGCGAGGAGTACGACGCACGCAAGGAGGCGAAGGGCTGGGACCGGCCCGGGTTCGACGACACGGCCTGGCAGCCCGCCGGAGCGATGGCGGGGAAGACCCCGGAGGTGGTCGCCATGACCGATGCGCCGACCCGGGTGATGAAGGAGATCGAGCCGGTCGACGTCAAGGAGATACGGCCCGGAGTCCACCTCTTCGACCTCGGCCGGAACATGGTGGGTTCGGTCCGGCTGAAGGTCGCAGGTCAGGCCGGCGAACGGGTCACCCTGCGCCACGGCGAGGTCCTGGACCAGGACGGCACGCTCTACACCGAGAATCTGCGTACCGCGCGCCCGGTCGACACCTACACCCTCAAGGGCACCGGCCGCACGGAGACGTACGAGCCGCGCTTCACCTTCCACGGCTTCCGCTACGTCGAGGTCTCCGGCTATCCGGGCACCCCTGGCAAGGACGCCGTCACGGGGCGCGTCATGCACACCTCCGCACCGTTCACGATGGAGTTCTCCAGCGACTCGGAAATGCTCAACCAGCTGCACCGCAACCTCACCTGGGGCCAGCGCGGCAACTTCCTGTCCGTACCCACAGACACTCCCGCACGGGACGAGCGGCTCGGCTGGACCGGTGACATCAACGTCTTCGCACCCACCGCCGCCTACGTGATGGAAGCGGCACGGTTCCTCACCAAGTGGCTGCAGGACCTGCGCGACGGTCAGCCGGCGGAGGGGAACGAGAAGGGCGCCTTCCCCGATGTGGCCCCGTTCTTGGGGACCGTCGGCAAGGGTGTCGCCGGGTGGGGCGATGCCGGGGTGACCGTGCCGTGGAATCTGCACCGCGCATACGGGGATGAGCGCGTACTGGAGGAGAACTGGCAGGCGATGCGTGCCTGGATCGACTATCTGGAGGCGCACAGTGAAGGACTGCTGCGTCCTGCGGAGGGCTACGGAGACTGGCTCAACGTCGACGACGAGACCCCCAAGGACGTCATCGGCACGGCCTGCTTCGCGGATGTCACCGATCTGGTGGCCCGTACAGCACGACTGCTGGGCAAGGACGCGGCACCGTACGAGGAGCTGTCCAAACGCATCCGCAGCGCCTTCAACGCCGCCTATGTGGACGGCAACGGCCACATCAAGGGAGACACCCAGACCGGGTACGTACTGGCCCTGTCCATGGATCTGCTGCCGACGGCCGCGCTGCGGCGTGCGGCAGCCGACCGGCTGGTGGAGCTGATCGACGCCCGGGGCGGCCATCTCTCCACCGGTTTCCTGGGCACTCCGCGGCTGCTGCCCGCGCTCTCCGGCGCCGGGCACACAGAGGTGGCGTACCGGCTGCTGGAGCAGCGGACGTTCCCCTCCTGGGGCTATCAGATCGACCGGGGCTCCACGACGATGTGGGAGCGGTGGGACTCGATCAAACCGGATGGCAGCTTCCAGGACGTGGGGATGAACTCCTTCAACCACTATGCCTACGGTTCCGTCGGCCAGTGGATGTACGAGAACATCGCCGGGATCTCACCCAAGGAGCCGGGCTTCCGCGCCATCACCGTGAGGCCGCGGCCGGGCGGCGGTCTGCGCAGTGCCTCGGCGCGGTTCGACTCCCTGTACGGCACCGTCGCCACGCACTGGACGCGCGCGGAGGACGGCAGGTTCACGCTGGATGTGACGGTGCCGGTGAACACCACCGCTCAAGTGTGGGTGCCTGCACGGCAGCGGGAGCAGGTCACACAGGAGGGCGCGAGGTTCCAGCGCGTCGAGGACGGTTGCGCCGTCTTCCTCGCCGGATCGGGGAAGTACCGCTTCGTGTGTCGCGCATAGCTGCCGGCCGGCGCCGCAGCTGCACCGTTCCCAGGGCCCCGGGCGCGGGCAGGCACCGCAACTCCCCTGCCCGCGCAAGCCCTTGACGTCCTCGGCGGGGCGGTCTACTTTCGGTCCGGCCAATGCTCTGAATCGTTTCACTGCACGCTGCCCTCTCCGAGCGGCTCCGCCGGAGATCGCTCTTCCGTGACATCGCCCGCCTCTTCGGCACATATCCAGCGCCGCGTCCACTCAAGGAGCCGTATGCCTGAGCAGAACCTCGCGCTCGTGAAATCCGCGCTGAGCGAACAGCGGATCGAGACGCCGTCATGGGCGTACGGGAACTCCGGTACGCGCTTCAAGGTGTTCGCACAGGCCGGCGTCCCGCGTACGGTCCACGAGAAGCTGGACGACGCGGCACGGGTGCACCAGCACACCGGGGTGGCACCCCAGGTGGCCCTGCACATCCCCTGGGACCGCACGGACGACTACGCCGCACTCGCCGACCACGCCCGCGAGCGCGGGCTGCAACTGGGTGCGATCAACGCGAACGTCTTCCAGGAGGACGAGTACAAGCTCGGCTCGGTCACCAACCCGGACCCCGCGGTACGGCGCAAGGCACTGGATCATCTGATGGAGTGCGTCGACATCATGGACGCCACCGGTTCGCGCGACCTGAAGCTGTGGTTCTCCGACGGTCTCAACTACCCGGGCCAGGACGACCTGCGGGCCCGTCAGGGGCGGCTGGCGGAGGCGCTGTGGGCCGTCTACGAGCGGCTGGGAACCGAACAGCGACTGGTGCTGGAGTACAAGCTGTTCGAGCCGGCCTTCTACGCGACGGACGTGCCCGACTGGGGCACCTCCTACGCGCACTGCCTCAAGCTCGGCCCCAAGGCGCAGGTCTGCGTGGACACCGGCCACCACGCCCCGGGCACCAACATCGAGTTCATCGTCGCCTTCCTGCTGAGCGAGGGGAAGCTGGGCGCGTTCGACTTCAACTCGCGCTTCTACGCGGACGACGATCTGATGGTGGGCGCCGCCGACCCCTTCCAGCTGTTCCGCATCATGTACGAGGTGCGCGCGGGTGGCGGCCTACCCGGCACACCGGAGAGCGCCGAGAGCGACCCGGGGATCGCCTTCATGCTCGACCAGTGCCACAACATCGAACCCAAGATCCCCGCCATCATCCGCTCGGTGATGAACGTCCAGGAGGCCACCGCCAAGGCCCTCCTGGTGGACCGGGAAGCGCTTCGCGAGGCGCAGCGGTCCGGGGACGTGCTGGGTGCCAACGCCGTCCTGATGGACGCCTACAACACCGACGTGAGGCCGCTGCTGGCCGACGTACGGGAAGAGCTGGGCGCCGACCGCGACCCGGTGGCGGCCTACGCGGCCTCCGGCTGGGCTGAGACGATCGTGCGCCACCGGTTGGGCGGCCGGCAGGCGGGATGGGGGGCGTGAGGCACCCCGCCGCTGCCCGGGGCGTGTTCGCCGCCGTCGACCTGGGCGCCTCCAGCGGCCGGGTCATGCTCGGCCGGGCGCAGGACGGCAAGCTGGCGCTGGAGGAGGTGCACCGGTTCGCCAACCGGCCGGTGCGGGTGCTCGGCACCCTGCACTGGGACGTACTGGGGCTCTACGCGGGCGTGCTGGACGGGCTGCGTGCCGCAGGCGCTGCGGCGGGCAACGGCCCGGAAGAGCCGGCCTCCGTCGGCATCGACTCCTGGGGCGTCGACTACGGGCTGCTGGACGCGGACGGCGCCCTGCTCGGCAATCCCGTGCACTACCGCGACGCGCGCACCCAGGACATGCCGGCCGAGGTCGGGAAAGTGCTGCCTGCCGACGAGCTGTACGCGCACACCGGTATCCAGCGGATGCCCATCAACACGCTGTACCAGCTGGCCGCCGCCCACGGCAGCCGCCAGTTCCAGGCAGCGCACCAGTTGCTGCTCGTCCCCGACCTGATCTCGTACTGGCTGACCGGGCAGCGCGGCACCGAGCTGACCATCGCCTCCACCACGCAGCTGATCGACCCGCGGACCCGCAGCTGGTCGGAGCCGGTGCTGGACGCGCTCGGGCTTGATCCGAGCCTCTTCCCCCCGCTGCGCTCCCCCGGGGATCCGGCCGGGCAGCTGCTGCCCGGCGTGCTCGGGGAGACGGGACTGACGGGGCCGGTGCCCGTCACGGCAGTGGGCGCGCACGACACGGCGTCCGCCGTCGCGGGAGTGCCCGCACAGGGCGGCAGGTTCGCCTACATCGCCACCGGCACATGGTCGCTTGCCGGGGTCGAGCTTGCTTCCCCGGTGCTCAGCGAGGAGAGCCGCGCTGCGAACTTCACCAACGAGCTGGGCGTGGACGGCACCGTGCGCTATCTGCGCAACATCATGGGGCTGTGGCTGCTCCAGGAGTGCCTGCGCGCCTGGGAGGCGGAGGGCACACCGCAAGAGCTGGACGCCCTGCTGGAGTCGGCAGCCCGGGCGCCTGGGCTGCGCTCGGTCGTGGACGCGGGTGGTGCGGAGTTCCTGGAGCCCGGGCAGATGCCCCGGCGGATCGCCGAGGCGTGCCGCCGCAGCGGCCAGCCGGTGCCGCGCGACCCTGCCGAGACCGCACGCTGCGTCCTGGACTCCCTCGCCCTCGCGCACCGGGAAGCCGTCTTCGACGCCCGGCGGCTGTCCGGGCAGGAGGTGGAGACAGTGCACATCGTCGGCGGAGGAGCGCGCAACGCACTGCTGTGCCAGCTGACCGCCGACGCCTGCGGGCTGCCGGTCGTCGCCGGGCCCGTGGAGGCCGCGGCATACGGGAACGTGCTGGTCCAGGCGCGTACGGCCGGAGCGGTGACCGGTCCGCTCTCCGCGCTGCGGGACCTGGTGCGCAACAGTGTGCGGCTGCGACAGTATGCCCCGACGGCTGATCACTCCTCGTGGGAACAGGCCGCAGCGCGCGTCCGTACGGACGTGCCCCGGGAGGGCCGGCAGCGCGAGGACGGAAGGGAGGCATCGTGCGCGTAGCACTCTTCGTCACGTGCATCAACGACGCGCTCTATCCACGTACGGGGCAGGCCGTGGTGACGCTGCTGGAGAGACTCGGGGTGCAGGTCGATTTCCCCGAGGCCCAGTCGTGCTGCGGCCAGCCGCAGTTCAACACCGGCTACCGGCACGCCACCGAGCCTCTGGTGCACCGTTACGCCGCGGCGTTCGAGGGCTACGACCACATCGTCGTCCCCTCCGGCTCCTGCGCAGCCATGGTGCGGGAGAACTATCCGCGCATCGGCGCGAAGGCGGCAGCCGAGGGGCGGGGCGGAGTGCTGTCGGCGGTGGCCGAGCGGACGGTGCCGCGCACCTACGAGCTGACGGAGTTCCTGGTCGACGTCCTGGGGGTCACCGATGTCGGCGCCTACTTTCCGCACACCGTCACCTACCACCCGACCTGCCACGGGCTGCGCATGCTCGGCCTGGGCGACCGGCCGCGCATGCTGCTGGAACAGGTGAAGGGCCTCGAACTGCGCGAGCTGGAGGGCGCCGAGGAGTGCTGCGGCTTCGGCGGCACTTTCGCCGTCAAGAACGCGGCCGTCTCCTCCGCCATGGGCGCCGACAAGGCTCGTCATATCGAGGAGAACGGCGCGGAGTCGGTGTGCACGGTGGACAACTCCTGTCTGCTGCACATCGGCGGCACGCTCTCCAGGGTGGGCTCGCGGGTGCGCCCCGTACATCTGGCGGAGATCCTGGCGAGCACGGCGGAGTCACCGCTGTGAGCTGGGGGCACAGCCCAGCGGTAGCTGGGGGAGCATGCGCGGCTGCCGGGCCGCGCCCCGACACAAAAGCCGCAGGCTGCCGCGGGGGCGGAGAAGCGAACGGAGAGGTGCTGTGAGTGTCACTTATTTGGGCATGCCGCCGTTCCCGCAAGCCGCCGCGGTCTCCACCAGGGACGAGCGGCTGCGCGGCAATCTGCGGCACGCCACGCACACCATCCGGGACAAGCGGGCCGGTGCGGTGGCCGAGCTGGCGGACTGGTCCGCACTGCGGACAGCAGGGGCACAGATCAAGGACCGCACCCTGCGCCATCTCGACCACTATCTGGAGCAGTTGGAGGCGTCGGTCACCGCGGCGGGCGGCACCGTGCACTGGGCGGCCGACGCGCGCGAGGCCAACGAGATCGTCACGCGGCTCGTGCGGGAGACGGGTGAACGGGAGGTCGTCAAGGTCAAGTCGATGGCCACGCAGGAGATCGGTCTCAACGAGGCGCTGGGGCGCGCCGGGATCTCGGCGTACGAGACCGATCTGGCGGAGCTGATCGTGCAGCTGGGCGATGATCACCCCTCGCACATCCTCGTTCCGGCCATTCACCGCAACCGCGGGGAGATCCGAGATATTTTCCGGGACCGGATGGGCAGCTGGGGGCGCCCGGCACCGGAAGGGCTCTCGGACCGTCCCGCCGAACTGGCGGAGGCCGCGCGGTTGCACCTGCGGGAGAAGTTCCTGAACGCGAAAGTGGGGATCTCCGGCGCGAACTTCATGGTCGCCGAGAGCGGCACCCTGGTGGTCGTCGAGTCCGAGGGCAACGGCCGGATGTGTCTGACGCTGCCCGAGACTCTGATCTCGGTGGTCGGCATCGAGAAGGTCGTCCCCACCTGGCAGGACCTGGAGGTCTTTCTGCAACTGCTGCCGCGCTCCTCCACTGCCGAGCGGATGAACCCGTACACCTCCACCTGGACGGGAACCACGGAAGGGGACGGCCCGCGTGACTTCCATCTGGTGCTGCTCGACAACGGGCGCAGCGACACCCTGGCAGACCGGGTGGGCCGGCAGACGCTGCGCTGCATCCGCTGCTCGGCCTGTCTCAACGTGTGCCCGGTCTACGAGCGCGCGGGCGGGCATGCCTACGGTTCGCCTTATCCGGGGCCGATCGGCGCGATCCTCACTCCGCAACTCGACAGCATGGAGACTGGGCTGGACGCCTCCTTGCCGTACGCGTCGTCACTGTGCGGTGCCTGCTACGAGGTGTGTCCCGTGGCCATCGACATTCCCGAGGTGCTGGTGCACCTGAGGGAGCGTGTCGTTCAGGGCGGCACGGTGACGGTGCGCGGGCAGCGTACGACTGTGCGGCCCGCCAAGGGACACGCGGCCGAGCGTGCCGCCATGCGGGCGGCCTCCTGGACGTTCGACCATCCGCACGCCCTGCGTACCGGGGAGCGGCTGGCCGCCCGGGCGCGGCGCCTGGTGCCGCGCAGGCTTCCGGGGCCGGGCCGCGCATGGACGGACACCCGGGATGTGCCGCAAGTGCCGGCGGAGTCGTTCCGCGACTGGTGGCGGCGCACCCGCGGGCCCTCGGCCGGCGCCCCGGCGAGCAACAGCAGCCTCAGCACGGACGGCACCGGGCAGCAGGAGGGCACTCGATGAGCGGCCGCGAGACCGTGCTCGGCCGGGTCCGCCGCGCCTTGGCCGATGTGCCCCGCAGCGAGCGGCCCGAGCAGACTCCTCTCGTACGCGATTATCTGCGGGTGCACGGCCGACGCTCCGCGCAGGAGACGGCACGGCTGCTCGCCGCCCATCTGACGGACTACCGGGCGCACGTGCACCACAGCACCCCGGAGGTCCTGCCGGAGACGATCGCGGGGCTGCTGGCGCAGCGGGACTCGCACAGTGTGGTGACACCTGCCGGAGTGCCTGAGGAGTGGCTGCCCGACGGGGTCGAGCTGGTGCGGGACTCCGCGGCGCTGACCCCGCTCGGCCTCGACGCGGTGGGGAGCGTGGTGACGGGATGCGCGGTCGCCGTGGCCGAGACGGGCACCCTCGTGCTGGACGCGTCCGAGGACCAGGGGCGGCGCCGCATCACTCTCGTTCCGGATCACCACATCTGTGTGGTGCGGGTGCCGGAGCAGGTCGTCGACTCAGTACCGCAGGCTCTCGAACGGCTGGATCCGGTCCGGCCGCAGACGTGGATCTCGGGCCCCTCCGCCACCAGTGACATCGAACTCGACCGCGTGGAGGGCGTGCACGGGCCGCGCACACTCGATGTGGTGCTGGTCGCCCCAGAGGGCTGGGCTGACCCGGACGCGGCCGCGGAGGACACGGCGGCCGGACGGACCGGGGCGGACGAGAAGACCGTGGAGGCTGGGCAGACCGGGGCGGCCGGGGCAGACGAGCAGGCCGGGGCCTCCGGGCAGACCCGGGCGGCCGGGTCGGCGGCCGGAGACCGACCGCCGGCGAGCCCGACCGCCGGGCTCCGCCGGTAACGCCGCGCCGGAGGTCGGGCTCGCTGCCTCCCGGCGCATCAGCAGACCGGTGCGGCGAGCGGTGCGGCCTCGCGCCGCGCCGACTCCCGTTCCTCGTCGCGGATCCGGGCGTGCTGGCGGGCCAGCTCCTCCCACAGCAGGCTGACCGGGTGGTCGGGGTCGAGGCTCTCCGGATCGCTCCGGCGGAAGGCACCGACGAGCACTCGCTGGCTCGTTCCCATGTCCTCCGCCAGCGGCAGGGTGCGCAGCCCCTGCGCCTCGGGGAGCCTTCCTTCGGCTATCGCCTCGCCGATGCCCTGGGTGACGAGCATGCTGCCGTACAGCACACGGGAGCTGAGGAGTTCGAAGCCGTAGTGGGCCGAGTCGATCTCGGCAGCTATCCGCATCCGGCGGCGGTACTCGGGGCCGAACCAGCCGCGCAGCACACTGGGGATCAGCCCGTCGCCGGACACCACAAGCGGCAGTCTGGGCAGACTTCGCACGCCCACCGCCCTGCTGCCCTGTCTGCTGTCCGGTGCCAAATCGCTGTCCGGCTGGTTGGTGACCAGGCAGAAGCCGCCGCGCCGCCACTCCATGACCTCGTAGCCGGTGAGCCGGACGTCCTGCTCGGCCGCTTCCGTCGTCTCGGCAGCCCCCGCAGACGCCGAGACGAGGATGCTGCCGCACACCAGGTCCAGTTCATGGCAGCGGAGCTTCTCCAGCAACGCTCCGCTCCGGACGTGCGCCATGGTCAGCTCCACCCCTTCCCTGGTGAACCGGTCGTTGACCTGCTCGACCGCGTTCAGGAGGTAACCGAGTGTGTAGCGGGTCGAGCCGACGCGCAGGCTACGGCCGCGCCGTCTGCGGGCGGTGTCCAGCCCTTCGCGCCAGCCGTCGAGCGTTCCCCGCGCCAATCGGGCGAGTTCCTCGCCGGTGCGGGTGAACTGCACACGCTCGCCACGGCCGCGCTTGCGCAACAGCGGCTCTCCGCAGTGTTCACCCAGTTTGCGATTCATGGTGTCGAGCTGCTTCTGGATGCTGGACTGTTCCCGGCCGAGCCGCCGGGCAGCGCCCAGTGCCGTGCCCTCCTCGTAAACGGCGAGCAGGGTTCGGAGTTGGTCCATCGTTGTATCGAGCAACCCGGGCGGGTAGTCGGACGTGCTTGGCAGGGGCATATGTGCTGTTCACTCTCCTTGATCAGGTGCGGGCAGGGTCCAGCAGCCTAACTTCCCTGTGCTGTCCACGAGTTCATGTGCCCTGTTCTTCACATTCCTTTTCGGAACCGGTGGTTCGACCGGGTGTTCCATGTAAGGGTCGAGCTGTTCGACTTCCCCTATGCAACTTTTGCAAGGAGTTTCCGTTCGTGAACCACCCACAGACCGCCCCCCACAGCGGCATGCCCTCCCCCGTCGGCATGCCGGCCGGCTATCCGGGCACCGGCCACCGGGCAGCCGGGCCGGTCGGGAGACCGGGCCTCGTGGTCGCCATGCTGGCCGTCACCGTGCTGTCCGCCCTCTCCGGAGCACTCAGCGCGCTGGTCGTGTACATCGGCGGCAAGGACCTGGCCGACGAGAACGTCCGCAAAGCGGTGGACAGCGACCCGACAGCGGTCGGACTGTCCCCGGGAACGGATTCGGCCGACATCAAGCAGCTGTCGAGCACCATGTGGGACAGCGTCGTGACCGAGTGGCAGAGCACCATGTCGGCGCGCGCCACGGTCGCCATGGTGTTCGCCGTCGCTGTACTGCTGCTCGCGCTGGGTGCACGGAAGGGCGCCGTATGGGCGCGCGTGCTGCTGACCATCGTCGTCCTGTTGTCGGCTGCCTTCCCGCACGCCCTCGTCCTGCGGGACGCCGCCCCGACCGGGCTGTACTCGGCAAGCCTCGGCGCCATCCTCCTGGGACTGGTCGCGGTCGTGCTGGCCTGGCTGCCGCCGGTGGGGCGCTACAAGAAGGCGCTCCAGGGCCGCTGACGCCTGTCCGCCCTACGTCTCAACGCCGGTGCCGCCGCCCCGCCACAGGCGGGAGTTCGCTGAGCGCGCAGCGGCTAAGCCCCCGGCGTAACGCCATGGAGCCACGCCGGGGGCCCGGCATACGGTCGCGCCATGAAACCCCAGACAGTGCGTCCGCTTCTGCATGTGATCCCGTTTCCTGTCGGGCAGGCGTACCTGTGGCGGGACGGTGACGCTCTCACACTCGTCGACACCGGCCCGCCCGGCAGCGCGGACGCGGTGGAGGACGCCATCCGGCGCAGCGGGGCCGAGCCGGCGGCGCTGCGCCGTATTGTGCTCACCCACTTCCATCCCGACCACGCGGGCTCGGCCGCCGAGTTGGCCAAGCGACACCGGGCGGAGGTGGTGGCGCACCGCGCGGACGCGCCCGTAGTCCGTGGCGATGCGCCCTCCCCGCCGCCGGACATGGCCGACGCACCGGAGTGGGAGCGTGCCCTCTTCGATCAGGTGCACGCCCCGTTGGGCATCACAGCGGACGCTCCGAAGCTGTCACTCGCTCCGCCCTGCCGGGTGGACCGCGAGGTGGACGAGGGCGACGTGCTGGACTTCGGCGGCGGAGCCACCGTGCTGTCCGTTCCGGGGCATACGGAGGGCAGCATCGCGCTGTTGCTGCCCGATCAGCGCACGCTGTTCACCGGCGACACGGTCGCCCAGATCGAGGACGGGCCAGCGCCGGGCGTCTTCAACCAGGACAGAGGGCGCACCGTGGCCGGGTTCCGGCGGCTGTGCGCGCTGAGCGCGAAGGAGAAGGTGGAGACCGTCTGTTTCGGGCACGGTGCACCACTGGCCACTGGTGGCGGTGAAACACTCGCGCGGACTGCTGCAAGGTACAGCTAGTTTGGTCGCCGCACGGCGCGCGGAGCCGGGTGTTCCGTGTGCGTCCACCGCGCAGCAGGTCCGGGAGGCCCCTATGAACCAGCCCTCATCCCGCCAGGTCGCCTCGATCGAGGGGGTCGTCGTCCGGCGCGTGACCTCGGACCAGCTCATTCTCGACGGGATCGACTGGTCGGTGCGGGCCGGTGAGCACTGGGCGCTGCTGGGGGCCAACGGCGCCGGAAAGACCACCCTGCTGAAGCTTCTCGGCGCCGTCATGCATCCCACCGCCGGCAGCGTGGAGGTGCTGGGCAACAGGCTCGGCAGGGTGGACGTGCGCGAGCTGCGCGCCCACATCGGCCATGTGTCCACCGCGCAGCGCGTGCCCCAGGACGCGACTGCCCACACCGTGGTACTGACAGGCGCCACCGGCACCGTGCAGCCACTGTGGCGCAAATACGACGACGAGACCCGCCGGCTGGCGAGCGACCTGCTGTCGGAGCTGGAGTGCAAAGAGCTGGCCGACCGGCCCTTCGGGGTCTGCTCGGGGGGCCAGCGGGCCCGTGTCCTCATCGCCCGGGCCCTGATGCCCGCACCGTCACTGCTGCTGCTGGACGAGCCCTTCAACGCGCTCGACCTGCCCTCCCGCGAGGACCTGATCGACGCGCTACGCCGACTGGCAGCGGACCGCCCGTCCCTGGCGACCGTGACGGTCACCCACCACCTGGAGGAGCTTCCTCCCACCACCAGCCACGCGCTGCTGCTGCGCGAGGGCAGGATCGCCGCGTGCGGTCCCGTCTCCGAGGTGCTGACCGGGGAGCTGATGACGCAGTGCTTCGGCCGCCCCATCGAGGTCACCCGCCAGGACGGCCGCTGGCTGGCCCGCTCCGGCCGGAGGGCGTGACCCCGGGTTCTTCTCCCGGCCTGCCCTAGGGCTTTCGAGGGAGACCGGGTCGGTCTCGCGCCCGTTACCGGGAGCCGTTGCCGGTCGTAGCGTCCCCGGTATGGACCCAGCAACGAGAAAAGCAGGCCGCGGTGACACCACCGGGACGCTGGACGAGGCACTGGAGCGCCTGCACACCAGTGGCCCGGAGCGCGAGGGGTGGCTCAGCAACCATGCGCCCATGGCCGTCGAGGCGCTGGTTCGGCACGGGCAGGCCCCTGTCGTACACCGCTGGATCGACGCCTACCGTGACAAGCTCGAGGACATGCCAGGGCAGGACTCGCCTGTGTCCGAGTCGAACTGGCGCGAGGCTCTGGGCGATCCGCGGCGCCTCGCGGACTGGATCCGTCACTTCACACACCAGGTCGAGGAGCACCCCTGGCAGGAGGTGCTCGCCCTCTGGTGGCCGCGGCTGCTGCCGGGCATCTCCGCAAGCGCCACCCACCCCGTGATCCGTACGGGGCACGCCGTGCGGGCCCTGCTTGCGGACGGCGGCCGGACCGCGCCGCGCCGTGCGGAGCTGGCACACGCGCTCGGGTACTGGGCGGCCCGGCACAGCGTGCTGCCCCGGATCGCACACCTGCCCGTGGAGGGGTCCGCGGAAGCGGGCTACGACGCCGTACCGCTGATCGCCGACCAGAGCGGCGGAATCCGCGAGCGGCTCGCCCGCATCACGGCACTGCCGCAGCGGCCGCACCCTGCGGGGCGTACCGGCCAGAACGGTGCTGCCGGGCCCGGCAGCACGGATCCCGACAGCGCCCGCGCCGACCTGGAGGAGATCGTGCGTGCGGCCACCCATCGGTACGCCACCCACGCACACGGCTCGCCGGTCATGCTGGTGCACGCGGCGACCGCGCCCAACGCCGTGCTGCGTGTCCTGCCTGCTCTTCCGCGCACCCTGTGGGCCGCCGGCGTGGATGCCGCCTGGGCCGCGAGCGCGGCCGTCACGGCCGTGTACGCGCCCGCTGAGGGCGCGCCCGTCCCCTCCGCCCTCTCGGTCGCACCGGAGGAAGCCTTCGCCCGTGCGGCGGTCCACGGGGACGAGCACGCCATCAAGTTCCCGGACACCGCACTGGATGTGGCAGCCCGCGCCGACGACGAGGACCCGCTCGCCGTGACGGCGGTGCTGCGCGCGACGGAGCTGATCGAGCCGGGGGCGTGAACGAACCCCCGGTGGGCGGCGCAGCAGCCGTCACGAGGGCGCGGCAGCCGTCCCGTGCGGCCCCTTGGTTCAGAGGGCGGCCGCGGGGCTCAGAGAGCAGCCTGGAAGGCGTCGTAGGAGCGCTGGTCGAACAGGACGAGACGCAGCTCGGCGAAGCCCTCGCCCTCCTCCCGCAGCGTACGTACCGCGATGCGCGCGGCGTCGTCGAGCGGCCAGCGGTAGACGCCTGTCGAGATGGCGGGGAACGCGACAGTGCGGGCACCGAGTTCGCGTGCCACTCGGAGGGACTCGCGGTGGCAGGAGGCCAGCAGCTCCGAGCGGTCCTCCTCCTGGCGCCACACCGGGCCCACCGTATGGATGACCCAGCGCGCCGGCAGCCGTCCCGCTGTGGTGGCGACGGCCTTTCCGGTGGGGAGGCCGCTCCCGTAGTGCGAGGCGCGCAGCTTGCGGCACTCGGCGAGGATGTCAGGGCCGCCCTTGCGGTGAATGGCGCCGTCCACCCCGCCCCCGCCCAGCAGCGAGGAGTTGGCGGCGTTGACCACGGCGTCGACGTCCTGTTCGGTGATGTCGCCCTGCACCAGGGTGATGTTCGTCGGCATGACCCCATCCTGGCGCCGCACACGTCACCGCGCACACCGGTTACCTGCTGCGCTCCTCCTCCGGGCTCCCGGTCGGCTGTCCGCTGCGCGCCCTCTGGTCGGCGGTCCCGCGTTCGTATTAGCTGGCACTACCGCCTGCTGCACTCCCGGACGCTGGAAGGACGGTCCCTCATGACCGCTGCACCCTCGCGCCGTTCACTGCTGGCCGGTGGCACGGCAGCCGCCGTCGCCGCTCCGCTGCTCGCCCGGTCCGCCGCGGCGGCACCGTCTGGACAGACCGTCGGCGGACACGGCGCACGGCCGGTGACGCCGGGCGCCGATGTCGCGGCGGCCGAGGGCTGGCACATCCTGCGGGACCGGAAGGTGGGTGTCGTCAGCAACCCGACCGGCGTACTGCGGGACGCCGGGCATGTGGTCGACTCGATGGCGGCCCACGACGGACTGAACATCGTGGGTGTCTTCGGCCCGGAGCACGGCTTCCGGGGCAGTGCACAGGCGGGCGAGTCGGAGCCCGAGTTCAAGGACCCGCGCACCGGACTGACCGTCTACGACGCGTACGGCGCCGACGGCGCGAAGATGGCGGCCCTCTTCCGCAAGGCCGGTGTGGACACCGTTGTCTTCGACATCCAGGACGTCGGAGTGCGCTTCTACACGTACATCTGGACGATGTACCACTCCATGGTGGCCGCCCGGCAGACCGGAGCGTCCTTCGTCGTGCTGGACCGGCCGAACCCGATCGGCCGCCGCGCGGACGGGCCCTTGCTGAGGCCCGGGTTCGCCTCCGGGGTCGGGCTCAAGCCGATCATCCAGCAGCACGGTATGACCGTCGGCGAGCTGGCCCGCTACTTCAACGGCGAACTGCTGCCCCACGAGGGGGACGGCGGACAGGCGGAGCTGGAGGTCGTTCGGGTGCGCGGCTGGTCGCCCCGCACGACGGCGCAGCAGACGGGGCTGCTGTGGGTGCCGCCGTCCCCGAACGTTCCGACGCCCGACACTGCGACCGCCTACGCGGGCACCGGGTACTTCGAGGGGACGAACCTGTCCGAGGGACGCGGCACCACGCTGCCGTTCCAGTTCATCGGCGCGCCCTTCCTGGACTACCACTACAGCGACCGGCTCAACGCCCTGCGGCTGCCGGGGGTGCGCTTCCGTGAGGGCTACTTCGTGCCCACCTTCAGCAAGCACCAGGGAAAGACCTGCGCGGGCGTACAGCTGCTGGTGACCGATCCCGTCCGCTACCAGGCCGTACCGACAGCGGTGGCCATGCTGCTGGAGGCGAAGAAGTACGACGGCTTCGCCTGGCGCAAGGATTCCGACCCCGAGCGGCCGTTCTGGATCGACAAGCTCTCGGGCTCGTCCCGGCTGCGGGAAATGCTCGACGCGGGCCGCAGCCTGGAGGAGATCACCGGTGCGTGGCGCTCCGAGGTACGTGACTTCGAACGGACCCGGCAGAAGTACCTGCTCTACCGGTGAAGCGTCGGCCGACGCCCGGCAGGTGCACCCCAGTGGTCACCCGCTCACCGCCACGTCCGCGGTCTCGCTGTCACGCCGCACCAGTGCGGCGTATTTGCCGTCCGCGGCGAGGAGTTCGCTGTGGGTGCCGCGTTCGGCGATCCGGCCACCGTCCAGGACGACGATCTGGTCGGCGTCCCGGATGGTGGAGAGCCGGTGCGCGATGGTCAGCGTGGTACGGCCCTGCGACAGTGCGTCGATAGCCTCCTGGACGGCGCGTTCGGTACGGGTGTCGAGCGCGCTGGTGGCCTCGTCCAGGATCAGCACCGGCGGGTCGCGCAGGATGGTGCGTGCAAGGGCCAGGCGCTGCTTCTCGCCGCCGGAGAAGCGGTAGCCCCGCTCGCCGACGACGGTGTCGTAGCCGTCGGGCAGCGCGGCGATCTGATCGTGGATCTGCGCCGCCCGCGCCGCTTCGCGCAATTGCTCGTCCGTGGCGTCCGGCCTGGCGAAGCGCAGGTTGTCGGCGACGGTGGCGTGAAAGAGGTAGGTCTCCTGGGAGACGACGCCGACGGCTGCCGAGAGGGTCGCGAAATCGAGGTCCCGTACGTCGGCGCCGTCGAGGGTGACGCGGCCCCCCGTCACATCGTAGAGGCGGGGCACCAGGTAGCTGAGAGTGCTCTTGCCGGAGCCGGTGGCCCCCACCACGGCGAGGCTGCTGCCTGCCGGGACGGTCAGATCGATCCCGCGCAGGGTGTACCCGGTGTCGTGCGCGGGGCTGCCGGGCGGGTGGGCGTCGTAGGTGAAGTCGACGTTCTCGAAGCGGACTTCTCCGCACACCCGCGGTAGTGCGACCGGTCGGGACGGCTCGGTGATGGAGACGGGCAGGTCGAGGTATTCGAAGATGCGCTGGAAGAGGGCCAGCGAAGTCTGCATCTCCACGCCGGTGGTGAGCAGCGAGACGGTGGGCCGCAGCAGCCCCTGCTGGAGGGTGACGAAGGCGACGAGGGTGCCGATGGAGAAGGCGGGGCCGCCGAACTGGGTGAGCATGCCCGCCGTCCAGTAGAGCAGCGCGGGAATGGCTGCCATGACGATGCCGATGGTGGACATCCGCCAGCGTCCGGCCATGTTGGAGCGGATCTCCAGATCGACCAGTCTCTCGGACTCGTCGGTGAAGTTCTTGGTGAGCGAATCGGCGCGGCCCATGGTGCGGCCGAGCAGGATGCCGCTGACCGACAGGGACTCGGTGACGATGGCGGACATCGCGGCCATCTGCTTCTGCCGCTGTGTGGTGATGTGCTTGCGCTCCCGGCCCACCCGGCGGCTCACCCACACGAAGAAGGGCAGCAGCACCAGCGAGGCGAGCGTCAGCCGCCAGTCCAGCGCGAGCATGGCGACGATCGTGGCCACCACACTGGTGAGGTTGGAAACGAGCGAGGTGGCCGTAGAGGTGACGGTCGCCTGCATGCCGCCGATGTCGTTGGCGATACGGGACTGGACCTCACCCGTCCGGGTCCGGGTGAAGAAGGCGAGCGGCATCCGCTGGAGCTTGGCGTAGACCCCGGTGCGCAGGTCGTGCATGACGCGCTGGCCGACCGTGGTGCTGATGAGCGTCTGGAGTACGCCGAAGACGCTGGTCACGACGGCGGTGACGATCATGCCGAGGGCGAGCAGCGACAGCAGACCGGTGCGCTGCTGCGGAATGGCGACGTCCAGGATCTCGCGCAGCAGAAACGGCGAGGCCACGGAGACCAGGGAGGAGGCCGCCACCAGGAGACCGACCAGTGTCAGACGGCCGCGGTAGGGCCGGAAGAGGCGCAGGATGCGGCGCACCTGTGCGGGCTGCTCGGGGGCTGTCTGGGTGTCCTTCGGTGACGGCGTCCAGCCGGGTGCTTCACGGTGCAAGGGGCTCCTCGGAGTGGGTCTGGAGGTCTGGCGCGTATGCGTGCAGCGGCTTATGGAGCATAGTTCATCGTTACCTATACTCACAATGAATTGTCCCCTGATAGCCTGCCCGCATGGTCCACCACCCCTCCGACGAACCCGCCTCCGACCTGGCTGACCAGCTGCTGCGCCTGACGAAGCGGATCAACCACGCACACCGGCAGAACTTCGCCCCGCTCGGCGTCACGCCCGCGCAGGGCCGAATGCTGCGTACGGTCGCGCACAGCCCGCAGCCGCCCCGGATGGCGGACCTCGCGGCACGGCTGGGCGTGGTGCCCCGGCAGGTCACCAGCCTGGTCGACGCCCTGGAGGAGCGCGGCCTGGTGCGCCGCGCCCCCGACACGGCGAACCGCCGGGTGATCCGTATCGAACTCACGGACGGCGGCTCCCGGGCCCTCACCGAGTTGCGGCAGGCGCGCAGGAGCGCCGCGGAGGAGCTGCTCGCCCCCCTCACCTCCGGGCAGCGCGACGAGCTGAGTCGGCTGCTGGCGCTGCTCGACGAGGCGGAGGGGCACGACTGACGAGGCGACGGCGACGGCAGTGAGCATTACCCGGCGGGGACGACCCTCGCGGCCGGTGTCGGTGGGGCGAACTAGCATGTGGCACACATAAAGCCGCACTCCCGCCCCACCCCCCGCGCGCCCTGGAGATGCCATGCCCCTGCTCGAACCCAAGGCCGGCGCGCTGCGCCCGCGGACCGGCGCGGGCCACTCCCCCGCCGCCGACCGGGTCCCCGAGGCGCAGGCACAGGGGACGCCACAGCCGCTGCGCGGAGACCTGGAACGGCTGCTGGGCGCCGACAAGGTGCTCTCGAAAGTCTCCGACCTGGTGCGCTACGCCTCCGACGCGAGTCCGTACCGCTTCGTCCCGCAGGTCGTCGTACTCGCGGAGGACGTGACCGATGTCGCCGCCGTCCTCGCGTACGCACGGGAGATGGGCCGGGACGTCGTCTTCCGCGCCGCAGGGACGTCGCTGAACGGGCAGGCGCAGGGCGAGGACATCCTGGTCGATGTACGGCGCCACTGGGCGGGCGTGGAGGTGCTGGCGGAGGGCAGGCAGGCCCGGATCCGGCCGGGGACCACGGTCTTCCGCGCCAATGCCGCGCTGGCGGCACACGGACGGCTGCTCGGCCCCGATCCGGCCAGCGCCATCGCCTGCACGGTGGGCGGGGTGGTCGCCAACAACGCCTCCGGGATGACGGCCGGCACCACGCGCAACTCCTACCGCACGGTCGCCTCCCTCACCTGTGTGCTGCCCAGCGGCACCGTCGTGGACACGGCCGATCCGCACGCGGGCGAGGAGCTGGCCCGCGCCGAGCCTGCGCTGTGCGAGGGACTGCTGGCGCTGAAGGCCCGGATCGAGGCCGACGCGGAACTGGTCTCCCGTATCCGCGCCAAGTACGAACTGAAGAACACCAACGGATACCGGCTCGACGCCTTCCTGGACGGCAGCACCCCGGTGGAGATCCTGCGCGGGCTGATGGTCGGCTCCCAGGGCACTCTGGGCTTCCTCGCCGAGTTCGTCTTCGACACCCTCCCGCTGCACCGGCGCACCTCCACCGGACTGTTCTTCTTCCCCTCGCTCTCGGCGGCAGCCGCTGCAGTGCCGCGCTTCAACGGGGCAGGGGCGATGTCCGTCGAGCTCATGGACGGCAACACGCTGCGCGCCTCCGTCAGCGTCTCCGGCGTGCCGCAGGACTGGGGCGAACTGCCGAAGGAGACCACGGCGCTGCTGGTGGAGTTCCGCTCCCCCGACGATGCCGTACGCGAGGAGCGGGAACAGGCGGCCCGCGAGGTACTGGCCGGACTCGAACTGGTCGCGCCGGTGGCCTCGGTCACCAACGAGCTGACCCGCGACCCGGCCACGATCGCCTCGTACTGGAAGGCCCGCAAGGCGTTCGTCACCGCGGTCGGCGGCTCCCGCCCCTCAGGCACCACACTGATCACCGAGGACTTCGCCGTACCACCCTCCCGGCTGGCCGAGACGTGCGAGGCACTGCTGGAGCTCCAGGAGCGGCACGGTTTCGACGCGGCTGTCGCGGGCCACGCGGCGCACGGCAATCTGCACTTCCTGCTGGCGTTCGACGCCGCCGACCCGGACGACGTGGAGCGTTACGCGGCCTTCATGGACGAGTTCTGCCGGATGACGGTGGAGCGCTTCGACGGCTCGCTCAAGGCCGAGCATGCCACCGGCCGCAACATCGCCCCCTTCCTGGAGCTGGAATGGGGCAGCGAGGCGACGGAGCTGATGTGGAGCATCAAGCGTCTGCTGGACCCGACCGGCGTACTGGCGCCCGGCGTACTGCTGGACCGTGACCCGCGGGCGCATCTGCGCGGTCTGAAGTCGATCCCGGGTGTGGAGGCACTCGCCGACCCGTGCATCGAGTGCGGCTTCTGCGAACCCACCTGCCCCAGCGAGGATTTGACCACCACGCCCCGCCAGCGGATCGTGCTGCGCCGCGAGCTGATGCGCCAGCCCTCCGGCTCCCTGGTAGGCGAGAACCTGCTGGCCAGCTACGGATACGACGCCGTCGACACCTGCGCGGGCGACTCGACGTGCAAGCTCGACTGCCCCGTCGGAATCGACACGGGCGCGCTGATGAAGACGTTGCGGCACGCCCGGCACTCATCCCGCGAGGAGCGCAACGCGGCCCGCGCCGCACGGCACTTCGCGCGCGTGGAACGCTCGGCACGGCTGGCGGTGGCCGCTGCGGACCAGCTCCGCAGGCGCCTGCGCGGCCGTGAGGGGGATCTGGGAGACCGGCTGCTCGGCGCGGTCACCGGCGCTGCCCGCAAGGCTGTCAGCCCCGACCTGGTGCCGGAGTGGCTGCCGGAGATTCCCGCCCCCGCCGCCAAGCGGCTCCCGGCGACGAGCAGACAGCTCGCCGCAGCGGTCTACTACCCGGCCTGCGTGAACCGCATCTTCGGCGACCCCGACGGCTATGCGGGGCTGTCACTGCCGGAAGCCATGGTCATCGTCTCGGCCCGGGCCGGCCGCCCGGTATGGATACCCGAAGACGTCACCGGCACCTGCTGCGCGACGATCTGGCACTCCAAGGGCTACGAGGCGGGCAACACGCTGATGGCCAACCGCATGGTGGAAGCCGCCTGGCGGTGGACGGACGGCGGCGAACTCCCCCTCGTCGTCGACGCGTCCTCCTGCACCCTGGGCATCGCGGAAGAGGTCGTGCCTTATCTGACACCGGCCAACCGCAAACTCCACGAAGGGCTGACGATCCTCGACTCGCTCGTATGGGCCGCGCAGGAACTGCTGCCCCACCTCACGGTCGAGCAGCGCGTTGCCTCCGCCGTGCTCCACCCCACCTGCTCCATGCGGCATCTGGGCGACGAGGCGGAGCTGCGCACGGTGGCCGAGGCGTGCGCGGAGGAGGTGGTGGTGCCGCTGGATGCCGGATGCTGCGCCTTCGCGGGCGACCGCGGACTGCTGCACGAGGAACTGACCGCCTCCGCGACGGCCCGCGAGGCAGCCGAGGTGACAGAGCGCCCCTACGACACGTATCTGTCGGCCAACCGGACGTGCGAGATCGGCCTGGACCGCGCGACGGGCAACCGCGGATACCACTCCGCCCTCCAAGAGCTGGAGTTGGCCACACGACCGCGGTGACCGACAGTGACATGTGCGCGGGCCCGGCGCCGAGCGGAGCGGCGGAGGCGGGGCAAGCGGGCCGCCGATGAACGGAGCGTGAGGCGGGCGGGCCGCCGATGAACGGCCCGCCCTGTGTGTCACTCGGTCGCGTTCACATGGAGGGCGACCGCTCCGTGTGCCGGGACCGTCACCTGGGTGCTGCCGTCGGCGGCGACCGTGAACTTCTGTGCACAGCCGCCCTGCGCGGCGGCGGCGTTGCAGTACGTACCGGCGGGCAAGGAGGTCTGGAAGGTCCTGCTCAGCTCGCCGTCTCCGTTGTTGAGGGCGAGGAAACCCTTGTTGCCGCGGCCGAAGGCGAGAGCCTGTCCCTCGGACCACCAGTCCGTCAACTCGGCCGTGCCGACCGCGTTGCGGAAGCCGACCATGCCGGTGATCTCGGGCTTGGCATGGGCGCCGGTCCACCCCTCCTCCCCGGTCGGCGGCCCGGCGTCGTGATCGCTGAACGTGTAGCCGGAGAAGACGTTCGGTGAGCCGTAGGGATGAGCCAGCTGGAAGATGTTGGCCAGTGTGTAGGCGGCGTCGTCCTTGTAGGTGAGAGTGGAGCCGTTGCGTTCGGTGTCCCAGTTGTCGACGAACGTACGGGCCGCCCCGCTCTCCAGCATGCCGTCGCCGACGGTCCGCAGCGAACCGAGATCGCCGCCCTGGAAGGCGCTCTTGAGCCGGCGGCCGTAGCGGAACTCGTCCACATCACCGATCTCTGTGTACTCCCCGGGCTGCACCGCCTCGCCGTCACCGTGGATGACCTCGCTGACCCAGAACCCCGGGTCCTGGGTCATCTTCGCCTTGATCGCCGCCACATCGGCGGCTGCCATGTGCTTGGCGGCGTCGACGCGGAAGCCCGCCACTCCGAGGGAGCGCAGGTCGTCGAGGTACCCGGCGATGGCCGTGCGTACCTTCTCGCTCCCGGTGTCCAGGTCGGCAAGGCCGACGAGTTCGCAGTTCTGTACGTCGTCGCGGTTGGTGTAGTCCTTGATGTCCTTGCGGCAGGCGTGGAAGTCGGCGTCCTCGTAGGTGCCGGGGTAGCCGTACTTGGTGTACTGGGTGCCACCGGTACCGGTGCCTGAGCCGGAGGTCATGTGGTTGATGACGGCGTCGGCGATGACCTTGACGCCTGCCGCCTCGCAGGCGTCGACCATGTTCGCGAAGTCGTCGCGGTCGCCGAGCCGTCCGGCGATCTTGTAACTGACCGGCTGGTACGACGTCCACCACTGGTCGCCCTGGATGTGCTCGGTCGCGGGTGAGACCTCCACATAGCCGTAACCGGCCGGTCCGAGGGTGTTCGTGCACTCCTTCGCGACGGACGTGAACGGGCGCTCGAACAGGGTCGCGGTGACGGTCTTTTCACCGGGCGGCGCGGCTCGCCCTGCCGCGGGCTTCGCCGACGCGGCGGAGTTGTGCGCGGAGGGCGTGGCGGCGGAACGGGCCGCCTGAGCGTGCCAGGGCGTTGCCGTCATCAGGCCGCTTGCCGCCAGCACTCCCGCCGTACTGACGCTGAGCAGTCGCTTTCTCATCGTGCGGCTCCTTCGGTGTGCGGGCATGGGAGATGCCCGGGAAGGCAGCCAGGCGCCTGGGCCACCGTGGGGGGTAGTGAACGCGCCGTCGGGCTGCGTGCGTTCACAGGTGGTACGGCCGGGAGCCTGCTACTGCCCGGCAGTTGCGTCAAGAGATTGCGCAAAGATTTCCAACGAGTTGCAGCAAGTTTTTGCAGCACGGAAGCCCATCGATGAGCACGGAAGTCCATCGATGAGCAACGAGAGTCCAAGCACGGGCCCTTGCGCACCACTGGTCTCAACCAGCAAGGTCCTGAGCCGAGTTCACGCATCCGGCAATCAGAGAGCCAGAGAGCTGAGCTGGAAGCCAGAGAGCTGAAGAGCTGGAGAAGTGCGGGAGACCCGATGAGTGACGACCAAGGATTCAGTCGCCGTTCCGTCCTGCGGTCCGCCGGAGCCGCAGGCGCCGGGCTGGGCATCGGCGCGCTGGGCGCCTCGGCGGAGGCGGCATCGTCCGGGACCGCCTCCGCCGCCCATCAGAGCGGGAGCGCCGCCGCACCGCCCCGTCAGGGCGAGACGATGATCGGCGTACCGTTCGAGGAACGCGGCACCGTCCGGGTCGGCATCATCGGCCTGGGACAGCGTGGCGGCAGCATGATCGACCTGTTCCTGGCGCTGGGGAGCGTGCGCGTGGTCGCGCTGTGCGACCCGGTACGGGAGAAGACCGAACGCGCCGCGAAAAAGGTCACCGACGCGGGTCAGCCCGCGCCCGCCCTGTACACCAAGGGCGACCACGACTTCGAGAAACTGTGCAGCCGGGGAGACCTCGACTTCGCGTACGTGGCCACCCCGTGGGACTGGCACTTCGAGATGGCCAAGGCCGCGATGAAGGGCGGCAAACACGTCGGCGTCGAGTGTCCCGCCGCGCTGGAACTGGGACAGCTGTGGGAACTGGTCGATCTCTCGGAGCAGACCCGCAAGCACTGCATGCAGCTGGAGAACTGCGTGTACGGGCAGAACGAGATGCGCGTACTGCGGATGGCTCACGAGGGGCTCTTCGGTGACCTGCTGCACAGTGCCGGTGCCTATCTCCACGACCTGCGCGGGCTGATGTTCGACCCCGACTACTACGAGGGGCCCTGGCGCCGTAAATGGCATACGCGGCTGAAGGGCGATCTCTACCCGAACCACGGGTTCGGCCCCGCCGCGAACTACATGGACGTCAACCGCGGCGACCGCGCGGTCCGCATCGCCACCTTCGGCTCTCCCTCACTCGGGCTGGCCGCCTACCGCAAGGAGCACATGCCGCCGGGCCACGAGAGCTGGAAGGAGACGTACATCGAAAGCGATATGTCGATCAGCCTCGTCCAGACGGCCAAGGGCAGGGTCATCCGGCTGGAGCACGACGTCTCCAACCCTCACCCCTACTCCCGTATCAACATCCTCGGCGGCACAAAGGGTGTATTCGAGGACTACCCACCCCGCATCTATCTGGAGCCGGACATGACCGGTGACGAGTGGGGTGACTTCGGAAAGTACAAAGACCACGACCACTGGCTGTGGAAAGAACACGCCAATCCACCCGGCGGGCACGGCGGCATGGACTACATCATGCTGTTCCGTCTGATGCAGTGCATGCGCCTCGGCCTGGTGCCCGACTTCGATGTGTACGACGCTGCAACGTGGACCTCCCCCGTACCGCTCAGCCACGCTTCGATCAAGGCCCAGGGCACGCCGCAGGAGATACCCGATTTCACCCGCGGTCTGTGGCGGAAGAAGCGACCGGGTGTCGACTCGGAGAAGCCCAAGGGGTGATGGCTACGGCGCCGGTGCCGTCAGCGGCTCCGGTGCCTGGGTCAGTACTTCAGCACGTCAGCACTTCAGCGCGTGTCAGAACCTCAGCGCTTCAGCTCTTCAGCGCTTCATTTCTTGGTACTTCAGTCCTTGAGGCCGCTTCAGTTCTTGAGCGCATCAGCCCTTGAGCGATGCCTTGTCCCCCATCACCACCACGGGGTGCTTGTCCGGGTCCAGCGTGCGCAAGAGGGTCTGCATACCGGACTTGGACAGGCTCACACATCCCGATGTGCCGCTGCCATGATCCATGTGCAGCCAGATGCTGCCCCCCTTGGCGGAACCCTGCGGGCGGGTCGGATCGAGGGGGGAAGTCCCCTTGACGCGGTTGTAGTCGATGGCGATGACATGGTCGAAGTCGTGCCGGGTCTTCTTCGGCCAGTAGGAGGGAGGGGTGAACGCCGAGTTCTCTGTGTACGGCAGCTTGGCGTCCCGCGCCGGCAGCACACCGCCCGCGTCGGAGAGGGTGAAGACGCCGACCGGGCTGCGCTTGTCGCCCTGGCGGTGATTGTGCGTCCAGCCCTTCTTGCCGTTGTGCGCGGCCCAACTGTGCTCCTCGCGCCATTTTTTGCCGTGCCGGCTGTAGAGCCGCACCGTCGCATCGGCCGAGTTCTTGCCCTTGCCTTCGACGGCCACCACCTGGGTGGCGTTCTCGGGGATCTTCGACTGGAGGCGGTCACCGACGCGGGGAATTCGGGTGGGGTCCTTGATCAGTTCGGCCTGCGGGGTGTGCTCGGACGACTTCTCCTCCTTCGTGCCGGCGGAGTCCTGATCTCCCCCGCCGTCTCCGCCGCAGCCGGACAGCAGCAGAGCGAGCGCCGTTCCGCCCGCTGCCGCCACCAGTGCCGCCCTGCCTTTGGCCCGCGCCCTGGCTCTTGCCGCCGACACATCCCGGGGACGGTCTGCGGCAGCCCCGTGCCAAGTGGTCCCGGTGCCTGTACTTCCTGCCCGACGCATGCCCATGCCCTCCATCCTCGCATTGGCCGGAAGTGTGCTGACGACCGGGAAAACCCGTTGCCATTCGGCAGGTGACCGGGTGGGATCGGCCCACACCCGCCGGACTGTGCCGCCTGCCCCATGCCCATCTCCCGGATGCCGCCCCCCATTTCCGTACTGCAGCAGTTTCCGTACCTGCAGCAGTTTCTGTACCCGCAGCAATTTTCGTACCCGTAGCAGTTTCCGTACCCGTAGCAGTCCCCGTGCCTGTAGCAGTCCCCGTGCCTGTGCCTGTGCCCGTGCGGTTTCGAGACCCTCTGGAACGTCATGCAGATTCGCGACCTCCCCTTCAGCGACCCCGGCGATCCCGATGTCCGGTCGGGATTCCGACTGCTTTTGTGGCTGGGGCGCAAGCAGCTGGGCGGCCAGTTCAAGGCGCTTGCCTGGGGCGTGCTGCAACTCGCCTCGATCGCCTCGTTCCCCGTCGTCGCCGGGCTGGCCGTGACGGCTGTGGTGCACCGTTCGGGCAGCGATCTGGCACTGGCCGGGGCTGCTATGGCGGTGGTCACGCTCGGTGTGACGGTCGGTGACACGATGCTGCACAGGGTCGCCGTCAGCAACTGGATCACCGCTGCCGCACGCATCCAGCAGCTGCTGGCCCTCCGCACGGCAGCGCTGGGAGCCACGCTCACCCGCCGGGTCGCCGCCGGAGAAGTCGTCGCTGTCTCCACAGGAGACATCGAGCGCATCGGATGGTGCGTCGAGGCAGTGTCGCGCTTCAGCGCAGCACTGCTGACGACCCTCGGCGTCTGCGTGGCACTCGTGGTCTACGAGCCGCAACTGGGCCTGCTGGTCTGCGCGGGCATGCTCACTCTGGCGCTGACCGTACTGCCGCTCCTGCCGAGAGCGACCCGGCGCGCCGACGCCCAACGCGAGCGGACGGGGCGGGCAACGGAGCTGGCCGCCGACACGGTCGCCGGCCTGCGGGTCCTGCGCGGCATCGGCGGTGAGGACCTTTTCCTCACCCGTTACCGGCGGGCGTCCCAGCAGGTGCGGCACGCCGCCGTACGGACGGCCCGCATGTGGTCGTTCATCGAGGCCCTTCAGGTTGCGCTGCCAGGGCTGCTGCTGGTCGCCGTCGTCTGGCACGGCACCCGGCTGGCGCTGGACGGGCGCATCGCGGTCGGTGAACTGGTCATGGTCTACGGCGCGGTCAGCTTTCTGCTCCTTCCCCTCCAGCTCTTCGGCGAGTTCGCCATGTCGTACTCCTTCTCCCGACCGTCCGCCGCCCGCGCGGCACGAGTGCTGGGACTGCGGCGACCCGACGAGAACTCCGACAGGGCGGCGCCCGGTCCACCGGAGACACGGGGCACATCCAGCGAGGGCGATCACGGGGAGGGTCCGTTCCCTGGTGCGCGCGAGCGTGACGGGCTGTACGACCCCGTCACCAGACTGCACGCCCCCGCTGGGTTGCTGACCGCCGTGGTCTGCGGTGACCCGGACGCAGCCGGGCGGCTCGCGGAACGGCTGGGCGGGCACCCCACTTCTGCAGCCGATGCCCCGGGCGAGGCCGCGAGCGTGAACGCGACGGGCGAGAGCGGAGACGTCCCGGGCGAGAGGAGCGGCAGCACCGGCGAGGGCGAGGACACCCCGAGCCGAAGCAGGGACGCCCCGAGCGAAAGCGACGACACCCTGAGCGGAAGGGACGACGCCCCGAGCGGAAGCCGGGACACCCTGAGCGAGGGCGGAGGCGAGGAGCGGCAGACTCCCGCCTCCGTGCTGCTGGACGGGGTGCCGCTCGACGGTATGCCGCTGGAACAGGCTCGTGCCGCCGTTCTCGTGCAGGACAAGGACCCGGTACTGCTCTCCGGCACGCTCGCCGGACTGTTGGACGTGCCCTCCTCCGGCAAGGTAGCTACCGCCCGGGCGCTGGAGGCGGCCCAGTGCGGTGATGTCCTCGGGGCGCTGGTGCAGGGCAGTCCGGACGCGGAAGGCGATCCGATGCGGGCCCGGATCACCGAGCGGGGCCGGTCCCTCTCCGGCGGACAGCGGCAGCGTCTCGCTCTGGCACGGTCACTGATCACCGACCCCCGGGTGCTGATCCTGGACGAGCCCACCTCTGCAGTCGACTCGCATACGGAGGCCCGCATCGCTCGTGAGCTGGCCAAGCTCAGGTACGGCCGGACGACGGTGGTCTTCTCCTCCAGTCCGCTGCTGCTCGACCGCGCCGACCGCGTCGTCTTCATCCACGGAGCGAAGGCCGCGGCCACCGGCACCCACTGGGAACTTCTCCACTCCGACGGGGCATACCGGTCCGTCGTCACCCGCGAGCCGCAGGGCGCCGCTCCGGTGTGGGCGAACCCGCGGGCCAAGAGCGCACAGACCGAGGGAGTCGAGTCCGCGTGAGCCACAAAACCACCCCGGCGGCGGGTGAAGGCCGCCGGAATCCCCAAGCGTGGCGCGCCGAACGCTTCGGCGTACCCGAACCCGACTACGACCCGTCCGCGCCCGAGGACGTGACGATCCTCCCGGTCGGCTCCCCCGCGACCGTCCGGTCCTACGTACGCGAGCTGTTGCGGCGGCACAGGAGCACGTTCGCGCTGCTCGTAGCCGTGAACAGTGTGGCCGTCATCGCCTCGATGGTGGGACCGTGGCTGCTGGGCGGACTTGTCGACGATCTGGCCGCCGGGGAACCCGAGCTGCAACTCGGACGTATCACCGCGCTGTTCGCCCTCGCACTGCTGGTGCAGACGGTCTTCACCCAGCAGGTACGGCTGCGTGGTGCGGTGCTGGGCGAGGAAATGCTGGCCGACCTGCGCGAGGACTTCCTCGTCCGCTCGGTGGGGCTGCCGCCCAGTGTGCTGGAACGCGCCGGGACGGGTGACCTGCTCTCCCGGATCACCACCGACATCGACCGGCTCGCCGACGCCATGCGGAAGGCCGTCCCCCAGCTGGCAATCGGCCTGGCGTGGGCGGCGTTGCTGGTTGGGGCACTGTGCGTCACCGCACCGCCGTTGGCGCCGGCCATAGTGATCACGCTGCCCGTGATGCTGGCCGGCTGCCGGTGGTACTTCCGCCGGGCACCGCACGCCTACCGGGCAGAGGCTGCGGGCTACGCGGCGGTGGCGGCAGCACTCGCCGAGACGGTGGATGCGGGCAGGACCGTGGAGGCGCACCGCCTGGGCGCCCGCCGGGTGGCGCTTTCCGAACGCCGCATCGCCGAGTGGACGGCCTGGGAACGCAGGACCCTCTGGCTGCGCACCGTGCTCTTCCCCGCCATCAATCTCAGCAACATGCTGATCATGGGCGGCGTCCTGCTGCTGGGCGGCATTTTCGTCCTCCAGGGGTGGATCAGTGTCGGTCAGCTGACGACCGGCGCGCTGCTCGCCCAGATGCTCGTCGAGCCCGTGGGCCTGATCCTGCGCTGGTACGACGAGCTCCAGACCGCCCAGGTCTCGCTCGCCCGGCTGGTGGGAGTGCGGGAGATCGAACCGGAGGGCGGCAGTGGTACCGCCCCCGGGGGCAAGGACGTGCGCGCCAGTGACGTGCGCTTCGGCTACCACGCCGATGTCGATGTACTGCACGGCGTCACGCTGGCGGTCGCCCCGGGCAGCCGGGTCGCGCTGGTCGGCCCCTCGGGGGCGGGGAAGTCGACGCTGGGACGGCTCCTGGCCGGGATCTACGGACCGCGACGGGGCGAGGTCACCCTGGGCGGTGCCGAGTTGAGCGAGCTGCCGGCCGAAGAAGTGCGCCGCCATGTGGCACTGGTCAACCAGGAGCACCATGTCTTCGTCGGTACCCTGCGCGACAACCTTCTGCTGGCCCGGCAGGATGCCGACGACGCAGAGCTGTGGACAGCGCTGGGTGCGGTGGACGCCGACAGCTGGGCGAAGGCGCTCGCGGACGGGCTGGACAGCGAGGTCGGCTCCGGCGGGCTGACTGTCACCCCGGCACAGGCTCAACAGATCGCGCTGGCCCGGCTGGTGCTGGCCGACCCGCACACGCTCGTCCTCGACGAGGCGACGTCGCTGTTGGACCCACGGGCGGCCCGGCACCTGGAGCGTTCCCTCGCCCAGGTCCTGGAGGGGCGAACGGTGGTTGCAATCGCGCACCGCCTGCACACCGCGCACGACGCGGATGTCATCGCGGTGGTGGAGGACGGCCGCATCAGCGAACTGGGCAGCCACGAAGCACTGGTGGCAGCGCACGGCCCGTACGCCGCGCTGTGGCGCTCCTGGCATGGCTGAGCCCAGGAGCCGAATGGGGGAGGGTGTCAGCTGCCGACGAACCCGAGAGCGACGACACTGCCGGCCCCGCCCAGCACCATGAAGGCGGGCATCAGTATGGCGTTCTCCACCCAGGCTCCGGCGCGGAAGCGCATGAACTGGGGGGTGCCCAGCGGATACCACCGCTTGCCCGCTATCGGGATCGGCCAAAGGAACGGACAGCCGGAGATGGTCAGGGCGTCGCCGATGTTGTGCACCATCGCGCCCAGCACGATCGGCAGTCCCATCCACAGGTACTCCTGGCCGTCCCCGGTGAACAGCCAGTCCGCACCGTTGCCCGGCTCCTCCAGCACTCCGGCGAGGATCCAGGCGCAGGAGGCTCCCAATAGCCACACCAGCACATCGCTGGAGACCCGGGCCATCCGCCACAGCAGGCCCTCCACGGCGAGCACCACATGGATGAAGAGGATGACCAGCACTGCCCAGCGGCCCCAGATGGCGGCGGCCGCGGCGAAGCCCGCACCTATGAAGAGCGCCCAGGGCCAGGTGTGGGTGAGCGTTCGATGCCCTCCCGAGCGATGCCGCTCCCCGCGCGAGCGGGTGCCGTTGTAGACGACGGTGGACAGCTTGTCGACCACTCCGCACAAGGCGTGGGAGAGAGGGCCGAAGGCCCTGGAGATGGTGGCGGACTTCTGATCTAGGTCGGGCGCCAGCGCTGCCCCGGCACACAGCAGCGCGCCGACGACCACCACAGGCCAGGGCATCGGATGGTCCAGCACAGCCGCTGCGGCCCCTACGCCGAGCCAGGCAGCAGCCCCCGACAGCGAGTGCGCCGGTCCCATCATGCGTATCCCCGCCCTGTCCTTGGTGTCGCGTCTCTCGCGGCCCCGCCGCCGGGCCCGCGCCCCGCGCCCCCGCGCTGCTTCCGCCCGGGCCTGATGCCGGTTCGGCAACACAGCGTAGCGTCCGGTGATCAAGAGGAGCCCACCGGTTCCGTGATCGGCTGGGGCAGCAGGCAGTATGGGAGGCGTGACAGCCACCCTTATCGATCAGATGCCGAGCGACGCCGATCCAGATGCCCTCTTCGAGTCCTTCTCCGGGTGGGCGGAAGAGCGGGGCATCTCGCTCTATCCCGCCCAGGAAGAGGCTCTGATCGAGGTGGTCTCCGGGGCGAACGTGATCCTGTCGACCCCGACGGGCTCGGGCAAGAGTCTGGTCGCGGCGGGCGCGCACTTCGCCGCACTCGCCCAGGACAAGGTCACCTTCTACACCGCCCCGATCAAGGCGCTGGTCTCCGAGAAGTTCTTCGACCTGTGCAAGCTCTTCGGCACCGAGAACGTCGGCATGCTCACAGGTGACGCCTCGGTCAACGCGGACGCCCCCGTCATCTGCTGCACCGCCGAGGTGCTGGCCTCCATCGCGCTGCGTGACGGGGCGAACGCCGACATCGGCCAGGTGGTGATGGACGAGTTCCACTTCTACGCCGAGCCTGACCGGGGCTGGGCGTGGCAGATCCCGCTGCTGGAGCTGCCGCAGGCGCAGTTCATCCTGATGTCGGCGACGCTGGGTGATGTCTCGCGCTTCGAAGAGGATCTGACCCGCCGCACCGGCCGTCCCACTGCCGTTGTGCGCTCCGCGACCCGCCCCGTGCCGCTGTCGTACGAATACCGCACGACGACTCTGACCGAGACGCTGACGGAGCTGCTGGAGACCCATCAGGCACCGGTCTACATCGTGCACTTCACGCAGGCGCAGGCCGTGGAGCGGGCGCAGGCGCTGATGAGTATCAATATGTCGACCCGCGCGGAGAAGGAGGAGATCGCCAAGGTCATCGGCAATTTCCGCTTCACCACGAAGTTCGGCCGCAATCTCTCCCGCTACGTACGGCATGGCATCGGGGTGCACCACGCGGGGATGCTGCCCAAGTACCGGCGACTGGTCGAGCGGCTGGCCCAGGCAGGGCTGCTGAAGGTCATCTGCGGCACGGACACCCTCGGTGTCGGCGTCAATGTGCCCATCCGGACCGTCCTGTTCACCGCGCTCACCAAGTACGACGGCAGCCGGGTCCGCACGCTGCGGGCACGCGAGTTCCACCAGATCGCGGGCCGGGCCGGGCGGGCCGGCTTCGACACCTCGGGCTTTGTCGTCGCGCAGGCACCCGAGCACGTGATCGAGAACGAGAAGGCGCTGGCCAAGGCCGGTGACGATCCGAAGAAGCGTCGCAAAGTCGTGCGCAAGAAGGCCCCCGAGGGCTTCGTCAGCTGGGGTCAGCAGACCTTCGAGAAGCTGATCGCCTCCGAGCCGGAGCCGCTGACCTCGCGCTTCCGGGTGACCCACGCCATGCTGCTCTCCGTGATCGCCCGTCCCGGTGACGCGTTCGCACAGCTGCGGCGGCTGCTGGAGGACAACCACGAGGACCGCCGCTCCCAGCTGCGGCACATCCGGCGGGCCATCGCGATCTACCGTTCCCTCCTGGACGGCGGCATCGTCGAGCGGCTGGACGAGCCCGACTCCGAGGGGCGCACCATCCGGCTGACCGTCGACCTCCAGCAGGACTTCGCCCTCAATCAGCCGCTCTCCACCTTCGCGCTCGCCGCGTTCGAGTTGCTGGATCCCGAGTCGCCCTCCTACGCGCTGGACATGGTGTCCGTGGTCGAGTCGACGCTGGACGACCCGCGCCAGATCCTCGCCGCGCAGACGAACAAGGCCAAGGGCGAGGCCGTCGCCCAGATGAAGGCGGACGGGATCGAGTACGAGGAGCGGATGGAGCGGCTGATGGACATCAGCTACCCCCAGCCCCTCGAAGAGCTGCTCTTCCACGCCTACGGTCTCTACCGCAAGTCCCACCCCTGGGTCGGGGACCATCCGCTCTCCCCCAAGTCGGTCATCCGCGACATGTACGAACGGGCGATGAGCTTCAGCGAGTTCGTCTCCTTCTACGAGCTCGCCCGCACGGAAGGCATCGTGCTCCGCTACCTGGCGAGCGCATACAAGACTCTGGAGCACACCGTCCCCGACGACCTGAAGTCGGAGGATTTCCAGGACATCGTCGAGTGGCTCGGTGAGATGGTCCGCCAGGTCGACTCCAGCCTGCTGGACGAGTGGGAGCAGCTTGCCAACCCGGAGGACGAGACGGCGGAGGAAGCCCAGGAACGCGCCGACCAGGTCAAACCGGTCACGGCCAACCCGCGGGCTTTCCGCGTCCTGGTGCGCAACGCGATGTTCCGCAGGGTGGAGCTGGCCGCCTGGGACAAGTTGGCCGAGCTGGGCGAACTGGACGGGGAGGCCGGCTGGGACGAGGACACGTGGGCGGAGGCCATGGACGCCTACTGGGACGAGTACGACGAGCTGGAGACGGGCCCGGACGCGCGCGGTCCCCGGCTGCTGCGGATCGAGGAGGTCCCGGAGGACCGGCTGTGGCGCGTCCGGCAGACTTTCGCCGACCCGCGTGGTGATCATGACTGGGGTATCTCGGCCGAGGTCGATCTCGTCGCCTCGGACGAGGAGGGCCGTGCGGTGGTCAAGGTGACCGGCGTGGGTCCGATGTGAGCGCGGCACCGAGCGTGACGGCCGCCCTGGATGCGAGAGAGGAACGCACGAGATGACCGGGCCCAGCCCTGCCGAACGCCTTGTCGACCTGCTGAACCTGGAAGAAATCGACCTCAACATCTTCCGGGGCCGGAGCCCCCATGAGTCGCTCCAGCGGGTCTTCGGTGGGCAGGTTGCCGGACAGGCGCTGGTGGCGGCCGGGCGGACCGTGGCCGAGCAGCGTCCCGTGCACTCGTTGCATGCGTACTTCCTGCGTCCCGGCATTCCCGGTGTGCCGATCGTGTACCAGGTGGAGCGGGTCCGGGACGGTCGGTCCTTCACCACGCGTCGCGTGGTCGCCGTCCAGCAGGGCCGCACGATCTTCAATCTGACCGCCTCCTTTCATGTACAAGAGCCCGGTTTCGAGCACCAGATGCCGATGCCCCGGGTGCCGGAGCCGGAGAGCCTGCCGCAGCTCGCGGACGAGATCCGCGAACGCCTGGGCTCGCTGCCTGAGCCGCTGGAGCGCATGGCCCGACGTCAGGCATTCGACCTGCGCTACGTGGAACGGCTCCGGTGGAGCCCCTCCGAGCTGGAGGGGGTCGAGCCGCGCAGTGCGGTGTGGATGCGTGCGATCGGATCGCTCGGCGACGACCCGCTCGTACACACCTGCGCGCTCACCTACGCCAGCGACATGACGCTGCTCGACGCGGTGCGCCTCCCCGTCGAGCCGCTGTGGGGGCCGCGGAACTTCGATACCGCCTCACTGGACCACGCCATGTGGTTCCACCGGCCGTTCCGCGCCGACGAGTGGTTCCTCTACCAGCAGGAGTCACCCATCGCCACGGGTGCGCGCGGTCTCGCCCGGGGCCAGATCTTCGACCGCGAAGGCAGATTGATCGTCTCGGTGATGCAGGAGGGGCTGTTCCGCCCGCACAGCCCGGAGCGGGACGCGTCCCCGGCTCAGCAGCCCCAGGGACAGACCCCCTCGCCCTGAGCGCCTCACCCCCGCTGCACGTCCGCCACAGATCTCCGGCACGCCGCGGGACGGAGTCCAGGTCGACATCGGCACACGAGTGGACCGGTCATTGGGCGGGACGGGCGGCGGGCTTCGGCCTGCGGCGTCGCAGGAGGGACCAGCGCTTTCGGGGCACCGGAGTCGTGGGCGGCCCCACCACCGGCCGAGCGGTGCCGGGATCAGGCCATCCGGTCGTCTCCGGGACCGGCTGGATCGTGCGCCCCTCCCCCGGGTCGGACACCGCCCCGGACCCGGCCAGGCTACGGCGAGCAGGCGTGGCCGGGACCGTCTCCGCGGCCCTGGCCGCCTCCAGGTCGGCGTCCAGCAGGATCCGGTACCAGCGGATCTCCTCCTCCCCCTCGGCCAGGCACAGTTCCTCCAAGATGTCCCGTGTGGCCTCGGATCCGCTGCGAGCCCCCAGGAAGCGCGGCCGCAGCCTCTTGAGGCGGGCCCGTTCCTCAGGGTCGGGCACGGCTGCGGTGAGGGTCGTGTCATCGAGAACGCTTGCTCGTACCGCGGCCTGCTCCCAGCAGCCGACAGCATGCCGTGTCAGCTGCCGCACTCGCTTCCCCCGCCAGCGACGGGCGCGATGGTCGGTGCCGGCCTGCAGCCCGGCCCGCATGCCCGCGGGCAGCCGCCCGGTGAGCAGCGTCGGATTGTTCTCCGCGAAATTCCGCAGCTCTTCCGCCAGATAGAGCCAGACCACCGTGCGGTAGCGGTTCACATAGAAGCCGGCCGGTACGAAGCAGCCCGCCCTCGCGAGGCGCGCAAAGCGGGAGGGGCTGATATCCAGCAGTTCGGATGCCTCGCCGGCCCCCATGACGCGCAGCCGCTCCCGCAGTCCGCCGGGGAAGTCCGGCGCCCTTTTGATCCGCTTCAGCTCCTGGCGTGGCACCCTCCGGGGTCCTCCCGGCGGCCCCGGCACGGTGCGCACCTCCTCGGTCTGCACCGCCAGTTCGAACTCCCTGGGCCGCAGCCCCAGCTCCTTCGCGGCCGTCCGAAGCGCTACATCGGCCGTGTTCCGGAACAGCGCCGGCGCGCGGCTGTCCACGGGCTTGTCTCCCATGTCGTCATCCCCCGTCGGTATTCGACTACCTTGCGTGAGAACGACGATAGCCCGGCGCCGCGATTCTCGCCGAGCCTGTGGATAACTCTGCGAAACCGCAGGTCAGTTACTGTTTCGTGCGGCTAGCCCAAGGTGCTCACCGACGCGGTTGACCAACAGCGTCATCTCGTAGGCGACTTGGCCGATGTCCGCTTCGGCCTCCGCGAGGACACACAGGCAACTGCCGTCCCCCGCGGCCATCACGAAGAGCACCCCCTCATCGAACTCGATCATGGTCTGCCGCACCCGGCCGGCCTTGAAGTGCTGGCCTGAGCCCTTGGCCAGGCTGTGCAGCCCGGACGAGACCGCGGCCAGATGCTCCGCGTCCTCGCGCTCGAGATCATGGCTGCTCCCCGTCACCAGCCCGTCATTGGACAGGACCAGCGCGTGCCGGACAGACGAGATCCGCTTTGTGAGGTCGTCCAGCAACCAGTCGAGTCCCGTGTTCAGTGCCACCACGCGCCCCCTTATCCTCGGCATCTGCCGTGCCACCCTTACCCACGAGAGCACGGTCAGCAACCACGAGGTCCAGTTCTGTTGCGCACAGTTACTCCCCTGTCGCACCTGTCACAGTCGCATCGCCGAGCGGGGCACGGTCTTCCGCATCAAGGCTGCGCACCAGGACTGCCGCAGGCGCGAACATAGGGAGCATGACATACGACTTGGCAGACGATCGGGGCGCGGTCCGGGCATTCTTCGGCGAGCGGGCCGCCCGCTGGGACGCACGCTTCCCCGACGACGGTCCGGCCTACTCGGCGGCCGTGAACGAAATCGGTCTACTGCCCGGCGCTGCGGTGCTCGACGCCGGGTGCGGCACCGGACGGGCCCTGCCCGCGCTGCGTACCGCCGTGGGTCCGGACGGAACGGTGCTGGGCGCCGATATCACCCCGGCAATGCTGGACGAAGTCGTCCGGGCGGGCCGGGACGAGGCAGCAGCGCTGTTGCTCGCGGACGTCTCCCAACTGCCGTTGCAGGACGGCTGTCTGGACGCGGTCTTCGGAGCCGGGTTGATCTCTCACCTTCCCGGCCCGGAGAGCGGACTGCGCGAACTGGCCCGGATCGTTCGCCCCCGGGGCCGGCTCGCGCTCTTCCATCCGGTGGGCCGCGCCGCGCTGGCAGCTCGGCAGGGCCGACAGATCACCCCCGATGACATCCGGGCCGAACCACGACTGCGCGAACTGCTGGCCGCGACCGGCTGGCGGCTGGTGTCGTACGTGGACCAGGACGACCGGTATCTGGCACTGGCGGAGCGGGAAGCTGAGTGAGGGCGGCCGGCGGGGGGAACCATGAGGCGGCGGCCCGACCCGGGGCGGCAGCTTTCAGGGGCGCCCCTGCTCCTCCTCCGGAACCTGCCGCACCGGACAGGCCGATACCCCCGCACCGCCCCCGGCCGGGAAGGTGCCCAGGTCCGCGATGCGGTAGCCGTTCGGATAGCCGGGGTAGCCCTTGATCTCCGGGTTCTGCCGCGCATAGTGCGGGCTACGGCGGGGCGGCAGCAGTCGAATGCCCCGCCCGCGAAGCCGCAGCGCGCCCCGCGTCAGCCGACGGGCGAGAGGGCTGGGATCGGCGTAATGGAAGGCCCGCAGCAATGAGTCGTCCAGCAGCGCCAGGCTCGCACCGCGCACCAGCGGGGCCAGCGGACGCGGGTACCAGGAGGCCATCAGGTCGAGCGTGGCGTCGGAGACCTTCCGCGCCCCCTCGTCCCAGCCGAAGTAGCTTGCCTCGTAGGAATCGAGACACTCCTCGAACCCCTCGTAGCTGCCGGGGATTTCTTTGATGCCCATATGGCGCCCGAGTGTGCGGTAGTAGTGGCTGACCGCCCGCAGTTCGTGGTGGGTGAGACGCCGCCAGCCGTAGTTATCCAGCCAGCGCTTGGGCATGACGACAAAGGTGGACAGGACATAGCGCATGTCGTCGTTGGTGATGTCGTAGGCGCGGTGCATCTGGTTGATCCGGCGGATGGCGGTGCGCCCCTGCTCACTCTCGAAGCCGTGCTCGAGGACGGCGTCCAGAAGGAGCGAGGTGTCGTCGTAGCGCTTCTGCGTGCGGTCGGTCAGCTCGGCGGTCCGGGCCAGCAGTCCGCCGATGCTGGGGACGGCGTAGGTGCGGTACAGAGCGAGTTCCAGGGCCCGGGTGAAGTCCCAGGGGAACTCATAGACGGCGATCAAGCGGTAGATCTCGTGCGAGTCCTGTTCCGGGTCTAGCTGGAGGATGTGCTTGAGCCGGTCGTACCGCCGCACTTGTGCCCCTCTCTTCGATCCTGGCGTCTGTCACGGAGACATTTCAGCCGTCCGTCCCGGACACATTCCGTCTGTTGCGGAGGCGCTCCGGGGGCTATGGTCACCGAGATCCGCCAGGAAGGGGAGGCCACCGGTGGCTGCGGAAGAGGAAGATTCGCTCTATGTACTGACTGCTGTGCTACTGACGCCCGCGCAGTTCCCAAGTGTGCTGGGGGACGACTATCCCGCGGCCTGCGCCGTGCTGGAGCTGGAGCCCTTTGCCGAGGGGTACGGGCTCGTGCTGGGACAGGACGGAGCGGGTGCGCGCTGGACCGTGGTGACGGAGGACGTGACGCAGGTGGCCTGTGCCATCGCCTCCTGGGACTGTGGCATGGAGGCCGACCTGTCTCCGGACGAGCGGGACGTCGTCACGGTGCTGCCGGGCTGGCCGCTGGCACTCGCGGTCTCCGCACCGGGCCTGCCTGAGCCGCACGACCCCGTGCTGGAGGGAGACCTGGAAGGGAGCGGCCCGGTTCTCTCGCCCCCGGACACCTCTGGTTGGGGTCCGGCACAGCGACGGCTCGGCGCGGACGAGATTGCGCTCCAGTGGGCGCAGTGGCGGGCGCAGGCCGAGGATGACGTGGAGTTCGTGGAGTCGGTTGAAGAGCCCGACGACCAGGTGCGGCGGGTTCTGGAGGAGGTACGGGGCTATCTGGAGACGCCCCCGCCCCCCGGGCGAATACGGTCTGCGTTCGCCTCGGGTGATGCCCGTACTCTCCGTGCCGACGGCCCTGGCTGGAGTGTGGTGGCGCGTACCGACGACATCGCATTCGTCCTGCTGGACGAGGCTCCCGGCGAGGTGCGCCCGGTGGGCCGCGGCCGTGAACTGCCCCAGTTGCTCACGGCTCTCGACGGCATTGCACTGCGCCCGGCGGCGTGACGGCACATGCCGAAAACCCACGCCGCCAGCACACCGGGGCACTCACCCGGCCGGGCTGTACGCGCTAGCGGTTGAGCTCCTTACGGCTGACTCTGCGCAGCCTCCGGCGCTGTGAAGGGTCCAGCACCAGATACGCGATCGTCGGCACGCCTACGATCACCAGCAGCGCGATCCAGAACGACGTCAGCCACCACAGCAGCAGCCCTACCGCCACCCCACCGACAGCGATCTTTGCTCGGTTGGTCATCTCGGTACCTCCTCCGCACCGGCGGGGCACCCGCTGCTGCCCAGTCCGGTGGCTCCGCCTCTCACTCCATTGAACGCCATTCGGACGCGGCAGGTTCCCTTCGCGCCATGGCAGGCGGATTTACGGCCTGGGCAGAGGCGTCGCACCTTGGCCCGGCGTGATGTACCCTCGACCGCTCCGTCCGCTAGTCAAATTTGAGGAATGCATCAGCACTGTGGCAGAGACCCTGGCAAGCACTTCCTGGATGTCCCAGCTCACCCAATGCGTGACCCTCTTCCTGCCGGCAGACCCGCCGCGCCGCTCCCGGGTCGTCTTCCGGCATCCAGAGGGAGCCGTCCCGCACACCCACAGCCCCTCCCCCGCCGAAACCGTCGAGCTGGCCGTCGTCGTCCCGGCTGAGGACGGTGCGGAGACGCGCACCGTGCCCACGGTCACGCTTCCGGTAACCGAAGCCCTTCCGGTGCTCACGCGGGCGTACGCCACACGTGAGGAGAGCGGCACTGAACCGACTGCGGCCTTCTGGGGTGCCGCCACGCTGTTCGCCCTGCGGCTGGCCGCGCAGGGGCGGTTGCTGCCGGGGTTGAGCCCGGCCGGCTACGACGCATGGCGGATGGGTCCGCTCACCGGCGACGACATCGCCATGGTGGCCGAACTGGCCGCCGCGATGCCCCCGGACGCCCACGCCGTGCCGCTGCCCGGAGCCGACCCGATCCGGATGCCGGAGCCCAGCCCTCTGTTGAAAGCCTTCCTGGACGCCGTCGCCGACAGCCTCCCTCGTACTCCAGCTGCCCAGCTGGCGGCGGGAGGGCCCGCCTTCACCGGGGACGAACCGCTCGCCGTACCAGAACTGCGGGAGTGGGCCGCCGACATCGCGGCAGGCATCGATGCGGGAATCCGGCTGTCACTGCGGATCGAGATCGACGGTCTGCCGACCTCCCGTGACGACAGCGAGCACGCGCCGAGCGAACAGAACGCAGAGCCAGGCCCCAGGTTCCGAGGCGTGCTCCAGCTGCACGCGCCGAGCGACAGCACACTGATCGCCGATGCGGCGGAGGTGTGGGCGGGCACCTCACCCCTCGCCGAGCGGTTCGGCCCGCGGGCGCGTACCGACGCGCTGCTCGCGCTTCGCCGGGCGGCAGCGGCCTGGGGCGCGCTCACCCCGCTGCTCACGGCGGCGGTGCCGGACGCCGTCGAGCTGGCCGACGAGGAGATCGCCGAGCTGCTGGGGGCTTCCGTCCCGCGTGCCCTGGCTGCAGCCGGTGTCCAGGTGCACTGGCCGCGTGAGTTCGCTCGTTCGCTCACTTCTCGCGCGGTGATCGGCCCAGGTGACGACGAGGGTCGGCCTGACGGGAGCAGGCAGGACCGGAACGGTCCGGGGCTGCCCTCGCTGCTCTCTCCGGACGCACTGCTGCGCTTCGACTGGCGCTTTGCCGTGGGCGACCAGGAGGTTACCCGCGCCGAGCTCGACCAGCTGGCCGAATCCGGACGTCCACTGGTGCGGCTGCGCGACCAGTGGGTGCTCGTCGACCCGCAGGAGATACGTGCCGCACGTCAGCGCGAGGACCACAAGGTCGGCACTCTCGAGGCACTGGACGCCGTGCTCACCGGCGCCGCCGAGCGGGACGGCGAACGCGTCGAGGTCGAGGCCACCGGGTGGCTGGAAGCGCTCCGGGAACGGCTGTCCGACCCCGAGCGCCGTGAGGAGCCTCCGCTGCCTCCGCCCGCCGAGCTGAGGGCAACGCTGCGCGACTACCAGTTGCGCGGTCTGGACTGGCTGCACCGGATGACCTCGCTGGGTCTCGGGGGCTGCCTCGCCGACGACATGGGCCTGGGCAAGACGATCACCCTGATCGCTCTCCATCTGCGCCGACAGCACACAGTGGCCACTGCGGGGCCGACCCTGGTGGTGTGCCCCGCCTCCTTGATGGGCAACTGGCAGCGGGAGATCGAACGGTTCGCCCCCGGGACCCCCGTTCGCCGCTTCCACGGTCCGGGCCGCTCGCTGGAAGAACTGCGCGAGGACGAGTTCGTGCTGACCACCTACGGCACGATGCGACTGGACACCGACCGGCTGGCCCCCGGCGACGGCGAAGCGTGGGGCATGGTCGTCGCGGACGAGGCCCAGCACGTCAAGAACCCGTTCGCCGCCACCGCCAAGGCACTGCGCACGCTCCCCGCGCGGGCGCGCGTGGCTCTGACGGGAACCCCGGTGGAGAACAACCTCTCGGAGCTGTGGGCGGTCCTCGACTGGACCACCCCCGGGCTCCTGGGCCGGCTGGGCACGTTCCGCAGGCGCTACGCCGACGCTGCGGAGGGCGGCGATCCCGTGGCAGCCGAGCGGCTGGCCCGGCTCGTACGGCCGTTCCTGCTGCGGCGGCACAAGACGGACCCCGGCATCGCGCCTGAGCTGCCACCGAAGACGGAAACCGACCGAGCGGTCGCCCTGACCACCGAACAGGCGGGGCTGTACGAGGCCGTCGTACGGGAGAGCCTGGCAGCGCTGCACGGAACCGCCGGGTTCGAGCGGCGCGGTCTTGTAGTCAAGCTGCTCACTTCGCTCAAGCAGATCTGCAACCACCCTGCGCAGTACCTCAAGGAGAGCGACGGCCGGTTGCCGGGGCGTTCCGGAAAGCTTGAGCTGCTGGACGAACTGCTCGACACTCTCCTCGCGGAGGAGGCGAGCGTTCTCGTCTTCACGCAGTACGTACAGATGGCGCATCTGCTGGAACGTCATCTGGCTGTCCGTGGTGTGCCGACCCAATGCCTGCACGGCGGTACACCAGTGGCGCGGCGTGAGGAGATGGTGCGCCGCTTCCAGGAGGGTGCCGCGCCGGTGTTTCTGCTCTCCCTCAAGGCGGCCGGAACAGGGCTCAACCTCACCCGGGCGAGCCATGTCATCCACTACGACCGCTGGTGGAACCCCGCGGTCGAGGCCCAGGCGACCGACCGCGCCTACCGCATCGGCCAGACGCAGCCCGTCCAGGTCCACCGGCTCATCACGGAGGGAACGATCGAGGACCGTATCGCCGACATGCTGCGGCGCAAACAGGCGCTTGCGGATGCCGTACTCGGCTCCGGGGAGACCGCACTGACGGAGCTGACGGATGCAGAGCTGGCAGAGCTCGTCGAGCTGCGGAAGGTGGAGCGTTGAGCGAGTACGGCATGACGTACGAGGAGGACGCCGGGATGGACGGGAGCGGCACGACGGAGGGAAGCGGTACGGCGGACGGGAGTGGTGCCGGTGACCGCGAGCGGGTCTTTGCACCGCTGCCCCCCGCCCACGGCCGGAGCTTCGCCCGTACCTGGTGGGGGCAGACGTGGCTGAAGGCGCTGGAGGACACCGCGCTGGACGGCAAACAGCTCCAGCTGGGCCGCCGTTTCGCCCGGCAGGGAGCCGTGGGTGCCGTCTCCGTGCGCCCTGGCCGTATCACCGCTGTGGTGCTCGGATCGGACCGGACGCCGTGCCGGGCCGATGTGCTGCTGCGCGAGCTGGACGAAGACGAGTGGGACCGACTGCTCGAAGTGATCGTCGAGCAGTCCGGCCATATCGCCGCCCTACTGGACCGCGATATGCCGCCCCGGCTGGTGGAGGACGCGGCGGACGTCGGCTTGGAACTGCTGCCGGGCATCGGTGATCTGGACCCCGAGTGTGCCTGTGGAGCCTGGGACCACTGTTCGCACACCGCCGCGCTCAGCTACCAGACGGCGCGACTGCTGGACGAGGATCCGTTCGCACTGCTGCTGATGCGCGGCCGGGGAGAAAGTGAACTGCTGGCTGCACTGCAGGAGCGCAGTGCGGCAAGAGCCGCCGGAAGGGCCCCGGGCTTCGGGCCGGCGGCAGCGGACCGGGAGGAAGAGCCCGAGGGGGTGGACGCGGCGGAGGCGTTCGCTCTGGGGATGCTGCTGCCCCCACTGCCCGAACCGCCCTCCCCCGTGCGTGAGACGGGGCAGATCGTGGCTCTGGAGGGCGGTTCTTCCGGCGCGCCGGGACTGGACGTCGACGCACTCTCCTTCCTCGCCTCGAACGCCGCAGCAACGGCTCGCCGCATGCTCGCCACGGCCGTCTCCCCGGGCCACGGCGCCCGGCCGCTGCCGAGGCCGCTGACGGCCTGGGAGGACGCCGTACGGCTGGCGGCGGCTCGTCCCCGGCGGGCGGTGACCGCCCGGCTCGCGGAGGGGTGCGGGCGTACGGAGAAAGAGCTGGAGGTCGCCGTGCGCGCCTGGGAGTTCGGCGGCGTGGAGGCACTGACCGTCCTGGAGGAGGACTGGTCACCTTCACCTGAGGCACTCCGGCCGGCGGCCGAACAGCTCGATCTCGCCTGGGGCGAGGGAGAGGCCCGTCCGGCGCTGCGTGCCTCGGGCACGCGTTGGACCGCGGTGGGAACGGATGCCCAGCTGCGTTACGGGCCGGACGGCCGGTGGTGGCCCTACCGCAGGCAGCGGCGCTCGTGGTGGCCGGCGGGCGGCCCGGAACGGGACCCGGCGGCTGCGCTGGCGGTCGCGCTGGCCGACGACGAGGAACAGGACGCCGGGGCGGCCTGAGCGCGCCTGTGCCGCCGCCCTTGCGAGCAGGGCGGCGGCACAGGCGGGGGGGTGTTCCGTCAGGCGAGGCCGTCCAGGACCGGGAGATAGCCGCCGGACTGTCCAGCGGCGGTGGGGTGGTAGGACTCGTCCACCGGGAGGGTGACGCTGTGCAGCCACTCGTCGCCCGAGCAGATCTCATGTCCCGAGAACGTGGGGCGTACGTCGCCGAAGCTGAAGCCGTGGTCCGCTGCGCGCTTGGCGGTGACATCGTTCAGATCGTCGGAGGCCGCGTTGATGGCCTCGCGGGACTTCTCGCTGATTCCCACGGCGCAGTCGCCGCCGAGCTTGTAGATGTGGGGGTAGCCCAGCACGACGACCTTTGCGGAGGGCGCCTTCTCGGTGATGGCGTTGTAGACGCCGTCGAGCTTGCCGGGCAGCGTGTTGTTGATGTAGTCGCGGGCTTCCTGGATGCGCGTCATGCAGGCGCTTTCGCCCTGGGTCACGCAGGTGGTCATGGCGTCGGCGAACCCGGCGTCGTTCCCGCCGACGCTGATGCTCACCAGGCCCGTGGAGGAGCTGAGCGGGCCGAGTTGGCCTGCGAGCACGTCGTCGGTGCGCGCGCCGGAGCAGGCTGTGAAGTCGAACGATGAGGGGGAGTTGGCGGCGCTCCAGAGCTTCGGGTATGCGTTGGCGCTCCGCTTGCAGTCGCCTCCCTCGTAGTCGCCGGCGCCCACTCCGGAGGAGTAGGAGTCGCCGAGGGCTACATAGCCGGTGGCGGCGGCCTCTTCGGCGGACGCGGTTGCGGCGCCGGTGAGGGAGGAGAGTCCGAGGAAGACGACGACGGCGGTGGCCGTGGACGCCCATCTGCGCTGCTTCATGGGGCCTCTCATGGATAGGCACGGAAGGAACAGCTGTCACATCGATCGCGGCGGATTTACCCCGCCTACGATGCGTCCATGCCAATCACGGAGTTCCAACTACGCGCGGAGACCGTCGTGTTGTGGTGTTGCGGGAGCGCGCGTGTGGATCCGTCACGCAAGTGGTTTGGAGAGCTTCTTCCCCTTGCCCGCCGTCAGGCTGCAGATGACGTAGCTGAATCCCGTGCCGGAGTTCTTCGACTTCGGATACGAGATGAGCGTTCCGCCCACCGTGCCAGGCGGCTGCTTGGCCGCTTTGTTCCGCAGCGTGGTGCGGCACATCGAGTCCGCCTCGCGCCGCACGGCGTCATCGGTGCTGTAACTGCCGGTGAGCTTCTTCCGGCTGACGACCTCCGCGTCGTGCGACGTGTCGCAGTCGCGGGTCACCACGGAACCCTCGCGCTCCTTGGACCGGTTGTAGCAGTCCCCCTCGTGCAGCAGGAAGGCAGGCAACGGCACGTCACTGGAGTCGTTGTCAGGGCTCGCGGAGGGCAGCTCGCCGTCCTCGCCCGGCGTCGGGAAATCGGTCGCCTCGCCGTCCTCTGAAGGTGTTTCGGTCGGCTCGCCGGGCTCGTCGGAGGGCGAGGGCGACGCTGTCGCGGGTGGCTTCCTGTCGGCGGAGTCACCCGTGCCCGAGTCGCCTCGGGTCAAGTAGAGGACGGAGGCGGTGATGAGTGCGAGGGCGAGGACCGCCGCCGCGACAACGGCGGCCACGGTCTTGCCTCGGTTGCCGCCGGGTGGCGGAGGCGGCCAACTGCCGCCCGGCGCCGGCGAGCCAAAACCACCGGAGCCGGGAGGCCCGAACCCACCGGGCGGCCCCACGGGAGGTGGCGGGGTGCCGGCGGGCGGTTGGTTCGGCGGCGGTGGCATCGTCATGCCCATCACTGTGTCATGTTGCGCTCACCCTACGCATTTGGGTTGCCAAGTACGCATACGAAAGCGCCTGCTGGTGGGAGAGAAACAACAAGAACCAACAGAAACCGAGGAGATGAATGAGCACTCCCCTGTCGGCCGGTCAGCCACGATCCTCCGCTCCGCCACCCGTGCCGTACTACGAGGACGTCTCCCCGGGAACCGGCTGTCTGGCTCCGCGCGCGTGGACGCCGGGCTCGGACGCGCGCTGCCTCACGCTGTCCGGCACCGTGTGGAAGTTCCGCCTCTCCCCTACCGCGGACCGGCACGACGATGCGTTCGCCGACCCGCACTACGACGACACCCAGTGGGCGGAACTGCCCGTTCCCTCCCACTGGGTGCTGCACGGACACGGCGCGCCCGCCTACACGAACGTCCGCTATCCCTTCCCGGTCGATCCGCCCCACGTTCCGGACGAGAACCCGACAGGTGACCACCGGCATGTCTTCGATCTGCCGGACGACTGGCCGCTGCCTTCAGGCGACACAGACACCGCACTGCACGGCTCCCCGGTGGAGGACCCCGGCGAGACACTGCTGCGCTTCGAAGGAGTGGAGTCGTGCGCACGCGTCTGGCTGAACGGTCAGGAGCTCGGAAAGTTCCAGGGCTCCCGGCTGCCGCACGAGTTCGCCGTCGGAGCACTGCTGCGACCGCGCGGCAATGTGCTCGCCGTCCGGGTCCACCAGTGGTCCGCCGCAAGCTATCTGGAGGACCAGGACATGTGGTGGCTGCCGGGCATCTTCCGGGAGGTCACCCTGCTGCTCCGCCCGGTCGGTGCGGTGCGCGACCACACTGTGCACGCCGAATTCGACCACACAACCGGCCGCGGCACGCTGCGCGTCGAAAGCGACCCACCCGGGCGGATCACCGTACCGGAGCTGGGATGGGAACTGAGCACCGGCGAGACGGCGACCGGGCAGGTAGAACCGTGGACTGCGGAGTCGCCTCGGCTCTACGACGCCGAACTTGCGGTCGGAGATGAGCGGATCGCCCTGCGCGTCGGATTCCGCACCGTGGTAGTCGAGAACGGACTGTTCAAAGTCAACGGCCGCAGAGTGCTGCTGCGCGGTGTCAACCGGCACGAGTTCCATCCGGAGACCGGACGCACGGTGGACCACGAGACCATGCGGCGCGACCTGGTGATGATGAAACAGCACAACATCAACGCCGTACGCACCAGCCACTATCCGCCGCATCCCGCCTTCCTCGACCTGTGTGACGAACTGGGCCTGTGGGTGGTGGACGAATGCGACCTGGAGACGCACGGTTTCGTCGAACTCAAGGACGCACGGAACCCCGTGAACGACGAACGATGGACCCCCGCCCTGCTCGACAGAGCGGCCCGCATGGTGGAGCGGGACAAGAACCATCCCTCCGTCGTCATCTGGTCGCTGGGCAACGAGTGCGGAGGCGGTGCCGGACTTTCCGCGATGGCCCGCTGGATCCGGCAACGGGACCCTTCCCGGCCCCTCCACTACGAGGGCGACCACACCTGCCCGGACAGCGACTTCTACTCACGTATGTATCTGCCGCACGCCGGGGTCGAACTGGTGGGGCGGCGGGAGGAGCCCGCGCTGGACGATCCCGCACAGGACGCACGCCGCCGAGCGCTGCCGTTCATCCTGTGCGAGTACGCACACGCCATGGGCAACGGCCCGGGCGGACTGAGCGAGTACCAGCGGCTCTTCGAGACGTATGAGCGCTGCCACGGCGGTTTCGTGTGGGAGTGGATCGACCACGGTCTCGCGCGACGCACCGAGGACGGCCGGACCTGGTTCGCCTACGGGGGCGACTTCGGCGAGGAGGTGCACGACGGCAACTTCGTGTGCGACGGACTGGTCTTCCCCGACCGCACCCCCTCACCCGGTCTTGTCGAGCTCAAGAAAGTGATCGAGCCGGTCCGAATCGGTCCCGGTGCGGCTCCCGGCAGTGTGCTGGTCACCAACGGGCACGACTTTCTCGGTCTGTCCCACCTCGCTCTCGAGTGGTCGTACGAGATCGAGGGCGAGCAGGTGAGCGGCGGCATGTTGCCGCTGCCCGAGGGGCCCGTGCCGCCGGGAAGTTCCGTGGACCTGCCGCTGCCCTCCCCGCCGGAGACGGTGCGGGCCGGAGAGGCATGGTGGACCGTACGCGCGGTCCTGGCCCACCCGACCCCATGGGCCGACCGCGGCCACCCGGTCGCCTGGGGGCAGCTGCGCGCCGCCGAGCGGGAGTACCCGCCGGCCACCACCCTGCCCTCGGTCCCCGCCGCGCCACGCCGCTACGAGGCGCCAGACGGCCCGGAGAAGCGCGACGGCGGTGGTGGGCAGGTCCGGCTGGGACCTGCGGTCTTCGCGGCGGACAGCGGTGCCCTGCTGCAGCTGGGCGGCATCCCTCTCCAGGGACCGAGGCTGGATGTGTGGCGGGCGACCACCGACAACGACGATGGCGCTCCCTTCCAGCCGGACGTACGGAACGGCCCGCTGTGGCGCCGTCACGGACTGCACCGGATGCGGCACCGGACGGACAGCGTGGAGCTGACGCAGGACGCGCTCGTCGTCCGTACCCGGGTGGCCGCTGCTGCTTCCGCGCTGGGCCTGCGCACCGTCTACCGGTGGACGGGGACCATCGACCGGCTGCGGCTGACGGTGACGGTCGAGCCGGAGGGCAACTGGCACTTCCCACTGCCCAGACTGGGAGTGCGGCTGGGGCTACCGGAAAGCTACGGCCATGTGAGGTGGTTCGGCGGCGGTCCGGGCGAGGGCTACCCGGACACCACAGCAGCGGCGCGTACCGGGCTGTGGCGCAGCACCGTGGACGCGCTCCAGACGCCCTATGTGCGCCCTCAGGAGAACGGTGCACGGCCGGACGTCCGCTGGGCCGAGCTGACCCGAGGCCCTGAGGGGCCGGGGCTGCGGGTCGAGGCCGACGGAATGTGCTGGTTCACAGCGCGCCGGTGGACGGCCGAGCAACTGGATGCCGCGGAGCACACCACCGACCTCGTCGCCGGGGAGACGGTGTGGGTCAATCTCGACCATGGGATGCACGGCATCGGCTCACAGTCGTGCGGGCCGGGCGTGCTGCCGCAGCACCAGCTCACCGCGGAGCCGGCCGAGTTCGGGTTCACCTTCCTGGAGGCCGCCTCCGCAAGATGATGGCGGGACGGGTGCAGCAGGCGGGCCGGTGGCTGCCACCGGCCCGCTGCTCACTTCACTCCCACGCCGCCATATCCCATGTGACGCTTGAGGCTCTCGCCCGTGGGCACGGGTCCGTCCGGCCGCCACAGCGGCGGCTGGACCAGGCCGGGCTCGAGGAGTTCGAAGCCTTTGAAGAAGCCGGAGATCTCGTCCCCTGTCCGCCACTGGGCGCTGGAGGTGGATTCCTCGTTGTAGACCTTCTCGACCTTGCCGAAGCCCTCGTTGTCGTTGAAGTCCCGTGTCGCGTGGCTGAGGACCAAGTGGCTGCCTGCGGGCAGCCGCTCGGTGAGCGTGCGCACGATGCCCGCCGCGTCCTCGGCGTCGGTGATGAAGTGCAGCACGGCGAGCAGCATCAGCGCGATCGGCTCGTCGAAGTCGATGAGCTCCTGGGTGACCGGGTGGTCGAGGATCCCCTCAGGATCACGGATATCGGCGAGGACGAAGCCGGCGTTGCCGGAGTTGGTCAGCTTCGCTCCGGCGTAGGCCGCCACGATCGGGTCGTTGTCCACATAGGCGACCCGTACCTCCGGGTCCACCTGCCGGGCCACCTCATGGGTGTTCGGCGAGGTGGGGATGCCGGTGCCGATGTCGATGATCTGGCGGATTCCGCTGTCGACGACTGTCCGCACGGCGCGGTGCATGAAGTCGCGGTTGCTGCGGGCCGTGATGCCCACGTCCGGCAGGGCGGCAAGGACTCTGTCCGCCGCGTCCCTGTCGGCCTCGTAGTTGTCCTTCCCCCCGAGGTAGTGGTCGTACATCCGGGCCGGGTGCGGCCTGGTGGTGTCTATCTGCTCCGGGCTGAAACCAGCCTCCGACACGTGCTCTCTCCAACTCGTCGGTCTGTCCGGACCGGGCCTGCGTGATCCGGTGCTGTGTTCAGGCGACCAGGAAGTCGGCTTCCCCCGCCTTGGCCGCCTGGATGAAAACCGAGATGTCACTCCGGCTGCAGATGAGCGCCGGGCCGTCGGGATCGGTGGACTGGCGCAGTGCGACGCGGCCGTCGGCGAGCTTGAGCGCCTCGACGCAGCTGCCGCCGTTGCCTCCGCTCCAGGGCTTGCGCCAGCCCTCGCTGCCCAGGTGTGCAGCGGGCATCCCGTTGTAGATACGACCCATGGTTCAGATCTCCTTGCGCAGTGCACTCAGGACCGCCCGGGTCCGCACCAGCGGCACGGCCTGGGCGCTCATCCGGTCCAGTGCCTCGAGGAACACGCTGACGTCGTCGCGCTGGTCGAAGTAGACCGCACCTACAAGGCTCTCGGCGCAGACCATGTCTGGCAGTTCGTCGAGAGGGAACCGGAAGAGGTGGAAGGGGCCGTACATGGCCGGATGCGGACCTGCGCTGAACGGCATGATCTGGAGCGCCACGTTCGGCCGCTCGGTGACCTGGATGAGGTGGTCGATCTGCTCGCGCATCACCTCTGGAGAGCCCAGTGGGCGCCGCAGGACCGTCTCGTCGATGACGGCCCACAGCAGCGGAGGGTTCGTCTCCCGGGTGAGCACCGTCTGACGCTCCATACGCAGCGCCACGCCCCGCTTGATTTCTGCCTCGGGCGCGTGCGGCATGCCTGCGCGCAGCACCGCCCTCGCATAGCTCTCGGTCTGGAGCAGGCCCGGCACATAGTGCGGCTCGTAGGCGCGGATGACCTCGGACTCGCTCTCCAGGCTCACGAAGACGCTGAACCACTCGGGCAGCACGTCGCGGTACCGGTGCCACCAGCCGGGCTGGTTCGCTTCCCGGGCGAGCGAGACAAAACCGTCGATCTCGTCCGGATCGGTCACCCCATAGGTGCGCAGCAATTTCTCGACATAGGGGACCTTGAGCCCGACCTCGGCCTTCTCCATCCGGCGGATGGTGGCGTGAGTGACGTCGAGAGCTCTGGCCGCCTGCTCGAAGGTCACTCCCGCACTCTCACGCAGGTGCTGAAGCCTCTTGCCCAGCACCACGCGCAGCACGGTGGGCGCCGCACCGCCCGTCCGTGAGTCCGCCACAGCCGCTCCCCTCCAACTGACTTCGTTACGAAGAAGTTTGGCATGTGCCAGCGCTCATGCACACCCTGTCAAACGCAGTTCTGCAATTTACAGATTGATCCTTGCCATACGCGAGTGACGAACCGCATAGTGGACCTGTGGCTGCCCCCCATGACGCCCTGCCTTTAGAACACCGGCCTGATGGCGCGCCGACGACCCGTCCGCTGCGCGACGCCTTCCATCTGCCGGCCCGCGACACCTCTGTGGCTCTGGCACGCGCGCGCGTGCTGGAGAGACTGCGCGAGTGGTACGTCGACGACGAGTCCAACGCCGACGCCCAGCTACTGATGTCGGAGCTGTTCACCAACGCTGTGCGCCACACGGACAGCGAGAAGGTCAGCTGCGAGCTGTGGGTCATCGGCGTGCGGCTACGGCTGGAGGTGGCGGACGAGGGTGGCGGCAACTCGGTCATGCGCATCGAGGACGCGGACCGGGGCCGGTCCGGCGACGACGAGCGCGAGAACGGGAGGGGCCTGCTGCTGGTCAGCGTCCTCGCCGACGACTGGGGCATACGCAAGGCCCGCACGGGCGGTTCCGAGGGGGTGACGGGGCACGCTGTGTGGGCCGAGCTGGAATGCCACAGAACGCACGGCTGACCCCGGGCTCACTGCTGGCATAGACACACAACTGACATCAAACGCACAGCTGACATCGCCCCGCGCCGATGGCAGGATGCACGGCATTTACCGGCCATGATCGGGCTCCATTGCCGACCTGTCCCCTTGTGGAGGCGCTGTGTCCGCACGATCCGCGCGTAACCGACAGCACCGGATATCCCTGACGGCTGTACTGACGGCCGCGCTTCTGACAGCCGTCACCGCCTGCTCCAGCACAAAGACCTCCGGCAAGGGCGGGGAAGAGGTGCAGCTGGTGAACGCGGGCAAGCTCACCACTTGCACCCACCTTCCGTACGAACCGTTCCAGTTCAAAAAGGGCAAGGAGATCGTCGGGTTCGACGTCGACCTGGTCGATCTGGTCGCCAAGGACCTCAAGGTCGAGCAGAAGATCGTGGACACCCCGTTCGAGGGCATCCAGACCGGCGAGGACCTGAACGCGAGCAAGTGCGATCTGGCCGCGGCCGGCATGACCATCACCCCCGTCCGCGAGAAGAACCTCGATTTCTCCGCCTCCTACTTCGAGGCGACCCAGGCCCTGCTCACCAAGAAGGGCAAGAAGTACGACTCCCTCGAGGACCTCAAGGGCAAGGAACTGGGTGTCCAGCAGTCCACCACGGGCGAGGAGTACGCCAAGAAGCACGCCAAGGGCGTCACCACTCGGCAGTACGAGGACCTCGGCCTGCTGCTGACCGCCGTCAAGACCGGCCAGGTCGACGCGGGCATCAATGACAACGGCGTGCTCTACGACTACGCCAGGAAGAACCCGGACACCAAGGTCACCACGGAGTTCGACACCGGCGAGCAGTACGGGATCGGCGTACGCACCGGGAACGACGCTCTGCGCAAGCAGATCAACAAGACCCTAAAGAAGGCCAAGGCCGACAAGCGCTACGACAAGATCTACAAGAAGTGGTTCGGCACGGAGCCCAAGAAGTGAGCCGCCGCAACCGCACTCGCGCCATCCGCACCGCCCAGTACGGGGTCCTGCTGATCGTCGTTCTGGTCTTCGTGTTCGCTGCCGACTGGGGCGAGCTGCGCCGTGCGTTCTTCGACGTCGAGGTGGCCAAGAAGCAGTTCCCGGACGTCGTGACGACAGCCTTGGTCAACACGGTTGTCTATACGGTGCTCGGTTTCGCTTTCGGACTGGCGCTTGGCCTGCTGCTGGCGCTGATGCGGCTGTCGCAGGTATTGCCGTACCGCTGGCTGGCCGTCGCCTACATCGAGTTCTTCCGGGGCGTGCCGGCCCTGCTGGTATTCATCGCGCTCGGTTTCGGCGTACCGCTGGCCTTCCAGGTGTCCATCAACCAGTACGTGACGGTGATGCTGGCCCTGGGCCTGGTGGGGGCTGCCTATATGGCGGAGACGATCCGTGCGGGCATCCAGGCCGTCCCCAAAGGACAGACGGAAGCGGCACGTTCCCTTGGCATGTCACCGGCCAGGGCGATGGCCTCCATTGTCATCCCGCAGGCGTTCCGCATCGTGCTTCCGCCGCTGGCCAACGAGCTCATCCTGCTCACCAAGGACTCCTCGCTGGTCTATCTGCTCGGGCTGTCGATGGACCAGTACGAGCTGGCCAAGTTCGGCAGGGACGCGCTCAACCAGCACCGCAGCCTCACTCCGATCCTGATCGCGGGGCTGTTCTACCTGGCCATCACGCTGCCACTGGGCCATCTGGTGCGCCGCTTGGAGGCCCGTACGGCAAAGGCGAGGTGACCGGAGTGAGCGAGATGGCCGGCACGAACGAGACAGCCGGAACAGACGGAACGGACAGAACAGCCGGAACGAAAGAAACGGATGGAACAACCGGGGACGGCACGGCGGCCATCGAGGTCGTGGGGCTGCGCAAGTCCTTCGGCGAGCTGGAGGTGCTCCGCGGTATCGACATCACCGTGCGGCGCGGAGAGGTCGTCTGTGTCATCGGTCCGTCCGGTTCGGGCAAATCGACGCTGCTTCGCTGTGTGAACCTGCTGGAGGAACCCACATCCGGCACGGTGCGTGTCGCCGGCTCCGAGGTCACCGACCCGGAAGTGGACATCGACCGGGTCCGGCGCCGTATCGGCATGGTCTTCCAGGCGTTCAACCTCTTCCCCCATCTGACGGTGCTGGGCAATCTGACCATCGCGCAGCGGCGCGTGCTGGGGCGCGGCAAAGCGGAGGCGGCGGAGGTGGCCCGGCGCAATCTGCGCCGCGTGGGGCTGACCGAGAAGGAGGCCAGCTACCCTGCCCAGCTCTCGGGCGGCCAGCAGCAGCGGGTGGCGATCGCCCGCGCACTGTCCATGGGCCCCGATCTGATGCTGTTCGACGAGCCCACCTCGGCGCTGGACCCGGAGCTCGTCGGCGATGTGCTGGCGGTGATGCGCGGACTGGCCGATGAGGGGATGACGATGCTGGTCGTCACCCACGAGATGAGCTTCGCCCGGGAGGTCGCGGACCGGGTGATCTTCATGGACGACGGGCTCGTCGTCGAGGAGGGCCCTCCGGACCAGGTCGTGGGCGATCCGCAGCACGCGCGCACCCGCGCCTTCCTTTCCCGGGTACTCGATCCGGCAGCCGCTGAGGTGCTGGAGGGCGAGCCGCCACAGCCTCGGCCCGGCCGGGACCACGAGGAGGTGCACAAACAGCCTCGGTAACCGCCGCGGGGAACGGCTCCGTCCGCCATGCTGGAGGGAGCAGGCTGTCAGACCCGTGCTCTACATTCACTCTCACCGACGATGAGTGTTTCGCCGGTGCCGTTGGGTGACCGGAGCAGACGAAAGGCAAGGACGATGGCAGACAGCCCCCGCACGGCGGACGCTCCCGTGGACCAGCCTCTCGGCAGCGCCGAGGAGCTCCTGGAGCAGGCGAAGCCATACCGCAACGAATTGCTGGCGCACTGCTACCGAATGCTGGGCTCGGTGCACGACGCCGAGGATCTGGTGCAGGACACGTATCTGCGCGCGTGGCGGGCCGGCGACCGCTTCGAGGGCAGATCCTCGCTGCGTACCTGGCTCTACCGGATCGCCACGAACGCATGTCTGACCGCGATCGAGCAGCGTGGCCGCCGCCCGATGCCCTCCGGTCTCGGCGCGCCGAGCGACGACCCCGAGCGCCCGGTGACCGAGTCCCCGGAGGTCCCCTGGCTGGAGCCGATCCCGGACGCGATGTTCTCGGGATCCTCCGGGCCCACGGACCCGGCCTCGGTGGTGGTGAACCGCTCGTCGATGCGGCTGGCGCTGGTGGCCGCCCTGCAGCATCTGCCGACCCGGCAGCGTGTCGTCCTGCTGCTGCGGGACGTGCTCAAGTGGCGGGCGGCAGAGGTCGCCGAGCTGCTCGGCACCACGACGGCGAGCGTGAACAGCGCCCTGCAACGGGCCCGTGCGCAGCTCGAGCAGGCGGCGCCGGTGGAGGAGGAGCTGACCGAGCCCACCGATCCGGCGGCGCGGGAGCTGCTGGACCGGTACGCGGCGGCGTTCGAGCGCTCCGATGTGACGGCCATCGTGGACCTGTTCAAGGAGGACGCCGTCTGGGAGATGCCTCCTTTCCCGCAGTGGTTCCGCGGCCGGGAGAACATCGTGCGGCTCATAGGGGCCCAGTGCCCCATCGGCCGCGACGAGGGTCTCATGCTGCCGACCTCGGCCAACGGCCAGCCGGCCTTCGGTCTCTACAGCCGGCGGGAGGACGGCGTCTACCGGCCGTTCCATCTGCAGGTCCTGACGCTGCTGGACGGACAGGTCGCCCACGTGGGTGCGTTCTTCGGGGACGACCTGTTCGCGACGTTCGGTCTGCCGGCCCAGGTGAGCGCGGAGGAGGCCGCTGCTCGACGCTGAGCCGCTGCCCGGCGCCGGGCGGGCCGGCTCAGACGCCCAGCAGGTGGTCCATAGCCAGCTGGTCGAGGTGCTCGAAGGCCATGCCCCGCTCGGCCGCCGCCTCGACGTCGAAGTCCTCGTAGGCCGTGCGGTCGGCCAGCAGGGCGCTGGGCGTCTCGTCCCGGTCGAGCGTCGGCCGGGTGAGCTCGTCCAGCCGGGAGGCCCGCAGCGCCTCCTGGACGGTCGGGTCGGCGCGGAAGGCGGCGGCGCGCTCGCGCAGGATGAGGTAGTTGCGCATGCAGCCTGCCGCCGAGGCCCACACGCCTGCGGTGTCCTCGGTGCGCGGCGGCTTGAAGTCGAAGTGGCGCGGCCCTTCGTAGCCCCCGCTCTCCAGCAGGTCGACCAGCCAGAATGCGGCCCGCAGATCCCCCGCGCCGAACCGCAGGTCCTGGTCGTACTTGATGCCGGACTGGCCGTTGAGGTCCAGGTGGAAGAGCTTGCCCGCCCACATGGCCTGGGCGATGGCGTGCGGGTAGTTGAGCCCGGCCATCTGCTCGTGCCCGACCTCCGGGTTGACGCCGAAGAGCTCGGAGCGCTCCAGGCGTTCTATGAAGGCGAGTGCGTGGCCGACGGTCGGCAGCAGGATGTCGCCGCGCGGCTCGTTGGGCTTCGGCTCCAGGGCGAAGCGCAGGCCGTAGCCCTGTTCGGTGACGTACTCGGCCAGCAGGTCGAACGCTTCCTTCATCCGGTCGAGTGCCGCCCGGATGTCCTTGGCGGCGCCGGATTCGGCGCCTTCCCTGCCGCCCCAGGCGACGTAGGTGTGCGCGCCCAGTTCGGCGGCCAGGTCGATGTTGCGCATCGTCTTGCGCAGGGCGAAGCGCCGCACGTCGCGGTCGTTGGCCGTGAACGCGCCGTCCTTGAAGACGGGATGGGTGAACAGGTTCGTCGTCGCCATGGGCACCGTCATGTCTGTCGCGTCGAGTGCCTGGCGGAACCGTTTGACGTGACCGTCCCGTTCGGCCTCGGGAGCGCCGAACGGGATCAGGTCGTCGTCGTGGAACGTCACCCCGTAGGCGCCCAGTTCGGCGAGGCGGTGCACCGACTCGACCGGGTCGAGCGGCGCCCTGGTGGCATCGCCGAACGGGTCCCGGCCCTGCCAGCCCACCGTCCACAGGCCGAAGCTGAACTTGTCCGCGGGTACGGGCTCGTAGCTCATCCTGCCGTTCCTCTCCCGTGCACCTCCCGCGCACCGTCGCCCTTGTGCGAACACTCGGGCATCGCGACGCGAGGCTATTCGTCATGGCCGTTTACAAATTAGTATGCGCACATCACCGGCAGCCAGGGAAGGGAGCGGCAGGCCATGACCGCACCGGAAGGCCCGTTCGTCATCGGGGTCGACAGCTCGACCCAGTCCACCAAGGCCCTCGTGGTGGACGCCCCGACCGGCCAGGTGGTCGCCCGGGGCCAGGCCCCGCACACCGTCTCCCCGGGCGACCGGCGCGAGACGGACCCCGAAGAGTGGTGGCAGGCGCTCCGCACCGCGGTGGGACAGTGCGGGCGCGCCGCGAGCGAGGCCGCGGCCGTCTCCGTCGCGGGCCAGCAGCACGGTCTGGTGACGCTGGACGCCGCGGGCCGCCCGGTGCGCCCGGCGTTGCTGTGGAACGACGTACGGTCGGCCCCCCAGCGCGACCGCCTGGTGGCCGGTCTCGGCGGCCCCAAGGCGTGGGCCGAGCGCGTCGGCAGCGTGCCTGCGCCGGCCTTCACCGTCACCAAGTGGGCCTGGCTGAGGGAGAACGAACCGGAGGCCGCACGATCGGCCGCGGCCGTGCGACTGCCGCACGACTTCCTGACCGAGCGGCTGACCGGACAGCCGAGCACCGACCGCGGTGACGCCTCGGGTACGGGATGGTGGGCCTCGGCAACCGAGTCCTACGACGAAGAGATCCTGCGGCTCGCCGAACTGGACCCCGCGCTCCTGCCGCCCGTACGGGGCACCGGGGAGGCGGCGGGCACGGTCCGGGAAACGGAGGACGGGTTCCTCACAGCAGGCACTCTGGTAGCGACCGGCACCGGGGACAACATGGCCGCAGCGCTCGGCCTGGGACTGCTGCCCGGGCAGCCGGTACTCAGCCTCGGCACCTCGGGCACCGTGTACGCCGTTTCCGGCCGTCGCCCCGCCGACCCCACAGGGACCGTCGCGGGCTTCGCGGACGCCCGCACCGGCTGGCTGCCACTGGCCTGCACCCTCAACTGCACGCTGGCCGTGGACCGGATGGCCGCACTGCTCTCCCGGGACCGCGAGGACGTCGAGGCAGGTGGGCGGGTCACAGCCCTGCCCTTCCTCGACGGCGAGCGCACCCCCGACCTCCCGTACGCCACCGGGCTGCTGAGCGGACTCCAGCACGCCACCACAGGCGGCCAGGTGCTCCAGGCCGCCTACGACGGCGCCGTCTTCGCGCTGCTGCGCGCACTCGACCTCGTCCTGGCCGAGAGCGACGAGAGGAGTACGGCACAGGACGCGCCACTGTTGCTGATCGGCGGGGGCGCCAAGGGCACGGCCTGGCGTGAGACGGTGCGGCGACTGTCGGGGCGTGCCGTACAGGTGCCGCGCGCTCAGGAGTTGGTGGCGCTGGGAGCCGCCGCGCAGGCCGCGGGGCTGCTGCTGGGCGAGGACCCGGCCGCGGTCGCCCGCCGCTGGGGCACCACCGAGGGTGCCTCGTACGAACCGGTCGAACGGGACGATGCCACGCTGACCCGGCTCACCGAGACGCTCGAGAACGCGGGGGCGCTGCTCGGGAGACGGCCGTGAACGGGTAACCGGAGCCGGCAGCGCACCGGTCGGTCGTCCCTACGCAGCAGTCGCCCCCGACCATGGGCAGCGGCGCAGGCAACGGCGAGCGCTCTGTTCGCCTGAGAAGGAGCCCCCATGGCAGCTCAAGCACCCGGCTCCCAACGGGAGATACGCAGGCGCAATCTGTCGCGCGTGCTGTACGCGGTGGCCGAGCAGGGGCCCTCCTCCCGTGCGGCCGTGGCGGCGCGCCTAGGGCTGACCCGTACGGCCGTCTCAACACTCGTCGACGAGCTGCTGGGCAGAGGTCTGCTGACCGAGCAGGGGCCGACGCCGCCCGACGGCGGACCCGGTCGCCCCGGCACCGCGCTCGCGCTCACCCACCGTGGGCCGTGCGGGCTGGGCGCGGAGATCGGGGTCGACCATCTCGCCGTCTGTGCGGTCGATGTACGCGGTCAGGTGCGTGCCCGCGGGGAGACCGGGTCCGCGGGCCGGAACAGCGAGCCGGGCGTGGTGCTCGCCCGGCTGCGGCGGCTGGTGGACGAGGTGGCCGTACAGGCGTGCGAGCTGGGGCTGAGCCCGGCCGCTGTCGCGGTTGCCGTGCCCGGGCTGGTCGCCCGGGGGACGTCGACAGTTGTCCACGCGCCGAACCTGGGCTGGCACGACACGGACATCGCTCCCGCACTCGCGAAGATGGGAACAGACACACGATCAGCGGCTGAAACAGGGACGCCGACGGAGGCAGCGGGTAAACCGTTGCCGCTCATCGTCGACAACGAGGCCAACCTCGGGGCGCTCGCCGAGCTGTGGCTGGACAGCGGCAGAGTCCCCCGCGACTTCGTGCACGTCTCCGCGGAAGTCGGCATCGGTGCCGCCGTGGTACTCGACGGCGAACTGCTGCGGGGTAATCGAGGGTTCGCGGGGGAGATCGGCCATATGCCCGTCCGACCGGACGGACCGCGCTGCGCCTGCGGGGGCCAGGGCTGCCTGGAGCAGTACGCGGGCGAGCGGGCACTGCTGCACGCTGCGGGTATCGCCGCCGACGGCCCCAGGGACGCCGCCCTGGCCGCGCTCCGGGACCGCGCTGCATCCGGGGACGAGCGGGCGCTGCGAGCGCTCGAAGAGGCCGGGACGGCGCTGGGGCTGGCCCTGGCCGGGGCCGTCAACCTGCTGGACCCCCGCGCCCTGGTGCTGGGTGGCGTCCTGGCCAGGTTCGCACCGTGGCTGCGGCCGTCGCTGGAGAGGGAACTGAGGGAGCGTACGGCGGCACCTGGCGCCCTGCCCGAGTTGCTCGTCTCGGGGTTGGGTGCGGACGGGCCGCTGCTGGGCGCCGCCCATGCCGCCGTGCGCGGGGTACTGGACGACCCGCTGTCGTACCGGGCCGGAATCGGGGGATAACTGTCTGGACAGTCGGAATACTGTCCCTGGAGCGGCCACAGGTCGGTCCAATGGCACACTCCGACGACTCTTGGCAGTCCCCCAGGCGGCTGCAATCATCAACGCGCGTCAACTCGCGCTGTACGTGCCCCCATTCCCCTCCACCTCTTCCCCCCACTGGGAGACACGATGGACTCAGCACGCCAGTACCACGCATCCGGACAGTCCCGCCCGAACCTCCCAGCACGCCGCGCGCTGCTGCGCGGCGGGGCGGGCTTCACCCTCGCCGCAGGACTGGCCGGCGCCTCACTCCTCTCGGGCGGAGCCGCGGTGGCCCGCTCCAGAGGCCCGCTCGCCGTCGACTACCCCAAGGCTGAGTGGGTCCCCGCATCCAGCTCCAACTACACGACCGCGAACCGGCCGGCCGAGTACCCTGTCGAGCTCGTGATCATCCACGTCACCCAGGAGTACTACGACGACACGCTGGCCATCTTCCAGAACCCGGACAAGGCAGTTTCCTCGCACTACGTAGTGCGTTCAGCGGACGGCCATGTCGCCCAAATGGTGCGGGAGAAGAACGTGGCCTGGCACGCGGGCAACTGGGACTACAACACCCGCAGCGTCGGCATCGAGCACGAGGGCTGGATCGACGAACCGGACAAGTGGTTCACAGAGGCGATGTACGAGGCGTCGGCAGCGCTGACGGCGGACATCTGCCGTCGGAACGGCATCCCGCTGGACCGCCAGCACATCATCGGCCACAACGAGGTACCCGGCGCCGACCACACCGACCCCGGCGCGCACTGGGACTGGGCGCACTACATGGAGCTCATCAAAGCCCAGTAGATGGTCCGATCACGTCGCAGAAGACGATCGCGGCACAGCCCCAGCAGGTGACCGCTCGCGGGCCCGGAAGACCGGCCGACCGGGCCCGCATCGTCCACCAAGGCAACCGACTCCGGAAGCTCCATCCCCCGAGGGTCCTTGCGCCCGAAGATCCCCCTCTCCGGTGATCAGCGGCGCCCCGCAGACCAGCGACCCGACGGTCCGTGACGCCGAAGCTCGGAGCGGTAGCACGCGCCCCCGGGCGGGAACCGCGCGGCGATTCAACAGCCGCCTCCCATACGGCCGTTCGGGAGTGCGACCGGCCGGAAGCGCAAGCACTTCAACCCATCGTGTGACTACCGACCGGAAGCCTTCTGCCCGTCACAGACTCCCCTCCATCCTCAGGATGTGGGACGACGGAACAGCGGGCGGGACAGCAAGTGGCACAACACCCGAAGCAGACGGCAGACGCTGACAGCAGTGGCACTCACGTGCGCGGTGCTCGGCACAGCGGCGGGGACGGCTGTCGTGGCCGCTTCCCCGGAGGCCGCGCAGCCGACGGACCGGCGCCCATCAGCCGTACTCGCAGCAGCAGCCCTGCCTGCCGCTGACCCGCAGCCGGGCGCAGACGCAGCACACCCCAACGCGGCTCAGGCAACGAAGGCGTCATCGGCAACCGCCCCCGTGTCCCCGGCGCCCGCGACACCGCACCGCACTCCCTCTCCTGTTCCGTACCCGTTCACTGCTGCTCAGCGCCCCGGTTCCGACGCCGACGCCCACCTCTCCGTCAACGCGGACGGCACTCATCTGACTGCGTCAGCCGGACAGGCCGGCGGCTGTCCTGGGGCTTCTCTGACCGTGCAAACCGGGGACGGCGTCGATCTGCACCTCGCAGCGGGGCACCGGCCGTGTCCCCCGCGCCCGCCCCGCCCCACACCCTCGCCGACGCCGCCACCGCCCCCGAGGCCGAGCCCTCCCGCACCCACTCCGCCCTCGCCTCCCCCCTCCGGCACACCGCCGAAGGCTCCGGCCTCGAAGCCGCCCACGACTCCTGCACCCGCGGAACCGAAGCCCGCCCGGCACCCGGTCGGTGCTGCTCAGCGGCCGGCGCGCCCTTCGCCCAAGGTCTCCCGCTCCTCTCCGGAACCCTCGCCCTCCCGCAGCGTGTTGGCAGTTCCGCAACAGCCGACTCCCGACCGCCAACGGCCCGACGGCAGCATGTCCATGGTCACCCGCACACTCCTGATCGTCGCTCCGGCCGTACTCGCGGCCGCCGCGCTCCGCCCCCGTACCAACAGTTCCGGGGCAGCGGCGGCCGGTGGCACCTCCGGTGCGAACAGCGGCTGAAGTCCCCGCCCCCGCCCCGGCTCCGCGCGGTCATCCCCCGATGCCACTGCTGCACCCCCACCAACTCACGCCGCTTATGCCCCGTCGTTTCGCGCTCTGTGGAGGACTGTTGTCCGAATGGCTCATGCTGATCCTCAGCCTGTTCGCCGCCTGTCTGGTGGTCGTCGCCGTCGTCGTCCTCAAACGCCGGCGCGCCGACTCGGAGGATCCTTCCGAGACCCCGGACGTGATCGAGTACATGACGATGATGATCGGCGTGGTCTATGCCATTGTTCTGGGGCTGGCGATCGCCGGCGTCTGGGAGGCACGCAACGCCGCGGAGGGGGCCGTGTCGCAGGAGGCGCAGGCGCTGCACGAGGTGAGCGAGCGGGTGGCCGTGTACCCGGCCCACGAACGCGACCGGGTGCGGAAGGACATCAACGCCTATGTGCGGTACGCGGTCACCACCGAGTGGTCGCACATGGTCGAGCACGGCGAGCTCACCGACCGGGGCGCCCATATGCTCGACCGGCTTCGCAAGGATGTGGCCTCCTACAAGCCGACCACCAACCAGCAGGCACAGACGTACCAGGCTGTGGTCGACCAGGTCGCCGAGGCCGACTCGGCCCGTACCGAACGCGGATCGAGCGCCGGGCCGACGATGCCGGGCGTGGTGTGGATCGGGCTGTACGCGGGTGCCGTGGTCGCCGTGGGCATGCTCTTCGCGCTCCAGATTCAGCGCTCGGGCAGGGAGCTGGCACTGGCAGGCATCTTCAGCGCCCTGATCGCGTTCCTGCTTTTCCTCGTCTGGCACTTCGACGCACCGTTCGCCCGCGGTCTCGACGAGCCGACGGAGACGTTCGCGACGCTGTTCCCGCAGGCGGCCGGCTCCTCGGGGTAGGCGGCTATCCGGGATATCCGGCTCCTCCGAACGAGCGGGCGACGAGGCGGGTGAGATGCTGGCGGTACCCAGAGGCGAGAGATCACAAAGGAGTCCGGGTGTCCCTGCTCTTTCCCGCGCTGCACACGGCGTCCTCCCATACGGCGCTGCGCTTCGGTGACCGAGCCCTCAGCTACCGGCAACTGGTTGCCGTGGCGAGCGATCTTGCTGCCCGGCTCCACACGTCGGCGCCCGTCGCGGTCTGGGCGACGCCCAGCCTGGAGACGGCGGTGGGCGTGGTCGCCGGGCTGCTGGCGGGGGTCCCCGTGGTTCCGGTGAATCCGAAGAGCGGCGCGAGCGAGCTGACGCACATCGTCACCGACAGCGCGCCCGGCACAGTGCTGGCCGAGACCGGAGCGGAGCTCCCCGAGCCGCTCGGGTCACTGCTGCGCACGGACATCGAGATTTCGGCCGGGACGGCCGACGAACAGACCTGGGTGCTGCCCACCGAGCCGAACCCGGAGACCGCGGCGCTAGTCGTCTACACCTCCGGGACAACCGGACCGCCCAAGGGTGTGGTCCTCTCGCGGCGCGCCATCGCCAGCAATCTGGACGCACTGGAAGAAGCGTGGCAGTGGACGGCGGACGACGTAGTGGTGCACGGCCTGCCGCTGTTCCACGTGCACGGGCTGATCCTTGGTGTCCTCGGCCCGCTGCGCCGCGGGGGAACCCTGCGCCATCTGGGCCGCTTCAGCATCGAGGGAGTGACCCGGGAACTGGCCGGCGGCGGAACGATGCTGTTCGGCGTGCCGACGATGTACCACCGTCTCGCCGACGCTTGTTCGAGCGATCCGGACCTGGTGTCGGCGCTGGCCGGGGCGCGACTGCTCGTTTCCGGTTCGGCCGCCCTGCCGCTGCACGACCACGACCGGCTGACGGCGGCGGCCGGCCAGCGCGTGATCGAGCGCTACGGAATGACCGAGACGCTGATGAACACCAGCGTCCGGCCTGACGGAACGTCCCGCCCGGGCACTGTCGGTATGCCGCTGCGCGATGTGGACGTCCGGCTGGTGGACGATGCGGGCAAACGCCTTCCCGCGGAGGACACCGAGACTGTGGGCGAGCTACAGGTACGCGGGCCGAACCTGTTCACCGAATACCTCAACCGCCCTGACGCGACAACCGAAGCCTTCGACGGCGGCTGGTTCCGCACCGGCGACATGGCGACCCAGGAGGAGGACGGATCAGTACGCCTCGTCGGCCGCAAGGCCACCGATCTGATCAAGAGCGGCGGCTACAAGATCGGCGCGGGCGAGATCGAGAACGTGCTCCTCAGCCACCCGGGCGTCGCCGAGGCGGCCGTCACGGGCGAGCCCGACGACGACCTGGGCGAGCGCGTCGTCGCCTGGATCGTCCCCGCCTCGCCGCATCAACAGCCGCTCGCCGAGGAGCTGTCCGATCTGGTCGCCGACCAGCTCGCACCGCACAAGCGCCCCCGCGAGGTGCGCTTCCTGCAGGCCCTGCCGCGCAACGACATGGGCAAGGTGCTGAAGCGGGAGCTCCCCGGTCAGCAAGGATGACGCCGCCGGCCGAAACCCCCTTACTGGCCAGGTCAGCTAACGGTCGACGGCTCGGGCATGCCCACCAGTCCGGCGGCTTCGGCCAGACGGCGGTAGGAGCCGATCCGGTCGTCGGGGTCATACGTGTTGAGCGTCAACAGGATCTCGTCGGCGCCCGTACGCTCCACCAGTCCGGCCAGCGCGTCGGTCACCTGTGCCGCGGTCCCGCGCAGCTGCGACTGGCGAGCCTCGTCGAACGCGGCACGCTCCTTCGCGCTCATCGCGCGGCCCTGCACCTCTTCGGGCGCAACGAGCGGGGTGAAAGTACCGCGAGTGCGGGAGAGTGCCGTGGCCCACGCCTCCGGAAGCTGAAGCAGCTCCGCTTCCTCACGGGTGTCGGCAGCAGCAGCGTTCACGGCGACGACCACGTACGGCGCGGCATGTGCGGTGCCGTACGAGACAGCGTCGTGCGTTGCAGTTCCTTGCGATGTGGTGTCGTGCGTTGCAGTTCCTTGCGATGAGGTGCCGTGCATTGCAGTTCGTTGCGATGAGGTGCCGTGCAACTTTGTGCCGTGCAACGCAGGGCCGTCCGCGCGTGGCCGGAAGGCTGCCCGGTACGTCTCCACCGCCTCCCGGGTCCGGCGCTCGTCGCGGGAGGCTCCGATCACCAAGGGCAACCCGTGCGCGGCCGCCACTGCCGCGCCCGAGCCCACCGCCAGTACGAACGGCGGCACACGCAGCCCCTCGGCGGGCCGAGCGTGCACGGGGCCCGTGCCGTCGAAGTAGCCGAGCAGCTCGGAGAGCTGTGCACTGAAGCCGTCTGCGGCGTCCTTGCCGACCCGCAGTGCCTTGCGGATGCCGTCGGTGAAGCCGACAGAGCGACCTAGCCCCATGTCGATACGGCCAGGGAAGAGCGACTCCAGCACCCCGAACTGTTCGGCAACCACCAGCGGCTGATGGTTGGGGAGCATCACTCCTCCCGTACCGACGCGGATCCGGGACGTGGCGGAGGCCACCGCCGTGGCGAGCACGGTCGGCGCGGAGCCGGCGATCCCGGGGACGGCATGGTGCTCGGAGACCCAGAAGCGCAGGAAACCCAACTCCTCCGCCTGCTGTGCGAACCGCACCGTCTCACGGAGCGCCTGACCAGGGTGCTCGCCCTCCCGGATGAGGGAGCGGTCGAGTATGGAGAGGGGTACCGGAAACCGAGGCGATGAAGTCACATCTGTTGCAACGCCTGCGAGCCCCACGGATTCCCCAAGGGCGGCTTCCCACTGTTCAAAGAGGGCTGCCGTTGCTGCCACTGCTCCTGGCTGTTGGCTACTCCTCGTCGACTCCGGCCTCTTCCAGCAGACCGGCGTCATGGACCAGGAGGGCGATCTGGACGCGGTTGTTGAGGTCGAGTTTGGTCAGTATGCGGGAGACATGTGTCTTGACCGTCGGCACGCTCATATAGAGCGACGCCGCGATCTCTGCGTTCGCCAGTCCGCGGCCTACGCCCAGCGCGACCTCACTTTCCCGTTCGCCGAGTGCCGCGATGGCCTTCCGGGCGCGTGCCCCGCGACTGTCGTGACCGGCGGGGGTTACGTGCTGGATGAGCTGGCGGGTGACAGCCGGCGACAGCACCGGCTCACCGGAGGCCACCTTGCGGATGGCAGCCAGGATGTCGGCGGGAGGGGTGTCCTTGAGCAGGAACCCGGCGGCTCCGGCGCGCAGGGCCCGCAGTACATGCGCGTCCGCGTGGAAGGTGGTGAGGACGACAACCTCGGGCGCTTCTTCGCGCGCCCGCAGCGTCTCGGTGGCGGTGAGCCCGTCCACGGTCGGCATCCGGATGTCCATCAGAACGACGTGCGGACGGTGCTCCGCGACCTGCGGAAGCACCTGGCTGCCGTCCGCAGCCTCGCCCACGATCTCGACGTCCGGGGTACCTTCCAGCATCAGCCGGAGCCCGGCCCGCACGAGGGCGTCGTCGTCGACAAGGAGCACGCGGATGGTCATGCACATACGGTAGCCAGCCGCCCGCACGCGCCTCACCCCTGCCCTCGTTCCGCCTTCGCTTCCCCGGGAAAGGCGGTGCGATGGCATGTGGCGCTCAGGCGTTGGCGCTCGCATCGTCACCGACAGGGGTGTCCCAGTCGATGCGGTACGCCAGCAGCCACTCGCTGCCGGAATCGTCCTCCTGCCGAGGGTCGTCCTGCAGAGGACGGGCGGGCGTCCCGGCGGGACGAGGGAAGACCTGGTCGTTCAGCTGAGCGCTGCGTTCGACGACGGCCTCCACCCGGTCCCGACGCAGCGCCTCGAAGCGGGCGAACGCCTCCCCGGCGCTGGGGAGGTCACGCAGGCACTTGGCAAGCACGACGCTGTCCTCGATCGCCATGGAAGCGCCCTGCGCGGCGTTGGGCGCCGCTGCGTGCGCCGCGTCGCCGAGCAGCACCATGGAACCGCGGTGCCAAACAGGGGTACAGGCAACGTCATAGGCGTTGGTGGCGACGATTCCACCGCTCGCCCGGACGATGTCGGCGGCCGGTGAGGCGTCGTCGGAGAACAGGGAGACCACGTGGTCCCGCCACCGAGCCGTCCCCTCCGGCGTTCCGGTTGCCAGTTCCTCCTGGCTGAGCTGCTGACCAGGGGTGTTGGCGAACCACCAGACCTCACCGTCGGGCGCCATGGTGCAGCCGATGAGGGCCCGCCTGCCGCGGATCATCCGGTAGGTACCGGGTGCCGGTGCGGCTTCCGGAGGAACGCTGGGGGCGTAACCGCACACGGTGATCTGGCCGGTATGGCGGGGCGCGGGCGCGTCGGGATCGATGAGGGTGCGGGTCACGGAGTGCAGGCCGTCGGCTCCGACGAGCAGATCGCCTTCGGCGTGGGTGCCGTCGGCGAAACGGGCGGTCACCCGGCCGTCGGGCGCGGTGTCGGCAGCCACGAGACGCTTGCCGTGCTCGATGGTGACGCCCTGGCGCGCCGCCTGGTCGTGCAGCGCACGATAGAGGGTCGCGCGCCGGAGCGTACGGGGGCCGAGGAAGCTGTGGCCGTCACTGATGCGGCCGTTGCCAGTACCGCTGTTCCCACCACCACTGATTCCACCGGTGCTTCCGCCACCGACAACCGGCCGCACGCCCAGGCTGTCGCCGGTGTGCGCGAGCATTTCGACACGCTCGGCCGGAAAGGACACGTCGAGTACGGCTTGGTGGGCGTCGACGGTACGCAGCGCCTCAAGACCGTTGTGAAAGAGCACGAGGAAGGCACCCGCATCATCGGCACCGGCCGGGTACGCCTCATAGACGGTCGAACTGATCCCGGCCTTCCGCAGCGAGATCGCCGTCATGGCTCCGGCGATACCGCCGCCGACGATGAGCGCGTGCCTCATGGTGCCTCCTGGTTGGTACGCGATCCATTCAGTGCTGCCCTCCCGTACGGACCACCTGCAGGGGCCGCTGGTTGCCTACGGAGAGCTGCCGGATGTGCGACCACGGTCGGCGCCGGGCGCGGCGGCGGGTCGAGACAGTTGAACGCGGGGAGATGTGGGGAGACGGGTGGCGCTGGGTGAGGTCGCGCGGGGAGCCACGCCCTCCGATGGGCAACTGAGGGCGCAGCGGTCACCCGTTCAGGGCAGCTGCGAGATAGGCGGCAGTGACGCTCGTACGAGAGCCTGCCACCTCTTCCGGCGTTCCGGCAGCGACGATCCGGCCGCCCCGGTCCCCACCCCCGGGACCGAGGTCGATGACCCAGTCGGCGCCGGACACCACCGCCAGATCGTGTTCGACGACGATGACGGTGTGTCCGGCCACGACCAGTCCGTGCAACTGCCGCAGCAGTACCTCCGTATCGGCTGGATGCAGCCCGGTGGTGGGCTCGTCCAGAAGGTAGAGGGTGTGTCCGCGGCGGCTGCGCTGGAGTTCGCTGGCGAGCTTGATCCGCTGCGCCTCTCCCCCGGAGAGCTCCGTCGCGGGCTGCCCCAGCCGCAGATACCCGAGACCCACGCGCTGCAGAGCGTCCAGTCCGCGCCGGGCCGCCGGGACGTCCGAAAGGAAGGAGGCGGCACCATCGACCGTCATGCCCAGGACATCGGCAATGGTCGCGCCCCGGTAGGTGACCTCCAGGGTCTCGGAGTTGTAGCGCGCCCCATGGCAGTCCGTACAGGGCGCGTACGTACCAGGCAGAAAGAGAAGCTCGACGGCGATGTACCCCTCGCCCTGGCAAGTCGGACAGCGACCCTCGGCGACGTTGAAGGAGAACCGTCCCGCGCTGTAACCCCGCACTTTGGCCTCGTCAGTGGCCGCGAAGACCTTCCGTACGGCGTCGAAAAGGCCCGTGTACGTCGCCAGGTTGGAGCGCGGAGTGCGTCCGATGGGTTTCTGGTCGACCCGCACCAGCCGGTTCACCGACTCCAGCCCCTCGGCCGCCATGACGCCGAGGCCGCGGTCCTGCGCGACCGCCCCCTCCGGCTCCTCGTCCTGCGCCTCTTGGCCTGCGCCGGTCCCAGCTGCCGCGGCGGCTGCCCCGGTGCCGGTGTGGTCGGCGACGAGATCGGCGAGGACCTGGCTGACCAGCGTGGACTTACCCGAGCCGGACACGCCCGTGACAGCCGTGAACAGGCCCAGCGGAAATTCCACATCCAGCCCCCGCAGATTGTGCTGCGTCGCCCCGGACAGCGACAACCACCTCTCAGGCCGCCGCCGCACAGTCCGCCCCTGTCCCTCCGCTCCGCGTCCGGAGGTGGCGACGGTGGACGGCACGGGGCTGACAGGGACTCCCGCGGGCGTCCCGGACGCGGCAGGTGTGCCCGGGGTGCCCGGCGTGCCAGGTCTGCCGGGCGCTGCGGGCTCGGGGGAAGCGGTGGGTACTGTGCGTGCGTCGGTTTCCGACGGGAAGAGGTAAGCGCGTGTGGCCGAGCGCGCCGTGCCCGCCAGCCCGTGGACAGGACCGCTGTAGAGCACCTCGCCCCCGTGCTCGCCCGCCCTGGGGCCGACGTCCACGATCCAGTCCGCCCGCCTGACCACCGCCATCTCGTGCTCGACGACGAACAGCGAATTTCCCGCTTCCTTGAGCCTGTCCAGAACTGTCAGCAGTGCCTCGGTGTCCGCGGGATGCAGCCCGGCTGACGGCTCGTCCAGCACATATACGACCCCGAACAGGCCCGACCGCAACTGGGTGGCCAGCCGCAGCCGCTGCAACTCCCCCGCCGAGAGCGTAGGAGTGGGCCTGTCGGTACTCAGATAACCCAGGCCCAGCTCGACGAGTACATCGATGCGGGAGACGAGGTCCTGGCAGAGGGCTGCGGTGACGCTCTGCTGGATCCCTTCTTCAGGCTGCTGCCATGCTGCCTCGGGGGCCCCACCCCCCTCCCCACCCCCCAAGCCCCCACGAAGCACCTCCGCGAGCCGTTCCAGCGGCAGCGCCGCCAACTCGGCGATGTCCCGGCCAGCGAACGTCACTGCCAGGGCCTCCGGGCGCAGCCGCCGCCCGCCGCACACGGGACAGTCCGCGCTGACCAGGAACCGCCGCACCCGCTGCCGCAACGTTGCACTCTTCGTCTCCGCGAAGGTGTGCAGCACATACCGCTTCGCGCTCTGGTAGGTGCCCTGGTAGGGCCGCTGGATACGGCCTGCCTCACGCACCGGGTGAACGGTGACGACCGGCTGCTCGTCGGTGAAGAGCAGCCACTCCCGCTGCTCGGTCGGCAGCTCCCGCCACGGGCGGTCGATGTCGTAGCCGAGCGCCGCGGTGACATCCCGCAGGTTCTTGCCCAGCCACGCCCCCGGCCAGGCGGCGATGGCGCCCTCGCGGATGGTGAGCGACGGGTCCGGCACCAGCGATTCCTCGGTGACCCGGTGCACGATGCCGAGCCCGTGGCACTCCGGGCAGGCACCCGCCGCCGTGTTGGGCGAGAAGGCGTCCGAATCCAGCCGCTCGGCGCCGTGCGGATAGCGTCCTGCCCGCGAGAAGAGCATCCGCAACGAGTTCGACACGGTGGTGACCGTGCCGACGGACGAGCGTCCGGTCGGGGTCGAACGCCGCTGCTCCAGCGCCACTGCCGGCGGCAGCCCGGTGACCTCCTCGACCCGCGGCGCTCCGACCTGGTGAATCAGTCGCCTCGCATAGGGCGCCACCGACTCGAAGTAGCGTCGCTGCGCTTCCGCGTAGAGCGTGCCGAACGCGAGCGAGGACTTGCCCGAGCCGGACACACCGGTGAAGACGACCAGCGCGTCCCGCGGAATGTCCACGTCCACGCCGCGCAGGTTGTGCTCGCGGGCGCCCCGCACTCGTACATAGCCGTCGTCGCTCATCCGTCCATGATCGGCTACTCGCCCGATGCTTCGCCTCAGCGGCCCCGCCAAGGGGCGTGAGGGAGGCGCACGGGTGGTACTCATGGCCGCCATGGAGTGGTTCACGCCGTGGTTCTCGGCTCCCGGGTACGAGCTGAGCCGACTGGTCCTCCAGCGCGCCCTGGCCGCTCTCTATCTCGTCGCTTTCTTTTCGGCTGCGATGCAGTTCCGGGCGCTGCTCGGCGAGCGCGGGCTGGTGCCGGCCGCCGTGTTTGTGCGGCGGGTGCCGTTCCGGGCCTCTCCGAGCCTCTTCCACTGGCGGTGTGACGACCGCTTCACCGGGGTCTGCGCCTGGGTGGGGGTCCTGCTGGCCGCCGCCGTGGTGGTGGGGGCCGCGGATGCCGTGCCCCTGTGGGCGTCGATGGTGATGTGGGCACTGCTGTGGTTCCTCTATCTCTCGTTCGTGAACGTCGGGCAGATCTTCTACAGCTTCGGCTGGGAGTCGTTGCTGCTGGAGGCGGGCTTCCTTGCGATCTTTCTGGGTAACGCGGAGACGGCACCGCCTGTGCTGACCCTGTGGCTGATGCGCTGGCTGCTCTTCCGATTGGAGTTCGGCGCGGGGCTGATCAAGTGGCGCGGCGACGAGTGCTGGCGCAAGCTGACCTGCCTGTACTACCACCACGAGACCCAGCCGATGCCCGGACCGCTGAGTTGGTATTTCCACCACCTCCCCAAGCCCCTGCACCGGGTGGAGGTGGCCGCCAACCATGTGGCCCAGCTGATCGTGCCCTTCGGGCTGTTCTGTCCGCAGCCCGTTGCCACGGTCGCGGCGGGATTGATCATCATCACGCAGCTGTGGCTCGTTCTGTCGGGCAACTTCTCCTGGCTCAACTGGATGACGATCGTTCTCGCCTTCGCCGCCGTCGACACCTCTCCCCTTACGGGCACCCCCTCCTTCGATCCGACTCCCCTGTGGTTCGCCGTCGTGGTGTGCGCGGCAACGGCGCTGATCGTCGTGCTCAGCTACTGGCCCGCACGTAATCTGCTCAGCCGGACCCAGCAGATGAACCGGTCCTTCAACCCTCTCCATCTGGTGAACACCTATGGGGCGTTCGGCAGTGTGACCCGCGTCCGGCAGGAGATCGTGCTGGAGGGCACGGACGAGGAGCAGGTCACACCGGACACGGTGTGGCGTGAGTACGAGTTCAAGGGAAAGCCGGGGAATGTGCGCCGGCTGCCGCGCCAGTTCGCGCCGTATCATCTGCGTCTCGACTGGCAGATGTGGTTCGCCGCGCTCTCCCCCGCCTACACCGCGGGCTGGTTCGAGCCGTTCGTCTCCCGTCTGCTCAAGAATGATCCGGCAACACTGCGGCTGCTGCACACCAACCCGTTTCCGGAGCAGCCCCCTACGCACGTACGGGCGTTGCTGTATCGCTACCGCTTCACGACACGGGAGGAGCGGCGGGAGACGGGCGCGTGGTGGCACCGCGCCTTTGTCCGTGAGTTCCTGCCGCCCGTCGCGCTGTCAGGGCAGCGCGGTGGCAGGCGTCCCTGGTGACACAGGAGAGGGGCCGCGGCCCTTCTCGTAGACGGTCAGTCCGCGGGAGAGGCGCAGTGGGACCAGTACGAGTTCGACGAGTACGGCTTTCCACGCGTACCAGAGGTTGACGGCCTTGGTCGGGTATACGCAGGGCAGATCTGTCATCACCTTCGTCAGCCTCAGTCCCCGTTTGCGCGCCGCGTAGAGCAATGGCGGGATGGTGCACAGGAGTTCCGTTCCGACCCACCAGGCAAGCGTCTCCGGAACCGGCATCCCGAAGCCGACCGTCAGGATCACCGGCGTGCACCACCACAGGGGTGCCAGGAGGATTTCGACGAGTGCCAGCAGCACCCATACGGCCAGTATCGGTTTGCGCCAGATCAGCTCTCCGGCGTGTACGCGGAGGTTCTGGCAGAAGCCGGCCATCCAGCGCCAGACCTGTTTGCGCAGGTAGAGCAGTGATTCCGGGTCGGCAGCCCAGGCGACGGCGGCGCTGACGTAGCGGGCCCGGCGCCCGGCGATCTGCTGGCTCCAGGTGTAGTCCATGTCCTCGACGATGGTGCGCTCCGGGAAGCCGCCGGCGGCCGTCAGCTCTCGGTGACGGAACACGGAGCAGCAACCGGAGCAGACCATCGGGCTGTTGGCCCGTTCCTGGATGGGGCGGTGCCAGTGGAAACCGTGCAGATACTCCACCGAGCGGCCCCGTTCCCACACGGTCCGGGCGAACCGGGTCTGCACATTGCCTGCCGCAACCACGACGGAGGGGTCGTCGAACACGGGCAGGATGCGTTCGATGTAGTCCGGCGCCAGGACGGTGTCAGCGTCCACGGCCAGGACCAGGTCGCCGCGGCAGTGCGGCAGCGCGTGATTCTGCGCCTTGGCCTTGCTGCCGAGGTTGGCCGCCGGCCGCAGCACCTCCACTCCGTAGGCCCGGGCCACTTCGCCGGTGCGGTCTTCGGAGGCGTCGTCCACGACGATCACCTGCTCGGGTTGCACGGTTTGGGCGAGTACGGACTCCAGTGTTGCGGGGAGTCCTGTCTCTTCGTTGTGGGCGGGGACGATCACCGTCACACGGCCGTGCATGCGGTACCCCTCCCCTGCTCTGCGTTCCTGCTGGTCCGCCTCGCCCGACCCCGGACCCGGTCGAACGCTCCCTTGGCCAGGGCGGCGGCGCCGACGGTTCCGTAGACGAGCATGCTCAGACCGATGAGTGGCAGTCCCCCGTGCATACGTTGCTTCCTCTCGTTCTCTCTCGTGCTGTGCGCGATGCACTGCGTGCGTACGACGTGGCACGACGCCGCGGCGGTGTGAGCGCCACCGGGCGTATGCCGTCGCGCTGCACAGTGCGAGCGGATCGGCGTCAGCTTCGGCTTCGGCCGTCCGGACCCGCTACGAGAAAGCTAGCTGTGGATGCTCGCTCCGTGGTCGGCGTCTTACTTTCCGTGGATAACCGGCCGGTTGTGCATAACTCCGTCACCCAGGCGGGTGAGGGAGCAGCCACGGAGCAAACGAGAGGTGCCGGGGAGGACGAGGCGGAAGAGCGTACGGGGTCGTGGCTCAGGGGCTCGGCACCCGCGCGATCTCGGGCGATGACGACTCCAGCGGTACGGACCAGGACCTCACCAGTCCCAGCTGCGCCGCCTGCCTCGGCAGCACCGCGTCCAGGGCCCAGTCCGCCAGCACGCGGATCCGGTTCCCCGGCATGGCGGCGAGGTGGTAGCCACGTGTCACGAGGTTGGCGAGCGGCCCGGAGAGCGGAACTCGCAGCGGGTTCGCCGCGGCCTTGACCCCACCGAGGTCGACCATGAAGCCGAGGTCATGGTGTTTGTAGGGGCGCGACGCTCCGTAGCCGAACGAGGCGGCGAGATTACGGCCCGCGATCTTCCCCTGCCGTACCGCGTGCTGGGCCGTCATCGGCGTGATCTCCCCAGGCCGGGTCAGATCGGGCACTGCGGCTGCATCACCGCAGGCCATGACTTCCGGCTTGCCGGGCACTCGCAGATACTCGTCGACAATGATGCGGCCCTGCTGGGTCTCCAGCCCGAGGTCCTGGACGAGGGGGTCGGGCCGGACGCCCACGCACCAGATCAGCGAACGGGTGGAAACGAACTCCCCGCTCTCCAGCAGCACACCCTCGCTCGTCGCCTCTTTGACCGAGGTTCCGGTCCGAACGTCGACGCCCCGCTCGGTCAGCACCTTGTGGGCCGTGTCCGAGAGGCGTTCGTCCAGCTCAGGCAGCACGCGAGGGGCAATGTCGAGCAGCAGCCAACGGGTCCGCCGCCCCTCCCTTTGCTGGACGCCGACTGTCCCCTTCTCCTGCTCGTCCTGCTTGTCATCTCGGCTGCTGTGCTGTCGACCGCTGCGCTGTCGACTGTGCTGCCGGGCGAGGGATTCGGCGAACATCTGGCCGTGCGCCGCCACCTCCGTGCCCGTGTAGCCCGCTCCGACGACCACGAAGGTACGGCGGGCTGCGGCTTCGTCCGGGTCCTCGGAAGCCGCGGCCAGGGCGATCTGCCGGTTGACGTGATCGCGCAGGTAGAGGGCTTCCGGCATGCCTCGGAAACCGTGCGCGTACTCAGCCACTCCGGGGATCGGCAGCAGCTTGTTGACGCTGCCGACGGTCAGCAACAGCCGGTCGTAGTCGAGCTCTCCGGAACGCCCCTCGGGATCGACGTACTGGAGCCGACGCTGATCGAAGTCGACACTGCCGACCTCACCGAGAACGAGCCGTACGCGGGGCAGCGTGCCCGCCAGCGAGACGGACACCCGCCGCGGCTCCAGGACCCCGGAGGCCACCTCGGGCAGCAGGGGCAGGTAGAGGAAGTAGTCGTTGGGGTTGACCAGCACGATCTCCGCGGCACCACGGAGCGTGCGCGAGAGGGTACGCGCCGCCTGGTATCCGGCGAATCCAGCTCCGACGATCACTATGCGGGACCGGCTCACGACCGAGACCTCCTCCCAGAAGCGAGGCCGAAGCCACCCGCGGCCCCGGCCGTCTGTCGCAGAACAGCCGGAGTTCCCGCCCGCCACCCCACCAAACCCAAGGGGGCGTCCGCCGCACGGCCGTTTCAGAGGAGGAGGGGGTGAGCGAGCACCCCCTGAAGTGCTGTATTGTTCTTTGTGCGCGAGCGGCGAGGGGCAAGCCCCGAGCCGGACGAGCACCGGGACGTGGCGCAGTTTGGTAGCGCACTTGACTGGGGGTCAAGGGGTCGTGGGTTCAAATCCCGCCGTCCCGACTGCGAAGGTCGCAGATCGGAAGCCGTTCCAGCATGTGCTGGGGCGGCTTCTTTCGTACGCGCGTTTGCTCCCATGAGGGGAGCCCTCTGGGAGCACTCGCGCTCCCACGCTCCCAGCCGTCAGCAGTGCCCGTTTTCTCCGTTCCACGATCGGGTCGCGGTTGTGCGCGGTACGCCGCTGCTGCGCGCCGTCGTCAACGGTGCGGTATCGCCACGCCCCGGCGGTTGGACCGGTGTTCCCGGACATGGGGCACAAGAGCCCCTTGACCGCACGGGAGGGCGGGGCCGGCCGCTACGGCCTTGCGGCTGACACGCTCCCCGCCCCTTCCTCGCATCGGGAAGGGCCTTTGCCCAGGCCAGCGCGGCAGTGCCGGTCGCCCCGTGACGCAATCCCACGCCTGGGGCGGGCGGATGACACTTGAGCACGGGTGGGAGCGTATCCGCGAGAGCGGGAGCGCCTGTGGGGGCGGTAGCACGCTGCAGGGGCCGTTCCAGCGGGGCCGATGCATGGGGAGTCGGATCCGGACGGGACAGAGAGCTGACGACGGCCGAGCGTGAAGGGCTGTCCCTGCTGCGGAGGTTGGCCGCCGAGTAGGGCGAAGCGGTTGAGGTGCTGCAAAGGGCGCCGGTCTTCTTCGCGAAAGAGAGCGACTGATGAGCGCGATGTACGCCTTCATCGAGAGGGAAGACCACCCACAGCATCGCTCTCGTGCGTCAACTGCTGAAAGGGGCCCGCTCCCCCCTTGAACACCTGGCGGGCCGAGAAAGACCCGGCGGACCACGCAGGCCGAGCAGGTCGGCGGAGCAGCCGTTGACCAGTTCGGCCAGGAGGTGGCGCAGGGCGGTGAGGGAGCCGTCTGCGGCCTCGTAGATCAACGCCGCACAGCCCTCGGCGTCTGGAACGTCAACTACAACTACCGCCGTCCCCCACAGCAGAGCAGGAGGCCAGCCACCGGCCTCCTGGCTGGCCGACCACGTCACCAACCTTCTAGCCTCCTACACCGGTCGCGGGCAACCGCAACGACTGCGAGGCGTGGGAGCTGTCCGGAGCCAAGGCCGCCGTCGGCCCCACGACGGTCATTGCGGACGGCGGCTACCGCGGCACTGGCCTGATTATCCCGCACCGCGTTGAGAAGGGCCAGGCCGAACTCTCGGTCTGGAGAGAGGAACACAACTCCTCCCACCGCAAGGTCCGCCCCGGATCGAGCACGCCTTCGCCCGCATGAAGAACTGGAAGGTCCTCCGTGACTGCCGCCTGAAGGGCGACGGCGTGCACCAAGCGATGCTCGGCATCGCCCGCCTGCACAACCTCACCCTCACCGGCTGAAGCAGAAACAAGCAGGTCACCCCCCACGCCGCAGATCAATGACAGGGCCCACTTCAAGCTAAGAGTCAGCGGAGGCGACGTCTCCATTTGCCTGTCGACTGACAAGCCCGTGGTCGGTAGCCCAGGTGCGCAGTTCGGTCTCAGCTTCCTCGCGAGACAGGGAGCCGCGGTCGAGGTGGAGTTGCTGGAGATGCCGGATGGCCGCCCCAATCGTCCGGCCCTGAGGTATGCCGAGCAGCGCCATGATTTCCTTGCCGTTCAAGGCCGCCGGAACCCCGGGCAGCCTCTCGTAGACAGCCCGCTCGGCTGCGGCACGAGCCTCCCGCTCGCGCTTGGCCTGCTCGATCGCGCACCACTCGTCGTAGTCGGCCACCCCGTAAGCGTCCAGCGCGGCCCGGCGCCAGTCCGCCTCGTCCCGTCCCCGGCCCAGACCCACTTCCAAGAACAAGTCCCAATACTCCGGCGCACCGGAGGCGGCTGGCACTACTCCAAGCCGAGCAAGTACCGCGTTGATCGGCCAGTCCTCCCGGCGACCCCTGAAGTCTGAGGTGTGCACAGGCCCCCATTTCCGCGCGCCGTTCTCCCACAGGCTGGCGGTCTGGGATCCGTCTCCACCCCAGAAATCCGCTTCCACATGGGCGACCGGCCCGCCCTGCGAGAGATCGCACAGTGCCGCCACAGGGTCCCCGCAGAGCGCGGTAGGCGGTACAAGCAACCCCATTCGCTGCTTCAGCGGCGCAACCCACACATGCGGCACTGAGCCAACCGCGCTCCGTAGGCGATCGAAGTCACCTATGACGGCGTCGAGTCGGTACGTCATCCGCGCACGGTAACCGCGCCCGCTGGAACGGGCCACCAATATCGCGGTTGTTACCGATCCCTCGAAGCGCCGTTGTCCGTGGAAGGCCCTTCACAACTGCCGCCTCACAGGCGATGCCATCCACCACTGCGATGCTCGGCATCACGAGGCTGCACAATCTCACTCTCGCCGCACCGGCGACAGCCGAGACATCGGCCATCCCCACCCCCGACGGGCAGAAGAGCAGTTGCGGGACACCTCTTGGAGGGCGTCTGGTCTCAGTAGTTGGTGTTTCGGCATGTTCTTGTGACTGCTGGCGATGAAGGTCGTTGCACGCCGTGTGAGTGCTCGCGTCCCTACCGCAGTGATGTGTCCGATGTTCGTTGGGCCTTGACCGAGCCCGTCTTCACGGAAGGGCAGGCACGGCGAACCGGGCCGGGCACAGCTGCTCGGGTGCATGACTTGCGGGAGATCGTGAATGCGATCTTGTACGTCAACCGGACCGGCATCCCATGGGAGTACCTGCCGCACGATTTCCCGCCGTACAAGACCGTCTACGACTACTGCGAAGTGGGAGGCCGACGGGACCACGCAAAGGGTTCATGACCTCCTGCGGGACCGGGCCCGCCGGGCACAGGGACGCACGACGGCCCCGTGCGCGGCAGTACTGGACGCTCAGAGCGTGAAGACCTCGTCCAACGTCGCCGAGACCGACCAGGGCATCGATGCGGGCAAGAAGATCAAGGGACGTAAGCGTCACCTGGCCAGAGGTCGACGACGTTGCCCTGCCGGGTGACGACCAGTTCGTCGGCAAGATTGACCGCCGAGCAGACGCGGTTGGGGCGACGGCTACGAGCGCGCCCAGGGGCGGAGCCTCGGTGCCTTTTGGGAGGACGACCGTGGCATGGTGTTCGGAGAGCGCGGTGACCGATGCCTCGGGGGACTCTGGCAGGTGTCCATGGCCGGCCACCCACGGGGTGGTGTCGGCGTCGAGGACCTTGCTGCCCGCGTCCAGTACGAAGCGCCCCTTGGCTGGGGCGCTTACCACCGTCGCGGCGGCGACGAGGGCCAGGTGGTCCGGCGTGCAGGAGCCGAGGGCCAGCTGGGCGGCGTCGTTGAAGACGTAGACACCGGGCCGGAGTTCGTTGACGATGCCTGGCTGCCGGCGGCCGGCGGCCGGCGTCGAGCCGCCGCTGATCACCCGTGCCGCGAGCCGGGCGGCGAAGAGTGCTTCGGTGGCTCGCCGAGCGCTCGCTCTTCGTCGCGGGCCGCTCGCTCGCGGGCCTGCGCGTCGTGCCCGTAGCTGTGCCCAGGAAAGGTGAAGACGCCGACGACGTTCAGTCCGGTGTCGGCTGCAGCTTCACCAACGGAGACGGCGTCGGCGGGACGGACGCCGGTGCGGTGGTGCCCCTGTCGATCTCGACCGGCAACTCGACCGGCCGGGCGAAGCCCCGCACGGCCTCTCCCATGCACTGTGCGCCCTCCGGTGAGTCAGCGGCCAGGCGCAAGGCCACTGTCTCCGCGAGCCGCCGTAGCCGTCGGGCTTTGTCGTTGTCAATCCACAGCGGGTAGGCGATGAACAGGTCGGTGACGCCGTGGCGGGCGAACGCCTCGGCTTCGGAGATGGTGGCGACCGTGAGGCCGACGGCGCCGGCCGCGAGCTGGCGGTCGGCTATCGGCAGGCTCTTGTGGGTCTTGGCGTGCGGGCGCAGCGCGAAGCCTCCGGCGCGGGCGTGCTCCACCATCCGCGCGATGTTGCGCTCCATGACATCGACAATCGATCACCAGCGCGGGGCGTGGTCAGGCCGGTGGAGAGGCTCTGAACATGGGCATACCTGTGGTGTCGGAACGACAGGGGATCACGGTCGGCTCCTGTCCCGTCCCACCGACGACCCGGTGCGGGTGGCTCATGCGGTGATCTCCCCTGCTGCGGTCCGGATTTCGTCCAGCAGCACGGTGAGGTCGGCCTCGATGGTGTCCGGGTGGAGGACGCAGGCGCGCAGGGCTGCCGTGCCCGAGAGCCGGGTGCCGGTGAGAAAGGCCCGCCCGCGCCGCTGTACGGCGGCCGGGATGGCCTGGTTCAGTGCCTCTGTCGTGCCGGGGTCGAGGGCCTTGGGCCGGTGGCGGAAGGCGACGACGGAAGTGACGGCCGGGGCGAGCAGGTCGAAGTCGTCGGAGGCTTCGATCATGTCGGCGAGGATACGGGCGAGTTGGGCGGTTCGCTGCACCAGGTGGGCGATGCCGTCGCGGCCGAGGTGCGCGATCGTGGCCCAGACACGCAGTGCGCGGAACGGACGGGTCTGTTCGGGGCCGTATTCGGAGAACCAGCCCAGGTCGTCGGCCTCGTCGTCGCGGAGGTAGGGCGGTACGAAGCTGAAGGTGTCGCGCGGGCCGACGGGGTCGCGGAAGAGGACGCAGCCGGCGTCGACGGGTACGCCGAGCCATTTGTGCGGATCCAGTGCGAGAGAGTCCGCCCCTTCCAGACCGGCATAGACGGGGCGGATTCCTTCGTCAAGGATGCCGAGCGCGCCGTAGGCGCCGTCGACGTGGAACCACAGTCCGTGCTCGTGGGCGATGTCGGCGACTTCCTCCAGGGGGTCGACGGCGCCGGTATTCACCGTTCCGGCGCTGGCCGCAACGAGCATCGGACGCACGCCAGCCTCCCGGTCCGCCGTGATCAGGCGGCGCAGTGCACCGGTGTCCATCCGGTATGCGCCGTCAACCGGGACCGTGCGGAGGTACTGGCTGCCCAGGCCGAGGAGTTCCGCGGCCTTGCGCACACAGCTGTGTCCCTCGGCCGACAGATAGACCGCCAGTGGAGGCTGTCCGTACAGGCCCGTCTCGCGCACGTTCAGGCCCTGTTGGCGGATCGCCCCCTGCCGGGCGGTGGCCAGCGCGATGACGGTTGCCATGGAGGTCCCGCTGGTCAGCAGTCCGGCACCCGGCTGGTGCGGGAAGCCCACCAGCTCCGCCAGCCACCGCACGGCGGTGCGCTCCAGCAGGACGCCGGCGTGTTCTCCCCCGGCGCAGCTGGGGTTCATGGCCGCGGCCAGCGGGGCAACCAGGACTCCGGCTGGTGAGGGCGGGGAGTTGACCCAGCCGAAGAACCGGGGATGCCCGTTGCCCATCGGATAGGGCAGCATCCGCTCCCGTACGTCGTACAGCAGTTCCGCCAAGGGGCGCCCCGCGCCGGGCAGCGGCTGCTGGGCGAGCCAGGAGCGGTCCCCGTCGGCCACCGGCCGCCACACCGGCCCGTCGGCTACGGCGGCCAGGTGATCGGCTGCCGTGTCCGCGGCAGACCGGCCCGCTTGTCGCAGGTCATTCATGGGGCCCTCCGGGCAGGGGACGGCGGTGGGCGTCGGCGGCCTGGCCGAGGGCCATAGCCAGGTAGTACACGCACGTGTCGGCGGAGTCGTTGGCGAAGGCGTGCCGGCGGTTGCCGGGGAAGTAGGCGGCGTCCCCACCCGCCAGGCGGTGGGGGACGCCGTCGACGGTCAGGCGCAGTTCCCCCGTCTCCACCGCCACATACTCGTGCGATCCCAGGGCGTGTGGGGAGAACTCCCCGGCGTCCACGCCCGGTTCCAGGGTGGTGCGCATGAACTCGAACTCGACGCCCGGAAGGACGGGGGACAGGATCCGCCGTTCCCACCCGGAGGGGTCCCGCACCACGTGCTGCTGGGCGCGGTGCAGGATCACGACACCGGGGCGTACGGGTTCGTCGAGAAGTCGGGCGATCGAGGTCCCCAGCGCGGTCGCGAGCCGGTCGAGGACCAGCACACTCGGCGTCTTGGCACCGCGCTCCACCTCGGACACCATGCTCCGGCTCACCCCGCTCAGCTCGGCGAGCCGCTCCACAGCCATGCCCCGGGCCCGCCGCTCGGCCCGGATCCTGGCCCCCAGCTCGGCCATGGACAGGCCACTGGACAGGGCGTTTCCATCACTCATTGCTCCACTATAGCGATTACTCTCCTCTATAGAGGCACTCCTGCTGCTTCGGGCTGCAGACAGCCGGGAGGAGAGCGCTCTCGCCTGCCTTGCCTCATCGTGCACTGCGTGGTGGCCCCGCCCGGCGGGGCCATCGCTTCTGGTTCGGATCAGGATCAGGGGCCTGCCCGCATGGACTTTCGTGGGGCGAGCCGGAGCGACGCGATGGTTTCTTCCGATTCCTCACGTTGTTTCGCGAGTCCTTCGGCGCGGATGCGGGCCTCGGTGAGGTCTCTGGCCAGGGCCTGATTCTGGTGTTCCAGGTCCTGGATCCGATTGACGAGATCCGCCTGTGCCACGTTGTCGATTTCCGCGCCCAGGGCAAGCTGGACGCGTCGCTTCAAGGTGCCACATTCGCGTTTGAGTTCCTGGATCTCCTCACGGGCGAGCGCGAGGTCGGTGTGCACGCTGGCGGGCGTGGCCCGCTCAGGTCGGGGAACCGCGGCTGCTTCCATGCCGTGTTGGGCCTGGTCGCTCATCGCGTCCCGGATCACGGCTTTGACCGTGGGGTTGTTGTAGACGAACCAGGTCGATACATCCGCTTCTCGTGCCACACGGGCGAAAGAAACGCGCGGTCCGGCTGTGAGTAGGTCACGGCTGGCATCCTGCGCGCGGGCGGACTTGGAAGCGCTGTCCGCTTGGCGGGCCGACGCAGGCGGGTCACACGGGCGTCGGGGGACGATTCAGTTCCGCTCATGTGTGCTCCGGATGCTCAGCCCGTCCACGGGAATGAAGGCCACGGCCGAGCGTGCCTTGCGCAATTCTCGCGCCGCTTCTTCAACGGCCGTTCGTTCGTGCTCAGGCAGCTCTTCCAGGGTGTGCCGCATCTGGTTCAGCGACTTGTTGTAGCCGGCGATCTGGTCGTCGAAGTTGCGGGTGACGCAGTCGGCGGCGCCCATGGCCAGGGCTGCTTCCTTGTCGGCCCGCAGCTCGGCGACCTGCTGCTCCAGGGCCGACAGGTAGGAGAGGTCGGGGCGGTAGAAGTCGCAGTCGGCACACTGGAAGCGGATACGGCAGTGCTGCCCGCCAGCCTTGACGTTGCTGGGTTCGCTGCATCCGTCGTAGGGGACGGCGACGGTCTGGCCTTCATAAGCCAGTGCGTCGCGGTAGCCGTGCGGATTGCCGTGCCGGTCGATGGTCAGCCGAGCGACTGTCTCGACAGCTTCGCGTTTCCGCTCCAGGGAGACCTTTAATGGTGCAGTCGGATATTGGAACTGTCGGAATGCCTCAGCCATTGCGGACCCATGCGGTGAAGTCATCAGCGAGTCCTGGCGGGTTGGCAGCTTCGGTTCGGCGGGCGATTCCCTCGTAGTACTCCAACTCGTGAACTATCACCGGTACTCGCCTTCCGAGAGTGCTCTCGATGACGCCGACATCGTGGAGATGGCGGGCGAGACTGACGCACGTCTGGTTGAAGTTCGCCTCGATCTGCGCGGCGATCGGCCCGACGGTTGCCATCCAGTCCTCGGGGGCGGTGGGCTCCTCGTACCAAAGTCCGAGTTCGCTGATCCACCGGTGGCGCGCTGCCGCTCCGTCAGGGTCCCGAGCGAGGTCGCCGATCACAGCCAAATCGTTCTGGAGCCAGAAGGCATAGTTCCAGCGAGCTTCTGCCTCGTCGGAGGCGTCCGCGATGCTTCGTCGAAACTGACCTTCGGTGTTGTATCCGATGGTCAGGACGGGCTGTCGGGGGTCGTCGTCCTCGTTGTCTATGAAGAACGAGACGACGTAGATGTCCTTCGCATCGGCGGCCGTGATCGAGCTGATCGCCCTCGTAGCGATCGTCTTGAGGTGGTCCTGGAAGGTCACAGAACTGGAGCCTTTCGAGTGCGATTGCTGACGTCGGCTGCGTAGGCGGCCCAATCTCCGGCGGCTGCCCGTTGCCATTTGACGGCGACGGTGATGTCGATGCCGAGGGTGCGGGCGAGGACTGCGGCGGGTAGCTCGGTGGCGAGCTGGAACAGCGCCGTCGAGCGGGCTTCCGCGAGCCGGATGCCGAGTTTGCGGAGCCGTTCGCCCATGGCCCAGGCACTGATCGGGCGGCCGGCTGACCTCCGGGGAAGAGCCAGGTCGAGTCTGTTCGGCCGAGGACGGCATGACTGCGGCGAATCTCGGCCTGTCGGAGGGCCAGTTCAGCAACGGGTGCGGGAAGCTCGACAGGGACGGCGCCAAGGCGAATGCGGACAGTTCCGTTCGTCTCCTCGATGTGGTCGACGGTGAGCCGGGAGATCGCCGCGGGCCACTGGGCATAGAGGAGCAACAACAGGCCGGCGAGACGGTCTTCGGGCTTGAGGGTTGCGTCGTGCAGCAGGCGTCGGGCGGTGGCCCAGCGGGCCTCGTCGTCCATCGGCTGTGAGGGGCCGTTCCACCGCTCGGCCGGGAAGTTGAGATCACAGGTGATCTTCTGGGAAAGGGCCCAGCGCACGAAGTGGCCTGCCTCTCGGCGGAGGGGGACATCGTCGCTGGTCATCCAGCGTTCGAGGTCGGCCTGTCGGCAGGAGGCAAGGGTCAGGTTCTGTTCCTTGAGCCAGTCCAGGAGGTAGACGGCCGCCCGCAGATGTTGGCGTGCGGTCGCGAGCTGGTAGTGCGTGACCTCCTTGCCGCGGCTGCGGCGGCGGCGCGCGGCCGCCCGCGACCGCGGTGACCACGGCCCGGATCGTCTCGGCGCCGAGTTGCTTCTCGACGCCGGCGACGAGGTCCGTGATCAAGCCGACCGGGTCTGTGACGGCGCGGTCGAGCTGGTCAGCCGTGGTCATGACCGGTCAACACCACTGATCCGTGCTCGCTTTGGACGCAGTCCGCCGAGTTCCTCCGCGTCGGGTGCCGAGCCGCCGGCGGCTGCCTTCTTCGGCTTCTTCACGGTCCCGGCAGCCGCGATGGGCTCGATGAGGTCGTCCATGGTGCAGTCGAGGATGTCGAGCAGGGCCATGAGGATCTTCAGGCTAAGTCGCTCCGGTCGCTCGACGACGAGCCGGTAGACCTGGCTCGAGGACAGGGCGATGCCGCGCTCCTTCAGCGGCGGGAGGAGGTCGGTGGTGGAGAACATCCCGCGGTCGGCCATGACTTTGCGCAGGTGCCAGTGGTAGTCGAGCTTGGCGGCCATCGCCGGATCCCTCCTGTCAGGCCCCGGCGAACGCCGGGGCCAGTGCCTTGTGCAGTGAAGTGTTCATGAAGTCGTCGCTGACGTGTGTGTAGATGGCCAGGGAGCTGTCGCACTCGTGGCCGACCTGCTACTGGATGAAGCGCCGGCCCACCCCGTCCTCGGTCAGATGCGTGACGTATGAGTGGCGAAGTCCGTGTGGGGTCAACTCTTTGGGCTGCCCCAGGGCGTCCCGGTATGCCTCGAACCGGTCGTTGATCGAGCCGGGCTGCAGGCGGCCCCCGCGCTCGGTGATCCACAAAGCCGGATGATCGGGGAATCCGAAGCGCGGGCGGACGTTCTCGACGTAGTCGGCGACTGCCTCGACGGCCCAGTCCATCACTGACAACACGTTCCGCCGCCGCGGCGGTTGTCCCTTCTTGGCCTTGCCGTAGCGGACGGTGAGTGTGCCGTACCGGCCGAACTGTCGGGCCTGCGGATTGCGTCCGAGGTCGACCACATCGAGCTTGGACGTCTCGGTCCGGCGAAGCCCTCACCCGTAGATCACCTTGAAGAGGGTGGCGTCGCAGTAGGCCGCCAGGGCGCCTTGCGTTTCGTCCGTACCGCTCGTTCGACCTGGTCGTCGGCGTAGTCGAGGAAGAGCTGCAGCTCTTCCCGCGTGAAGGGCCGCGCCTCCGGGTCGCCTTCGTAATCCTGCAGGTGAGGCAGGGCATTCCACTCGTGACAGATCGCCACCGGGAAGGTGCCGAAGGCTTCCTCGCATGCCGGACCCCAGCCGTAGCGGGCGTCGATGAGGAGCTCGGTGAACAGCCGGACAGTGCCCTGGTAACTGCGAACCGTGGATGGCGCCAAGTGCTTCTCGCTCGTCAGCGACGCCGACCATTCGTTCAGATGGGCGGGCGTCCATCGCCACGGGTACTCGTTCGTGAAGTCCAGGAACCGGCGGATCAGCCGTTCCCTCGGGTCGATCGTGTCGTCCTTCAGCCCCCGAGATTTCTGCTGAGCACGCCAGCCCCGCAGCATCGCGTCGAACATTGCGTCCTCGGGACGCAGCTGGACCACCCCGGAGACGAGCTCCATATGGGCCGCCCCGGCCAGGGCCACCTCGCGCTGATGCACCACTCCAGACCATCCCTTCTGGAGGGCAGATCATGCATCAGAAGGGATGATTTCGGCAACATCCCTGCTCAAAAAGCTAGTTCGTAGGCTCCACGAACTCCTTTCGACTCCCGTCGCGACCAGGTGACCTGCGACTTCTCGCCCGTCTGATGCAATTCCCGAGGGTTGTAGTAGCCCATGGTGGTGTCTGCTTCGCGGTGATCCATCAGCTCGCGCAGGTGGTCCACAGGGACGCCGGCGTCTGCGTGCCGTGGTGTGTAGGCATGTCGCAGTCTGTAGAGAACGATCTCCGCTCGGTTGTACGGCACGGGGTTGCCTTGGTCGTCTAGCCCTTCGCCGAACAGGACTGGGATGCTGTCCACCCAGGTCCGGAAGATCTTGGCGGAGAAGTGGTGCGCGGACATGTGGCCGCGGCGGGTGCGATTCTGGCCAGGGGCGGGGAAGAGCCATTCCTCTGCGAGTGCGCGCACGGGAAGGTCCGACGGTTTCTTCCCCCATGCCTCGATGTCGCGTGCCGTGTCCTCGGTGATGGGACGTCGGCGCCCGTAGCGGCGGCGTTTGAGGTAGTCGTAGATGAGGGTGGCTTGCCGTCGACTCGCTGGACGCAGCCGCGTCGGAGGCGGGCTGCTTCTTCCGGACGGCGGCCGGTGTCGCGCACGATGCCGTAGCACGCGGCGTACATCTGCGTGTAGTCGTCGGTGGTCCAGCCCTTGCGCTCACAGCTGGTGCCGATCAGGTGCAGGTGCGTGCTCGTTAAGCTGGGCGATGACGTGCTCGGGGATCGCGCGGCCGAGGTCGTCCTCGGCATCCTCCTCCGGGGTCCCATCTGGTGGAAGGCCGGGGACAGCGCGAAGGCGCCGGGAACCTGGTCCATGAGGCCGAGCAGGCGAGCGCGGTCGAGGAATCTGCGCCAGTGGCCCAGCCCTGCCGCTGGGCCCACAACCCAAGCTCGAAGGCGAAGAGCAGTCGCAGGGCCGGTCGCAGGCGCTGAAGGGAACGCAAGCCCTGGCAACACCCTGACCTCTTCGTTTATCCCTGAGACCAGGCGGCGACCGTCTCCTATGCTCTGGCCGTGGACGGATATCAGGGCCTGACCGCATTGATCGAATCGGCCTGGGAGGAGCTGAACAGCTCCGATGCGGACCGCCGGGACCTCTGCCTCGATGCCGTCAGCGACGTCCTGGAGACGGGCCGTCTGACGCAGGACGACGCCGAGCGGGCCGTCGAGCGTCTCGTCACCGTCGCGCTCTCCGACGAGGGCTACCCAGTGCGGGAGTCCGCGCTACACGCAGTCTGCACGGCCTCCACGCACTACGAACTTCCCTACCGAGTGGTGGAGCCGCTCGCCGCCGGGACGGATGGCTTCGCCCCCTTGCTCCTTGCCTACGTCCTGGCCATCCTCGGCTGCACTCACGACCAGGCGGCGCTGCCGATCGTCGAGCGGCTCCTCCACCATCCCCACTCCGAGGTGCGCAGGGAGGCGGCGGAAGCGGTGACGGAACTGCGCTGGCACCACCGGGAGTCCGCCCAGGACAAGACGGCTTAGCTCCTGGAACTCAGCGGCTCAGTCGTCAAGGCAACTGCATTGGCCGACAGCGGCCAGCGATCGGAATCCCTACGGGGTAGGCCCGAAATCGGGCCCACCCCCGCCTGACCTGCTAGTTTGGCTAGACGCGGACGATCCGTTATCCGTGCGCGCTACACATTGAACCGGAACTCGACCACTCACCACCATCAACCCCTCCCCCGGCCCACCCCGCCGTGGAGCACGACGTCCGTGTCGGGGCCGTCCCCGCGAGGCGCCCTCACGTGTGGCGGTGAGGACCGTCGTAAGAAGCACTTGGCTCACGGGGGGTTGACCGGAGACGGGGCGGCGACCGGGAAGCCCCGTCTGCGGTCACTGGCGGGCCCGGGTGAGTGGTGGGGCTGATCAGTTGGCAGGGAGGGTTGGCTCAGCAACGCAAAGCGGCCTCGCAGCCGGCACGGAGCCAGAGGCTTCTCGGCTCTGGTAGCGGGGACAGGCCGAAGCGCTCATCGATGCCGGTCGGGAGCGCGATCGTTGCCGACTACTTCGATACCGCAGAGACCCGCGCCCTGCCCTGGAAGCGGCGTCCGCTGACTAGCAGCTTGCCGCTGTGCCGAGTCATTGAACCCACGATGGCGTTGCTGGCGTCGTCGATCAGGTGGCTTTGTGCGCATGGTTCTGGCTCAAGTGCCGTTGCGGGCATAAGAGGAGTGATGGCTGGCTCGATTCGTGGACGCAGCAGTCGATGCCTACAAGTGGGCCACCGGAGACGAACCACTTCCTTCGCCGACACCCGGCGCTCCCGAGGCGGCCTACACGCTCCGCTCTCGCCCTTCACCGAATTGCGGCGGGCAGCTTGAGCATCAATCCATCCCGCTGCCTTCAGGGAGTTCACCAAGTCCACCCGCCAACCAGCACACCACAGTGCCGCGCCGCACAGGCCAAGCTGAAAACCTGACCCGAACCGCTGGAACCCTAACGCCGACCATCACCGGTGAGGGAAGCGAGCTGATCGAGGATCGACGGATCGCTGATCTTCTCGTCCTCGGCGAGCAGGAGCACCTTGCTGAGGATGATGCTCGTCAACTGGTCCTCGTCGGCGAACGGGAGAAACAGCCGTCGGTGTGCCGTGGTGCCGAACGAGGCAGGCACCACGCAAAGGTGGCCGCCCGGTTCGACGTGGATGCTGCCGCTGGTGAGGTGCACCCGGTAGGTGGCCCGGGTGCCGCGTACCACGGCTGAGTGCCCTTCGACGGTGACCCGGGCCAAGCCGAGGTCGGCAATGAGTGCCGCGAGCAGTTGCGCCCGGCCCGCCGCCTGTGCCGGTGACAGGTACGCCTCCGGCTCGGTGCCGGCGACCGACACCACGAGGTCCAGGTCTCGCATGACCTCGGAGAACACTACCGGCGGTACATCGGCCAGTGGCACTGGTGTGCCGCCGACGCTTCCTGAGCCGGTCGGGGCGCCGTAGCGGACGGGGTCTCGATGGCCGCCGTTCAGGAAGCGGACCTCGCCGACGAGGACGTCGCCCATGCCGAAGTAGCCGTGGAAGTCGCAGCCCAGAGCCGCGATGAGGCCGCCGCCGACCATACGGGTCGCCTGGTGGTCGTCGTACTCGCCGTGGGTGTACCAGCCCCGGCCGGACAGCAGCTGAGCCGCCGCCTTGCCGTTGACCGTCTGACCGGCGAACCGCCCCGACACGTCGCCGGCCTCGCGTTCCGCCGGGGTGAGCACATACAGCTCCCGGAATGCCTGCTTGACCGGCTGTTGGAGCCGACGCCGCACGATCTTCTCCTGCCAGTCGGCGAGCACCCGCCGCTCGTGCAGTTCGACGGGGTGGACGGCGGTGACGGGGCCGGTGGTGTCGACCTGGTCGAGCAGGTCGATGACGCCCGCTCGGTCCCGCCAGAGCAGCGCGGGCAGCATCGCCGCTCCGGCGGGCAGCGACAGCAGTCGGGCCAGCTCGTCCGGCGCCAGCGTCCCGGCGGTGGCGACCAGCCGCTCCAGCAGCCCGGTCCGCATCCGGCGAGCCTGGTCCCGCAGTCGCTTCTGGTGCTCACGCAGCTCCTGGTAGCCGGGGTCGGCGCGGACGGCGGTCGGCGCCGACTTCAGCGTCTTGCCCGCCCGGCTGACCGTCATGGCCGGGGCGGCGCCGTCGAACCGCAACGCGATCCGGTAGTTGCCGACTTCCGTCTCCGTGGGGGTCTCGGTGGCGATGCGCGCCTCGCAGTCCCATTCGAGGCGGCTCGCGTCCGGGACGCCGGCCACCTGTGCCAGGTGGTCGAGGGCGATCGCGATCGCGGCGGCGTGGCTGTGTTTGCGGTTCGGGCCGAGCTTGGTGCCCTTCTTCGCGGACTCGCGCAACGCCAGGTAGCGGTCGAGGACCGTCTCGTCCGGAGCGAGGGGCAGCATCCCGAACGCGGCGATGCCCTGCAGGGCGTTGTGTTTGACGCGCTTCAGCACCTGGGCGCGGTTCCAGCCCATGGCTGCCGAGACCAGTTCGTTCGGTTCGAGTTTCAGCAGGCCCCGTGCGGCGTCCTCGCCGGCGTGCTCGACCGCGGCGAGGAGGGCAGCCCGGTCCTGGCGGGTGACTTCGCCGACTGGCACTGCCCGGATCAGGCGCAGCAAGGGCGCGGCACGTTCCAGGCGGAACAGCGGTAGCAGTGCGTCGGCGTCCCCTGCGCGCTGCCGCCACTCGAACGCCCGGCGCTGCTTCTCCACCGGCTCCTCCTGCAGCAGGTCGAGCAGGGTGGCGCGTTCCTCGTCGGTCAGTTCCGCCGTCCCCAGGTGGTCGGCCACCCGCTGGTCGCCGTGCCAGGTCAGCGCCGCCCGGACGAACCGCAGGCCGCGCGGTACCAGCCCCTTTGGCAGTTCGTCCCAGTCAGCCGGAGCTGGTGCGGAGACGAGCCGCCAGGTCAGCGCATCCACGTGTTTCCGTACGGCGTCCGCGCAGGCCGGCGGCGGACTGGTCGTGTCGTCGAACGGCGAGCGGCCGAAGATGGCGTAGCCGAGGTAAGGGTCGTCGGCGAAGGCCCGTTCCACCACGGTGGCGTCCAGGGCGCCCGCTCGGTGCAGGGCATCGAGGATCTGCGCCACGGTCTCCCGCCCCAGACTGCCGAGCGGGGTGAAGACGAGCACCCGCAGCAAGTGGGTGTCGGTGGCGGCGATGGCCCGCTCCGCCACCTCGTCCAGCAGCAGCCGGTGCCGGACATCGCACCCGGGGAAGGCGGCGAGCAGGGCTTTCCGGTGAGCCGTCGGCCACGGCGCGGTCAACAGTGCGGTGACATCGTCTTCGCGGTCGACCGGGAAGACCGCGTCGTAGAGCTCGTCGAGTTCCGCGACGATGTCGTCGAGGTGTGGTGCCAGATTGCCGATCGTGTGGTCGTCGCCTTGCTTGATCCGCAGCCGGATCTCCGCGGCGGTGTCCCGCAGGGCCGCCAGGTCGTCGGCCTTCGCTGCGGTCCGCGCTCGGTCCACCAGCCGCCACAGTGCCTGGCGCTGTTCGCGGACGACGTCGATGTAGTCCTCCGGTATGAATCGGTCCACCGCAATCAGCCTCCCACCAGCGGCACCAGCCGCAGGAACACAACCGGCTCACCGAGTCGAAGCGTGACCTCCTCGTCCAGGTCGACGACCTGCCGTCCGCCGACGAAGACCACGAACGTGCCCCGGGCGAATGCCCGGTGAGCCCGGGATGCCTCCTCGGTCACGTCCGGGTCCGTCAGGGGTTGCTGCGGTGGCTTGATCACACCGGTGGAGGCCTGCACCCGGAGATCGTCGTTGGACAGATACTGGCGGTGGAGGATCCGCCGGCTGCGGACCGCGTCGGCGCGCAGCTCCCTGATCTGCTCCTCGACCGCGCGCCGGATGAGCTCCCGCGCCGTCGTACGGTCGTCAGCCAGCCGGATCAGCACCGTCGGCAAGCAATCGCCGGGCGGGCCGGGTATCCGGCTGCGCACCTCGACGTCGATCATGGCCATCACCATAGAACAGCGGTCTGACAGTCCGGCCAACGTCGCGATGGCCGGATGTTCGCCTCCCTCGGTTCGCCATCGATCGGTCTGCGCCGGATCAGCCTTCTCTCCACGTCTCGCCGTCGCGCCGGTCACGTACGTGCCTCACCGCGAGGCCCGCCTCCCTGCCAGTGGGGTCCCCGCCCCGGCATCCCGCCGACTCAAGGGGCGTGTAGTGCCAGGCACCGACTGCACTGCGGGCAACGGAGACCGGGTCGAGATCCGCATACCCGCCCACAACGGTGACGGCACCGCCGCCGGGGTCGGAGATCGGCACGGCAACGGGGCGCAAGAGGAGATGACACGTATCTCGTGCGTGATGTCCCGTGGGGCCTGGATGAGGAGGTGGCCGGACCCGTGAACCAGGGACAGCGGTTGTACCGGGGCCCGGCCCCACCCCGACCGCACGGGAAGCTGCGGGGCTCGCCCAGCATATGGACGTAGGTGTCCGGTGAACGGATCCCCCTTTCCCTATAACGGTCTGGTTTCGCTCGCTGGAGTTTTCGACACTCGCTCAGCTGATGTGATCCACATCACTAAAGAATCCGAAGAGGTCGTGGTAAAACTGCGCAACTCCACAGGTGGTACCACCCCTCGCCGCAGTGTGGAGCGACCGGCGCGCACCGGTAGTACGACCCAGGGAGATCACGCTCCGAGTCCGCGGAGCGCGAACCCAGGGCCGCCGATCGGACAACGGCGTTTACTCATAGACCGCACATCTTCCCGGCGCGACCTCCCCTGCGGCAGTAGTGCGCCATCGAGGTAACCACCGTGTCACTCGACTCCATCACCACGTCCGTTGACAAAGCCGTCAGCGGATTCTTCGAGCCCATAGCCACCTGGCTCGGGGAGGTCGTCTTCTACTCCGTCCCCGTCGCCGGTACGGAGCTGCCCCTCATCGTCGCCTGGCTCGTCATCGCGGGTCTGGTCTTCACCGCCTGGTTCGGGCTGGTACAGATACGCAGATTCAAGCTCGCCGTCGACGTGGTGCGCGGGAAGTACGACGAGAAGGGGTCGGCCGGTGAGGTCAACCACTTCCAGGCACTGACCGCCGCCGTATCCGGCACCGTCGGTCTGGGCAACATCGCCGGAGTGGCGGTCGCCGTGTCCATCGGTGGCGCCGGCGCCACCTTTTGGATGATCCTCTGCGGCCTGCTGGGCATGGCCACCAAGTTCGTCGAAGTCACCCTGGGCGTGAAGTATCGCGATGTACACGCCGACGGCACCGTCTCCGGCGGCCCGATGCACTACCTGCCCAAGGGCCTGGCCGACCGCTTCGGCAAGAACGGCAAGACCTTCGGCAAGGTCCTCGCGGTTCTCGCCTCCTTCATGGTCCTGTTCTTCGGCCTCTTCGGCGGCAACCTCTTCCAGGTCAACCAGTCCTACGCCCAGCTCGTCTCCGTCACCGGCGGCGAGAACGGCGCCCTGGGCTCGTCCGCCGGCGCCCTGTTCTTCGGCATCCTGGTCGCCGCGCTCGTCGGCATCGTGCTGCTCGGCGGTATCCGCTCGATCGCCAATGTGACCAGCAAGCTCGTGCCCGCCATGGCCGGCATCTACATCGTGGCCTGCCTGATCGTCATCCTGGTTCACGTGACCGCCGTGCCCGCCGCGATCGGCACCATCATCGAGGGCGCCTTCAACCCGGAGGGTGTCGCGGGCGGTGTCCTCGGCGCACTGATCATCGGCTTCAAGCGGGCCGCCTTCTCCAACGAGGCCGGTCTCGGCTCCGCCCCCATCGCCCACTCCGCGGTCAAGACCAAGCACCCCGCCAGCGAGGGTCTGGTCGCGCTGCTGGAGCCGTTCATCGACACCGTCATCATCTGCACGATGACCGCGCTGACCATCGTCATCGCAAGCCCCGACAGCTGGAAGGTCGGCAACGCCGAAGCCGAGGGTGTCACCGTCACCTCCGACGCTTTCGCGACCGTCCTGCCCTGGTTCCCCTACGTCCTGACCCTCGCGGTGCTGCTCTTCGCCATCTCCACCGTGCTGACCTGGGGCTACTACGGCCTCAAGGCATGGTCGTACCTCTTCGGCCGCAGCAAGACCAGCGAGATCACCTACAAGGTCGTCTACACCCTGTTCGCTGTAGCAGGCTCCCTGCTGACCCTGCAGACGCTCATCGAAATGGCCGACGCCGTGCTCTTCACGCTGGCCGTCATCAACATCATCGGCCTCTACCTCCTCGCACCGGTCGTCAAGCGCGAGCTGAACTCCTTCCTGGAGTTCGTCCGCGCCCGCAAGGCCGGTGAGACGGTCGAGGACGAAGACCAGGAGTCGGTGGAGACCACCGTCTGACCGCTGCCGCGGCCCGGCTCCTGAGCGGGCCCGTGCACACCTCGCGCCTTGGTGTGCACGGGCCCGCTCGTATGTCCGGATGCCGCGTATCAGCAGCTGACACATGCCGCGTATCAGCAGGTCAAAGGTGACCCGGCGGGGCATGTGGCAGGCGGTTAAGACGCGTTGTAAACAACGCGTCGACGCGTCGTTCTGTGGCGGTTGGATCACGACGCGCGGTGTGCCGGGAAGTCTGGTCGGCGTCCCTGGGCTCGTATGCCCTCAAGCCGATCCCTCCGGAGGCCCACGCATGGCTGCCGCCCCACGCTGGCGTTCCCCCTTCCTCGGCCTGCTCCCCCTCCCCGAGCGCAACGCCGTGGTCCGAGCGCTGAGGACGGAGACCGTCGGCGGGCTGGTGCTTCCCGCCGCCGTCGTGGCGTGCGCACCACCCGCGACAAGGGCGAGACCGCATCTCCCGCCGAACGGACCTCCCACCTGCTCCACCCCGTCTCGGCGGGCGTCGTGGTGCCCCTGTTCGCGCTCTTCGGGCTCTCGCTGAATTTACGCGACTGCTCATTTCTGCGACGGCGCCGCTTTCCGTGTCTGACCTCGTCGGCCGCCGGTGGTGTTTGCCCGGATCTCTTCGGTGGCCGCGCGGAAGGCGGGTGCGGCGCGGGCGAAGTAGTCGAAGAGGAGTGCGCGCTGCTCGGGGGTGTAGTGGTCGAGGACTTCGGCCAGGTGGCGGCGGGCGGGGCCGACGACGTCCTCGATGCGCCCCAGAGCGTCGGGGACCGGTTCGACGATCACGCGCCTGCGGTCCTCGGGGTCGGCTGCCCGGCGGGCGAAGCCGGCCTTTTCCAGGCGGTCGATCAGGCGGGTGGTGGCGCCGGTGGTGAGCCCGGTGCGGGCGGCGAGCTCTCCTGAGGAGAGGGCGCCGTGGAAGGCGATGAGGCTCAGTGCGTACCACTCCGAGGTGTGCAGACCTGCGGCTTCCGCGCTGGCCAGACCTTGCAGGCCCACTGCGTCCAGGTACTGACGGAAGATCACGTGCTCCCCCTCCCCGCCTTCTGCGTTTGCCATCGCCGGAATCACCTCCTACATTTAGCTGCATGAACGCAGCTACTTCTCGCGTGCAGTATCTGTCTGATTCTAACGAGTAGGGACGTGATCCGCCATGCAGGGTCAGCAGCAGGAGATCGCCGCGGTGAAGGCGGTGCTGGACGGCCTGGTCGCCGCCTGGGGGCGCAACGACGCGGAGGCATACGGCGCGCTGTTCACCGAGGACGCCAGCTATATCAGCTTCGTGGGCACTGCCTACCGGGGGCGGCGCGACATCGTGGAGAGCCATCGCGCGCTGTTCGCGAAGTTCCTCAAGGGCACGAAGCTCGCCGACGAGGTCCTCGACATCCGCTTCTACGGACCGGGTGTGGCCGTCGTCAACGGTCGGGGCGACACCTACAAGGGCAAGCGGCCGCACAAGCTCAGCAAGGTCCAGACGTACACGCTGGTCCGGAACGCCGACGGCCAGTGGCGCGTCGCCGCCTTCCAGAACACCCAGCGCAAGCCGGTCATGGAGAAGATCTCGTTCATCTCCTCTCCCGGCACCATCCCCCAGGGGCAGAAGTGAGCCCTCACGCCGGGCCCGGGGGGCGGCGGGCGCTGGTCACCGGCGCAAGTGCCGGTATCGGCCACGCCTTCGCCCGTCGACTGGCCCAGGCCGACTATTGCGTTACGGCCATCGCCCGCAGCGAGAACCGTCTGCGGGACCTGGTCGGCGAACTCGGCCCCGGCCACCGCTTCCTGGTAGCCGATCTCACGACTGAAGAGGGCCTGCGGCGGGTCATGGACGATCTGTCCCACCGGCCGGTCAACCTGCTGGTGAACAACGCCGGCACCGCCCACCACGGCCCCTTCACGCGTACCCCGCCCGGCGACGCTGCCACCACCATCCGGCTCAACTGCGAGGCCATGACCGCCCTCGCGCACGCCTTCCTCGCCCACGCAGGGCCAGGCGACGCGCTCATCAACGTTTCCTCCACCCTCGCCTTCGCCCCGACTGCGGACCTCGCGGTCTACAGCGCCAGCAAGGCGTTCGCGACCGCGCTGTCCGAGGCGCTGTGGTACGAGCACAAGGACCGCGGCATCTACGTGATGGGCCTCTGCCCCGGCCCGACCGCCACCGAATCGGCTGCCGACACCCACCACGGCGTCCCCAGGGCCCTTATCCAGACGCCCGAAGAGCTGGTGGCCCACACGATGAAAGCCCTCAACCGGCGCAAGCGCCCCACAGTCGTACCCGGCCCCGCCAACACCCTCTTCGCTCTGGCCGCGCGCGTCTTGCCGCGCAGCATCGTTGCCTCGCTGAACGGCAAAGGCTCCGCTTCGAAGGCATCAGCCGACCGGTGAGGCACCATCGCGCCACCTTGACCTACGAGCGAACGCACTGCCGGACTGGCTGTCCGAGCTCCCCTCGCTCAAGAAACGGGGTGGCCGCCTGGGCAACTCTCCGAGCGGGGCTGACAGTTGGCCGTGGAACTCGGCCGAGCGGCGGCGGAAAGACGGCATCAGCTATGCGGGGTCGAGCAGTCGGCGGCCGGGATCTGTCGTAGGGGTGACACCGGGATCTGTCGTAGGGGTGAGCACGGGCACGGAGGTATACCGACCGGTGAGTTGACTTCCCGACCGGGGACTGGTCTCCTGAGGTAAACAGATCGGTCTACCGAAGGGGATGACGATGAAGGCTGTACTGCTGACGCGCTACGGCGGACCGGAGGCGTTGGAGTTCCGGACGGACGTCCCGGATCCGGTCCCGGGTCCCGGTGAGGTGCGGGTACGGGTACGGGCGGCGTCGCTGAACAACACCGACATCTGGACCCGCGAGGGCGCCTACGGCTCGTCGGACGACCCGGACGCGCAGACCGGGTGGCGCCGGTCGTCGTTCAGTTTCCCGCGCATTCAGGGCGCCGATGTGGCTGGGGAGATCGACCAGGTCGGCGCCGGGGTGTCGGAGGCACGGGTAGGCGAGCGGGTGTTGGTCGACCCGATGATCTACGACGGTGGCGAGCGCGCGCTGGTCACCACCGACTATCTCGGCAGCGAGCGCGACGGCGGATTCGCCGAGCTGGTGGCCGTACCGGAGCCGAACGTCCATGCGGTCGGCGGTTCGCTGTCGTTCGCGGAGCTGGCGACGCTGCCGACCGCGGCTACCACGGCCATGCGCATGCTCGGGCGCGCAGGACTACGGACGGGCGAGACGGTGCTGGTGACTGGCGCCTCCGGCGGGGTCGGGTCGTCGCTTGTGCAGATCGCAAAGGCCCACGGTGCCCGGGTAGTGGCGGTCGCCGGCGCCGCGAAGCACGCGGCGATCCGGGCGATCGGCGCGGATGTGGTCGTCGCCAGGGACGCCGAACTCCCCTCGGCGCTGGCCGCGGTCGGGATCGAGGAGGTCGACGTCGTCGCCGACGTGGTGGCGGGCCCGTCCTACGGCGGTCTGCTGCAGGTCCTCGCTCCCCTGGGCCGCTATGTCGTCGCGGGTGCTATCGCCGGACCATTGGTCGAGACCGACCTGCGGACGGTCTACCTGCGTCAGCTCACCTTGTTCGGGTCGTCGTTCGGCACCCACGACGACTTCGCCGCGGTCGTCGACCTGGTCGATCGTGGTGCGTTCCGTCCGTTGGTGGCCGCTCGGTACCCGTTGGCCGACCTCGCGACCGCACAGAAGCACTTCGAGTCCAAGGACTTCGTCGGCAAACTGGTGGTGCAGCCGTGAGTCGGCGCGGAACCGAGAGGGGAACTCTGCGCGGATTCCGGGTGCTTACCTTCGACGTCGTCGGGACATTGATCGACTTCGAGGCCGGCATCGTGGAGTGTGTGCGCCGGGTAGCAGGACCGGGCGGCTCAAGGTTGAGCGGCGAGGAGGTTCTCGAGGCATTCGGCGTCGCAGAGGATGAGCAGCAACAGCGCACGCCGCAGCTGCCGTTCACGCAAATGCTGGATCCGATCTCGACGCGGCTGGCGGACCGCCTCGGCGTACCGGCTCTGGACGGCTGCGGAAGCCCGAGCCCATTGCGACTGTCCATCTCGGCATGGCCGGCTTTCCCCGACGCTCCGGATGCATTGGCTGCGCTGCATCGTCGGTTCCGTCTGGTCGCTGTGACCAATGCGGACAATGCCGCGACGCGGGCGATGAGCCGCACGCTCGGGGATCCTTTCCACGATTCGGTCACCGCGGAGGATGTCGGGGTGAACAAGCCTGATCCGCAGGTGTTCGCCTACTGCCTGGGCCGACAGAGTGTGCTCCAGATCGGCCGATCCGATGTGCTGCATGTGGCGCAGAGCCAGTATCACGACATCGGAGTGGCGCGTCGGCTCGGCTATGCGACGTGCTGGATCGAGCGGCGTCAGGGGCGGGACGGTTTCGGTGCCACGCCCGCCCCACTCTCGGTTGCCGTGCCCGATTACCACTTCGGCACGCTGGCCGAGCTCAGCGCCGTGGTGGAAGAGGTCCCGGCCGTGAACGGGATCGGTGACTGACATGCGTGTCACGGTGGTAGGAGCCGGACTGGCAGGGCTCGCGGCAGCACGAGCTCTTGAGGCGGCGGGGCACACGGTGCTGGTCCTTGAGGCCCGAGATCGGGTGGGTGGGCGAGTCTGGTCGCAGCAGCTGGACGGCGGAGTGTGGTTCGAGCGCGGTGCGGAGTTCATCGAGGACGGCCAGACCGCCGTGCAACAGCTGGCCGGTGCGCTCGGCATCCGGTTGCTGCCGACCGGGATGAGCTACTCCGACCGCGAACCGCGGGACTCCGTCGGCACGGTCGCCCGCAGCGATGTCCTGGCAGGCGTCGAGGCCCTCCGGACCGCGGCCAAGACGGGGACCGTTGCCGAAGCACTGGAGCGGATCGCTCTCCCGGGCCGGGTGCGGCGCGCCATCGCGGCTCGGCTGCGGGTGTCGTTCGCCCAAGCTCCTGCACGGCTTGGGGTGGAAGTCTTGCGCCACGACGCGGCGTCGTTCTCGGGCCGGGAAGCGTACCGATGCGAAGGGGGAAATCAGCAACTGGCGCTGCGTGCCGCTGCCGAGCTCAACGGGCAGATTCTGCTGCGCCACGCCGTCGAGTCGATCGCCTGGTCCAGCAACGGAGTGTCGGTGCGGTGGCGCGGTGGAGAAGCAGCCTCGGATGCATGTGTGGTGACCACTCCGGCGACGGTGTGGCGGCGCATCGACTTCGAACCGGACTTGCCGGCGTGGAAGGCCGATCTGCTGGACCGGATCGAGTACAGCCACGCCGCCAAGCTCGCGGCACCGCTGGATTCTCGCCCCGCTCCGAGCGCGGTGCTGTCGGTCGATCATGCCTTCTGGACCTGGACCGCAACCCGCGGCGGGCACCTGGCCGAATCGGCCGTGCACGCTTTCGCCGGTTCGTCCGAGGCGTTGCGCGGTCTCGAGGTGGCCGACGGGCCCAGCAGATGGCTGACCATGTTGCGAACCCTGCGGCCCGAGCTGGCAGTCGACCATCACAGCGCCGTTCTGAGCACCTGGGACGACGACCCCTGGGCGCTCGGCGCCTATTCCACCGGATCACTGGGTGATTCGGCCGACGTCGCTGCAATGCGGGCACCGGTGGGGCCGATCCATTTTGCGGGCGAGCACACGGCAGGCGACTGGTTCGCGCTCATGGAAGGCGCAATCCGTAGCGGGCAACGGGCTGCGGAGGACATTCGGAGCGGAACTGAATAAGGAGCACCGCGGATCGCACCACGACCTTCTTGATGGCCTCTCCCCCGTATTGCTGTCAGGGGCTGCACAGCCTCGATGGGCGTGGATCATCCAGCGCGCCTGTCGTGAATCTCGAACCTGAGGTACGGCAGGTACGGCCACGATGTGGTGAGCCGTGTCAGCTCATCGGCGGTCAAAGCGTTCGCGACGGGCAGCGACTCGGTGGGAGGGGGAGGAACCGGACGGTGGTCCCGGTCTCGCCGTCATCGGCGATCGGCTCCAGGCCACGCATAGACCAGCCAGCACCGGGCTGCTCATACCACATGCCACGGGACTCACGGAGCAGACGAATGCGTTCACCCATGTTGATGTCAGTCATTGGCTCTTCGGGCTCCGGTATGGCGGATGATCAAGAACGCAAGAAGTGCTCCTGATCGGCAACGGTAAGACTTTCCGGAGGTCTTGTCCGTTGTCGCCGAAGGAGCACTTCTCAGGTGAATCCGCGTATCGCGTCCTACTCGCGTGTCCGTGCGTGGGCGATACGGGACAGGTCGAGCGGTGCCAGCGCGTCCTGACGGTCCCGCCTGGCGGCGTCGAGCATCTCGTGCTGGCGGACATGCTTGCTGGGTGAGACCGCCGCAAAGTGGGGCTGGACGCGGCGGTGTCGTGGTGGAGCGGTGGAGGGGTCGCCTCGATCCGCTTCCTGCGCCGTTCACGGGCGGAGGGGCGGGGTGCTATAGGAATCCCCTATAGCGCCTGCTGACATTTGGTCTTTGCCGCTCGCTCTTTTCCGTACGTACCGTGAAACAGCTCGACGAGGTGCTCACCGCGATTTCTCCGAAGGTTCGCGCTCTGCGTACGTCGATCTTTCTTCCGTCGAGCGGCCAAACACGCAACCGAGAGGACCGGTGGCATGACCACGAGCGGAAACGGAGCGGGAACTCAAGAACTCGCGGGAAAGCGGGCCCTGGTCACGGGTGGTTCTCGTGGAATCGGAGCCGCCGTCGTGCGCCAACTCCTGGACGCGGGTGCCGTGGTGCTCACGACCGCCAGGTCGGCGACGAGCACGGTGCCGGAGGGGGCCACCTTCGTGGAGGCCGACGTGCGGACACGGGCTGGAGCGGAGGCGCTCGCCGCGGCCGCGCAGGAGGTACTCGGCGGGGTGGACGTCGTGGTCCACAACGCGGGCGGGGCGCGACCGCACGAGGACAGCTCGGCCATCCCTGACGAGGAGTGGCAGGACGCGCTGGACCTGAACTTCCTGGCGTCGGTGCGGCTGGACTCGCTGCTGCTACCGGGGATGCGGGAACGGCGTTCAGGGATGATCGTGCATGTCTCCTCGGCCGCGGTCCTCACCCCGATAGGGCCGTTCCTGCACTACACCACGGCGAAGGCGGCGCTGGAGAACTACAGCCGGGGACTGGCCTTGGAGCTCGCCCCGTTCGGAATCCGGGTCAACACCGTGTCTCCCGGCAGAACCGCCACCCCCGGCGGAGAAGCAACGCGGGAGCAGTGGGCGGAGGTATCCGCACGCATGGGCGCGGCGCCGGCAGAGACCAACGCCGACGACACCACACCGTTGGGGCGAGATGGTCAGTCCGACGACATCGCCAACGCGGTGCTGTTCCTCGTGTCCGACCGGGCGAGTTGGCTGACCGGGAGGAATCTCATCGTGGACGGCGGCGAATTCCCCATGGGCTGACGCCGACCGCATTTCGGAATGCCAATTTGACAAAGCACCAGTTTCGACAGGAAGAATTCAGCGGCGCCCGCTTCCTTCTCGGCCGTCAGGAAACCGGTGAGTCGGCCGTCAGGGCACCGGTGAGAAGGAAGCGGACTCCGGCTCCGACCAGGTCTCCTGCCGCAGGAGTTCGAGCAGGGCCGTCTCCGCCGGGCCCGCGTCGTGTCGGACCACGGCGATGACGGGCTGGGACACAACCGGGAACACCGGGCGCACGAGGTGCTCATGACCCGGGGGCACCGCGGAGGCCGGGACAAGCGTCACCCCCAACCCGTGTGCGGCCCAGCGCACGGCCGTCGCCGTCTGGGACACGCGGGCGACCGTGGTCGGGGTCAGCTCGTTTTCCCGCAGCACCTCCAGCAGTACGCCGTCGAGCGCACTGTCGCGGTCGAACCTCACCCACGGCTCCCCCTCCAGTTCGCACAACTCGACCCGGTCCGCAGCGAGCAGCCGGTGCCCGGCGCCCAGCACCACGACGAACTCCTCGTCGCCGAGGTGGTGGGCGTCGGCGGGGCTCCGCTCGCACGCCGCCATCAGAGCGAGGTCCAGCACGCCCCTGCGGCACAGCCGATCCAGCTCGGCGGAGCTCGGCTCCTCGAACACGGTGACCTCAAACCGCCGGAAGCGGCGACGCAGAGCGCCCAGCGCACCAGGCAGCTGCCGCGTGCCGAAGCCCATCTGCACCGCGACCAACAGCTCGCCCACCAGCTCGTCGGCACCGGCCCGCGCCGTCGCCCTCGCCCGCCGCGACGCGCTCACCGCGACCTCCGCCTCCCGCAGGAACGCGCGTCCGACCACGGTGGGCACCAGTCCGGTCGGCGTGCGGGCGAACAGTTTCACGCCGAGCTCCCGCTCCAGGCCACGGATCTGCTGTGACACCGACGGTTGAGCGACGTGCAGCAGCTCCGCCGCCGCCGTCACCGAACCCTCCTCGGCAACGGCCAGGGCGTATTCGTACTGACGAAGGCTCATCAGCTCCCGTACCCCTCCCTGCGGTGGGCCGCAGTCCCCCGCGCTGTAATCGTTGTAATCGTAAATGAGCGTTTTTCAACCTCGGTAGACCAGCTTCTCGATGTGGTGCAGGGCGAAAATGGCCTGCGGCGACCGTGGTTGCTCGTGACGCGCTGCAGGGCAGTTTGATCAGGACGCTCCAGGTCTTGAGGGTCTCGACGGCTCGCTCGCCGCGGGCGCGGACGCGGGCGTGGGTTTTGTTCACGGCTTTCTCTGCCGGGTAGACAGGTTCGGCCGTACTGACGCCGTTTGAACGGCGTACGCACCGTGCCGCCGACGCCTCGGCAGACCTTGTTCCGCGAAGGTCAAGACATTCGCTCTGGAAGCCTGATGGCTCCCTTGCTCGACCGCGTTGAGCGAGAGGACGAGGAGCTGAGCGGCGATCCCGTCATGTCGACCCGGGGCGCGGTGCGCGAGCTGCGTATGGCTGCCGCGGCAGAGCCGGTCGACGTCGACGCGGTGCATGAGCAGTCGACCGAGGTGGGTCTGTGCTCCTCCGAGGACCAGGACCCGGAGCGGCACATCGTGTCGCAGT